>NC_009667.1:360833-721666 GCF_000017405.1 Brucella anthropi ATCC 49188
GAGATTTTCTTCCTCATAGAAGCCTTTGTCCTTGGCTACATAGTAACCGGCAAATTGCCCCTGCGTCACCCATTTGAGCTGCAAGGTCAGCTTGTCGGCTGCCATTGCCGAACTGCTCATAAGCGCGAGCGCCAGTCCGGCTGTTCCAAGGCATAAAGAAATTGCCTTTTTCATTTCAGTTCTCCTCTGGTTCTTTTTATTGCCGCGCATTTTGCCCGAAAACCGGTTCCCACTTTTCGGAATGCACTTTGGTCTGCCTTATTTTTGCAGATGCCAATTATTCAGGCTTATGCCCTCCTGTATGAAGGGTGCCAGAATGTCATTCTGCGCTCGATCAGCGCGATCAGCCCATAAGAGAGCGATCCCGCAAGAGCAGCTACAAAGATTTCAGCCCAAACCATATCCACATTCATGCGCCCGATTTCCGCAGAGATGCGGAACCCCATGCCGACAATCGGCGTGCCAAAAAACTCCGCCACGATCGCTCCGATAAGTGCGAGGGTGGAATTGATCTTGAGAGCGTTGAATATGAACGGCATGGCCGCTGGGAGACGCAGCTTGAACAATGTCTGCCAGTAGCTTGAGCCGTAGGTTTCCATCATGTCCCGTTCCATTGCCCCGGTACTGGCAAGGCCCGCAACCGTGTTCACCAGCATAGGGAAGAAGGTCATGATGATGACCACCGCTGCCTTCGATTGCCAGTCGAAGCCAAACCACATCACCATGATCGGTGCGACGCCCACGATTGGAAGTGCTGCAGCCAGATTGCCGAGCGGCAACAGGCCTTTACGCAGGAATGGAATCCGGTCGGCGATGATGGCGGTTATGAAACCGAGACCGCATCCCGCCACATAGCCGATGATGACGGCCTTCAGAAAGGTCTGTCGGAAATCCGCCCAGAGAATTGGTACGGACGCCGTTATGCGTGCCCAGATTGCTGATGGTGCTGGAAGGAGAACCTGAGGAATAGCGAAAAGCCGGACGGTTACTTCCCAGAGCAATAACATCGCGATGCCAAAGAGCGCTGGCACTGCGATATCCAGAAGCTTTTGGCCCAAAGGGTTACGGGTCTTGAGACTTGCGACCCAACCCACAACCAGCCATGAAACAGCTATTAGCGCTATGACGGATAGGATGCCTGTCATCATGTGGCTGCCCTTTCCGGCTTTACACCCATGCGTCGGTTCACAAGCTGTGCCGCGACGCCAATCAGCGCAACCAGCACCGCAGCCATCAGAGCAGCGGCAACGAGTGCTGCCCATATCTGCACGGTCTGGCCATAGTACGAGCCTGCAAGCAGCCGAGCACCAAGACCGGCGACTGCACCGGTTGGCAATTCACCGACAATAGCGCCAACGAGGCTGATCGCGACGGCGATCTGCATCGATGTGAACAGGAATGGCATGGCCGCAGGCCAGCGCAGTTTCCAGAACACCTGCGATCTTGATGCATTATAGGTGCGCATGAGGTCGAGATGCATCACATCAGGCGATCTCAGCCCCTTCACCATTCCCACTGCCACGGGAAAGAAAGAGAGATAGGTGGAGATGATAGCTTTGGGCAGCAAGCCCGATATGCCAATGGCATTCAGGACCACGATAATCATCGGCGCGATGGCGAGGATCGGGATCGTTTGTGAGGTGATGATCCATGGCATCAGGCTCTTGTCGAGTGTGCGGGAATGAACAATTCCTACAGCGAGAAGAACGCCCAGCGCCGACCCAAGCACAAAACCGAGCAGGGTGGACGATAGTGTGACCCATCCGTGATAGATCAGGCTGCGCTTGGAACTCGGTTTGACACCGAAGACGGTTTTCCAGATTTCTTCAGCTACCTGATGCGGTGCGGGCAGGACCGGTCGGTCCTGATGCATCGTATTGGCGACAAGCGTCGAGAAGGTGATTTCTGTCCCTGCGCGTGTCGCCTGATCACGCTCAAACGGGGCGTTGAGTACCACCGCTAGGCCGTACCAAAGCGCAATAATGACGGCGAGTATAGTCGCCACGGGGATGAATCTGTCGTGCAGGAAGCCTTTCATGGACGATCTCCAGCACGATGCCGTTGAAAAGTGCCCTTATTCATGGATGTGCCCCAAACGCAAACCCTCACGGACGCGGTGGGCAATTTTCAGGAACGCTTCGGACTCCCTGATTTCAAGTGGTCTGTCCGGGCCAAGATCGCAATCGATGATTTCATGAATGCGGCCTGGGCGCGGGCTCATGACAACGATCTTGGTTGAGAGAAACACCGCTTCCGGGATCGAGTGTGTGACGAAAATCACTGTTTTGCGGGTTGCTGCCCAAAGCTTGAGAAGCTGTTCGTTGAGATGATCGCGCACGATTTCGTCCAGAGCGCCGAAGGGCTCGTCCATCAGCAGCATATCAGGATCGAATGATAATGCGCGGGCTATCGATGCGCGCTGTTGCATGCCGCCGGAAAGCTGCCAGGGATATTTTTTGTCAAAGCCTGAGAGATTGACGAGCGCGAGGTTCTTTTCGATCCGCTCGCGCCTTTCTGCCTTGGAGAACCCCATAATCTCCAGCGGCAGGCTGATATTGTCTTCGATGGTGCGCCACGGAAACAGAGCGGCCGCCTGAAATACGTAACCATAGGACCGGTCGAGGCGGGCTTGCTCCGGTGTTTTGCCGTTGACCGTGACAGAACCTGATGTCGGTTGCTCCAGATCGGCCACGACGCGCATCAGCGTAGTCTTGCCGCATCCCGAAGGTCCGATGAAGGAAACGAACTCGCCGCGCTTGACGGCAAGATCAATATTGGACAGCGCATGGACAGGTCCGTCATTCGTCTCGAAGACGAGCGACAAGTCTTTGATGTCGATCACTGTCTGCGCATTTGCCTCGCCCCTCCCATTATCCCTGGATCGGGTGGCCATGCTGTCATTCAAGTTCATGCGCGGTTCCCGAAGCTGGACGATGGCCATGTCTCAGACCCCTATCGGCATATGTTCGGCGCTGCGTTCCACCTTGCGCGGCGCAACGATTTCCTTCCATTGTGACAGCGCCCGATTGACGGCACCGTTCGGTTCGCGCTCGATGAAGCGCCCGTCGCCTGGCTCTGCCTTGACGTGTCCCTTGTCGAAAGCGATACGTCCGCGTGAAAGCGTCGTCCTCGGCAGGCCCTTGAGCTCAAAACCTTCGAACACGTTGTAATCAATCGAGGAAAGCTGTGTTTTTGCAGAAACCTTCTTGGTTGCCTCCGGATCCCAGATGACAAGATCAGCGTCAGCACCCGGCAGCACTGCGCCTTTCTGCGGATAGATGTTCAAGATCTTGGCAATGTTTGTCGAGGTGACAGCAACAAATTCATTTGGCGTCAGGCGACCAGTGCGCACGCCGCGCGACCACAACACTGGCATACGTTCTTCCAGACCACCCGTTCCATTCGGAATCTTGGTGAAATTGCCGATGCCGTAACGCTTCTGTTCAGTAGTGAATGCGCAATGGTCGGTTGCAACGCATTGCAGGCTTCCAGCCGCAAGACCGGCCCAGAGACTATCCTGATTGACCTTGTCACGGAATGGCGGAGACATTACCCGGCGTGCCGCATAATCCCAATCCTTGTTATGATATTCGCTTTCGTCCAGCGTCAGATGCTGGATCAGCGGCTCGCCGAACACGCGCATACCCTTTTGCCGGGCGCGGCGGATCGCTTCATGGCTCTGTTCGCAGGAAACATGCACGACATAGAGCGGAACGCCTGCCTGATCGGCAATCATGATCGCGCGATTGGTTGCTTCACCCTCCACTTCCGGCGGACGCGAATAGGCATGGGCTTCCGGTCCGTCATTGCCTTCGGCCATCAGTTTAGCCTGCAGCTGCGCAACGATATCGCCGTTTTCAGCATGGACGAGCGGCATGGCGCCCAGTTCAGCACAACGCTGGAACGACGCGAACATCTCGTCATCATTCACCATCAACGCGCCCTTATAGGCCATGAAGTGTTTGAAGGTGTTGATGCCGCGCTTCACCACCTCGGCCATTTCGTTGAACGTGCGCTCGTTCCAGCCGGTAATCGCCATGTGGAACGAATAATCGGTGCGCGCCTTGCCAGCCTTCTGGAACCACTCCTGAAGCGCGTCGAGCAGGTTACCTTCGGAATCCGGCAGCACGAAATCGACCACCATCGTCGTGCCGCCGGAAAGGGCGGCCGCAGTTCCGGTATCGAAATCGTCGGAAGAATAGGTCCCCATGAAGGGCATTTGCAGATGGGTGTGCGGGTCGATGCCACCCGGCATGATATAACAGCCGGATGCATCTATGACTTCATCGCCGGAGAGATTGTCGCCGACAGCAACAATCTTTTCGCCTTCGATGAGAACATCGGCTTTAAAGGTGCGGTCAGCCGTGATGACGGTTCCGCCTTTGATGACCTTTGCCATTGTTCGTCGTTCCCCTTTTTGGTTTTGTTGCGAACAGTAGCAGTAGTGGATGGTTGTGAAATCAGCTTACAATTTCAGCAGTCTCCAATACCGCATGCAGAAGCACGTCGGTTCCCGCCGACGCCCATTCCTTCGAAATATCCTCGTCTTCATTGTGGCTGAGCCCGTCCACGCATGGGCACATGACCATGGCCGTTGGTGCGACGCGATTGACCCAGCAGGCATCGTGGCCTGCGCCGGAAACGATGTTGCGATGGCTGTAGCCAAGTCGCTCTGCCGCATTGCGGATCGCCACCACACAACCATCATCAAAGGTCACCGGGTCGAAATGTCCGGCCACCTCAATCTCGATGCCGATGTCCAGTTCTGCGGCAATCTTCGGCGCTTCCTTTTCAAACCGCGTTTTCATGTCGTCCAGCACATCCTGGTTGGGCGAACGGAAATCCACAGTGAAAACGATCTGGCCCGGAAGCACATTGCGTGAATTGGGTGAAACGTCGATATGGCCGACACCGCCAACCGCATCCGGCTGGTGGGACATGGCGATTTCGTTGACGAGTTGCAGCATCTTGCCGAGGCCAAGGCTCGCATTCTTGCGCATCTTCATAGGCGTAGAGCCGGTATGCGCCTCCTTGCCGGTCAAGGTCACCTGCAGCCACCACAGCCCCTGACCGTGCGTGACAACACCGATATCCTTGTGCTCAACTTCAAGGATTGGTCCCTGTTCGATATGAAGCTCGAACATCGCATGGATTTTGCGCTGCCCGACCGGTTCATCGCCTTTCCAGCCGATGCGCTCCAGTTCGTCTCCGAATTTCTTGCCTTTGGCGTCGGTGCGCTGATAGGCCCAGTCCTGCTCGTGGACACCGGCAAAAACACCGGATGAGAGCATCGCCGGGGCAAATCGCGTGCCTTCCTCATTCGTCCAGTTGACGACGACGATTGGCCGCTTTGTCTTGATATTCATATCGTTGAGCGTGCGCATGACTTCGAGGCCGCCGAGCACGCCCAGCACGCCATCGAATTTACCACCCGTCGGCTGCGTGTCGAGATGGCTGCCCATATAGACCGGATCGGCGTCGGCATCTTCGCCGGGGCGGAGGAAGAACATGTTCCCCATCGTGTCCACGCCCATGGAAAGTCCGGATTTTTCGCACCAGCTCTGAAACAGTTTGCGGCCTTCGCCGTCCTCATCGGTCAAGGTCTGGCGGTTATTGCCACCGCGCACACCGGGGCCGATCTGGGCCATGTCCATCAGACTGTCCCAAAGACGATCGCCATTGACTCTAAGATTGCTGGTGAGCACCATGCGCTCTGCCTCCGCATTATGTATGTGCGTTTAAATTCGGGCCATTATACTTCTAGCCCGTATCCACCCGCCAATATATGTTCCCACGACCCGGCTCTTTGGCCACAATATTCTTGCCTTGCGGGCAAAAACTTGACTAGTTGGTCAAATTGCAGGCTAGAAGAGCGTTTGAATATGGTCAAGCGCTTTTGAAAAATTCTACACTGCTGAAAGGTGTCAAATGGCCACAGCTCCTTCAGACTCACGGACCGACACGGTTGAAAACGAGAAGATGTCGAACGACAAGTCGGAAGGCGCGACGCGCATTCAGGGTATAAATCGCAGGCTTATCCTCGATGCAGCGCTGGAGGTTTTTTCCGCTTATGGCTTTCGAGGTTCGACAGTCGACCAGATCGCCGAGAAGGCAGGCATGTCGAAGCCAAACCTGCTTTATTATTTCCCGCGCAAGCAGAACATTTATGTGACCGTGCTGGAAGATACGCTTGCCACCTGGCTGGAGCCTTTCGAACACATTAATCCGGACGGTGATCCGCTGGAAGAATTGCGGCGCTACATTGCTGTGAAGCTTGAAATGTCGGCGAAGAAACCGGAGGCTTCGCGCCTTTTCGCCAATGAAATTCTGCATGGCGCTCCGGCGATTTCTGACTTTCTCAAAGGGCACCTGAAGCAGTTGGTCGATGAAAAAGCGGCAGTCATTCATCGATGGATTGCTGAAAAACGCTTGGCTCCGGTCGATCCTTATCATCTGATTTTCACCATATGGGCGGTAACGCAGCACTATTCGGATTTTTCCGTGCAGGTCGGGGCCGTTCTCGGCAGGCGATCGGAGGAGGCCGGTTTTTATGATGAGACGGCCAAAGCGGTGAGTGCCATTATTCTTGACGGCATCCGCCCACGAAACGAGAATTCGTCATCATGAAAACGATTCTTATTGCAGCAGCCATTGTCCGCGATGAGGCAGGCCGTTTCCTCCTCGTGCGCAAGCGCGGCAGCGAGATTTTCTTCCAGCCCGGCGGCAAGATCGATGCGGGCGAGCAGCCTCAAATCGCACTCATCCGTGAGATCGAGGAAGAACTCGGCATTCTCATTGATGAGAGCCAGTTAAGCTATGCTGCGAAAATGTCAGCGCCTGCAGCTAACGAGCTCGACGCCACGGTTGAAGCCGAGCTGTTCCATCTTAGCCTTAAGGAAGGGCAGGTGCCTGCCGCTTCCAGCGAGATTGAAGAACTGATCTGGCTCAAGGCTGGCGATCAAAGCCGTCCCGTTGCCCTGCTTTCGCAGAGCATTCAGGCGCGGTTTTCGGATGCAGTTTAAGCACTCTCGACGCGATTTCCTTCGCGATCGAACAGATGGAGATGCTGTGCTGGGAAGCTCACCTGAATGGAACCCTGCGCATGAAGCGCATCGCGATCCAGCGTGAAAATCTTGAACGGCAATCCATGCAGGCTGAGATGCAGGATAATGCCGAAGCCGGTTGGCTCGACCAGATCGACATCAGTCGTCAGGCCTGCTGAATTCTCGATATGCACATGCTCTGGACGAATGCCAAGCGTGGCGTTCCCGCCATCCTTGAGTTTTACGGGCTGCGGCAATGCGATGAGCGTGCCGTCCTTGAGTTTCAGACGTGGACCACCATCCTGTTCAAGATAGGTCACATCGAGGAAGTTCATGGCGGGTGAGCCGATGAAACCTGCCACGAAGAGATTGGCCGGGTGGTCATAAAGCTCCAGTGGAGAGCCGACCTGTTGCACCACGCCACCATGCATGGCGACAATACGGTCAGCCAGAGTCATGGCTTCGATCTGGTCATGCGTTACATAGATCGACGTGGCTTTCAGCTCGCCATGCAGCTTCTTGATTTCAGCACGCATCTGCTCGCGCAGCCGTGCGTCGAGGTTGGAAAGCGGCTCGTCAAAGAGGAAGGCCTTGGGCTGACGCACAATGGCGCGGCCCATGGCAACACGCTGACGTTGGCCGCCGGAAAGTGCTTTCGGACGACGCTCCAGCAAAGGATCAAGGCCGAGCTTGGCGGCGGTCGATTTGATGGCGCTTGCGATCTTTTCTTTCGGCGTTTTGCGCAGTCGCATGCTGTAGCTCATATTGTCGGCGACACTCATATGCGGATAGAGCGCATAGGACTGAAACACCATCGCAATATCGCGATCTTTGGGTGCCAGCTCATTGACGCGCTTGCCACTGATCTGCACCTGACCGGCAGTGATGTCTTCAAGGCCTGCAATCATGCGCAGCAATGTGGATTTGCCACAGCCTGACGGGCCGACCAGCACGATGAATTCGCCATCTTTGATCTCAAGGTCAACGCCGTGCAGAACAGCATGTTCGCCATAGCTTTTGCGGACTGACTGAATATCGATGGAAGCCATAGGGAAAAATCCTTTCAGCCTTTGACCGCGCCAGCCGTCAGGCCCTGCACGAGATATCGTTGAATGAGGAAGAAGAAGAGACAGGCCGGGATCAGCGCGAGCACACCCGCTGCCATCATCTGTCCGAAATCGACCGAAAACTTTGAGACGAAGCTCAAAAGCCCGACCGGGAACGTGGCTGAATCATTGCCGGAAATCAGCATCAGCGCGAACAGAAGCTCGCTCCACGCTGCGGTGAAAACAAAGCCAAGCGTTGCTGCAATGCCAGGCAGGGTCAGCGGCAGAATAATCTGGCGGAAAGCCATGAACTGCGTTGCGCCGTCGATCTTGGCGGCTTCTTCGAGATCCTTCGGAATGCCGTCGAAGAACGATTGCATCAGGAAGGTTGCAAAAGGCACATTGAATGCCGAATAGACGATGATGAGGCCGATCAGGCTGTTGGTGAGACCGAGCGGTGCCATGATCTTGTAGATCGGCGCGATCAGCATCACGAGCGGGAACATCTGCGTCAGCAGCATCAGCGCCACAATCCAGTATTTTGCACGGAAATTGAAACGTGACAGTGCATAGCCGGAGAGCGATGCCAGTAGCGTAACGATGATGGCGGTTGAGCCGGATACGATCAGGCTGTTGCGGAAGAACAGCGGAAATGAGCTGTTGTTCAACACATGGCTGAAGTGATCGAACGTCATGCGCGATGGCCAGAGCCGCACGCCTTCGCTGTAAAGCAGATCATTGGGGGTAACGGAAACCTTCACCAGCCAGAAGATCGGAAACAGCGCGAACAGAACAAACAGCAGAATGGCAATGCGATGCGCGCCGACAAGGAGGAGTTTACGGTTTGTCATGGCCTCAATCCTTGTTCAGCAGCGTCTGGCGCAACAGCACGATGAGCATCGAATAGACCATCAGCAGGACAAGCAGGACCATCGCAATTGCCGAGGCATAGCCGAAATCGAGCCGTTTGAAGGCCTGCGTGAAGATGTAGCTGGCGACGATCTGTGTCCGGTCGGCAGGGCCGCCACCGGTCATCACGACAATCAGATCGGCACTGTTGGCAATCCAGACGGTGCGCAGCAAAATGGTGATAGCCATGGTTGGCGCGAGATATGGAAGCGTGATCGAGAGAAAACGCTGCACGGGGCCAGCGCCATCAATCGCTGCTGCTTCATAAAGATCGCGGGGGATGGCCTGCAAAGCGGCCAGCATGGTGATGGCAAAGAACGGAATACCCCACCACACACCGGCGGTAATGATGCCCCACATGGCCAGATTGGGGTCGGACAGGATGTTGTCTGGTGCGCTCAGAATGCCGATTGCATGTAGCCAGTGCGGCAGCGGACCGATCACCGGATTGAACAGCCACGCCCAGTTAAGGCCGGTGAGGAATGTCGGTACAGCCCATGGCAGAAAGATCAATGCCTGCGCAATGCCGCGTCCGGCGAATGGCTTGTCGAGCAGCAGGGCAAGAATAAGCCCGAACACGAATTGCAGCAGCACCGAACAGCCGGTCCACCAGAGTGTGTTCTTCAAAGAACGATAGAAAGCCTGATCCGTCGCAAGTTCGCGGAAATGATCAAGCCCTACATAGCCACCCGAAAACGGGTTAAGCAACTGAATGTCGCGAAAGGCATAGGAGACGCCGAGGACCAGCGGAACCAGCATGATGGCGCCGATGAGGATCAGTGCGGGGGCGCTGTAGAGATAAGGTTCGGAGGCGTGCGCAAGTCGCTGCAGAAAACTGCGGCGATCCTGTCTTGGCACGTCGTTGTGCACCGGGGCCTTTATGGAAGCGGTGTCGTTCATCATTTTTCCCTTCGCGGGGCTGCATCATTCGCTTTGCAGGCGCGGTCTTCCACGCCTGCAAGCTGTTCATGGTGCTATTGCTTTGAAAGGTGCTTCTGCTGTGCCTTGGTCAGATATTCTGCCCATTGGTCGGCCAGCTGATCTGGCGTGATGTCGCCGAGAAGCGCTTCCTGCGAGGTCTTGATGACGAGCGAATCCTTGAAGAAGGCAAATTCTTCCAGATAGGTCGGCATGACGGTTGGAACGACGTTCTTGTCAGCCAGTTCATCGAACCAGCCCTTGAACTGCTCGCCGCTATAGAACGGATCGTTCTGAGCAGATTTAAGAACCGGCAATGCACCGGTGCGCTTGTTCCATTCGATATTGCCTTCCGGACCTTCAAGCATCGAGATCAGCTTCCAGGAGAGGTCCTTGTTCTGGCTACCGCTCATCATCGACCAGCCGGCAAAACCGATGGTCGGGAAGGTTTTGCCATCCGGGCCCTTTGGCATGATGGTGACGCCGAAATCTTCCGGCTTCATGCGTTCGGCAATGGCGATCAGCGCATCTGGATCTTGGTTGAGGAAGGCGCAGGTGCCGCTATAGAAACCGGCGACGGTTTCGTTGAAGCCCCAGTTGACGCTGTCCTTCGGTGCAAGGCCGTTCTTGTAGAGATCGACCATCCAGGTGATGCCCTTTTTCCAGCCTTCGCTGTTCATGGTCGAGGTGCCGTCTTCGTTGAAGAACTTATTGTCACCGGCCATGGATGCGGCAAAAATCACCCAGCCATTGAGACCACCGGGGCCACCACGCATACAGAAGCCGGACTTGCCGGGAAGGGCTGCGATCTTTTTGGAGGCTTCGACAAATTCGTCCATCGTCTTTGGCGGCTCGGACACACCAGCCTCAGACAGCAGCTTCTTGTTGTAGAACATGGCGTTCAGATAGAAGCCGTAAGGCAGCGTATAGGCTGTGTTGTTGACACTGCGGCCAAGCTCAAGTGCGCGCTCGGTCAGGTCTGGCGTGGTTTCCCACTTTTCGAGATATGGCTCGAGGTTTTCCAGCATGCCATTGTTGGCATAGAGCGAAACCCAGGTGTCCGGCATTTCCATGACATCGGGAATTTCACCAGCCGAAACCATGGTTGCGAATTTCTGGAAGGATTCGCCCCATGGCAGCGAGATGATTTCGACCTTGGTACCCGGATTGGCTGCCTCAAACTTGGCAACGATGGATTCAAGCGTCTTGGTGCGTTCCGGGCTGGTGATGACTTCAACAAGCTTCAGAGTGGTATCGGCAAGCGCCGTACCGCTCAAAAGCATGGTTGCGAATGCGGCTGCTATTAGTTTTTTCATTGCAGTTCCCCTTATTGCTCCTCACTGGATTTTCGTTATTCGGTCGATGCTGCGAGCGCTCCTTCAATATCCCGCCACAGCGCTTCCGTTCCTTCCAGTCCGACATGCAGGCGCACGGAGCGCGGGTCGATGCCGAACGTATGTGCCGAATTTGGCTGTGCTTTCTGCTGCAGCACGACTTCGCCCGGCACGATCAGGCTTTCATGACCGCCCCAGCTCACGCCGAGCTTGAACAGATCGAGATGATTGCAGAATTCGCGAATGTTCACGCCTTCCCGGAAGATGACCGAGAACAGGCCGGACGTGCCCTTGAGACCCGCAGGCAGACGATTGGCAAGTGCCGGGTGGCAGACGGTTTCAACCACATCCAGTGCCTGAAGACGCTTTGCAATTTCCAGTGCCGAAGCCTCGTGCGCCTTCATGCGCGTCGGCAAAGTGCGCATGCCACGCACCAGAAGCCACGCATCAAACGGTGAAAGCTTGCCGCCGAGATATGGATAGGTTTCTGCGCGGATTGTATTGATCAGGGCTTTCGATCCGGTCACGACACCGGCCACGACATCGCTATGGCCACCGAGATATTTCGATGCCGAATGCACGACGAGATCAACGCCAAGCGACAGTGGGCGCTGGAAGATCGGGCTGGCCCAGCTGTTGTCGATGATGCTCAGCACGCCATGCTGCCTGGCAATCGCTGCCAGGGCACCGACATCATGGGCTTCCATGACCCAGCTCGTCGGGCTTTCCATGTAGAAGAGCTTTGCACCGGGCAGGGCTTTTGCAACCGCTTCCTCGTCGCGGCCATCGACGTAGTCTACCTGCACCTGCATACGCTTCATAATGGTGCCAAACAGGCGGAATGCATCCGGGTAGACATGACGTACCGCAACGATGCGATCACCGGGATTGACGAAGGCCAGCACACTTGAAGAGATGGCAGCCATGCCGCTGGCAAAGCCCAGCGCGTCTTCGCCGCCTTCAAGTTTTGCCAGCATTTCTTCAAATGCCCGCACGGTCGGGTTGAGGCCGCGTGTGTAGATCGGGCGAACCTTTTCGCCGCGATAAGAGGCGACCATGTCGTCATAGCTTGGGAAGGTGAAAAGCGAGGTCTGCACGATGGGTGGAACCACGGCGTCGTAGGCATTGCTTTCATCATGAGCAACCGTAAGCGCTGCGAAATCCAGCGGATCCATCCCGTCGGTCATTTGGACATTTCCTTGATGTCTTCCTCGACAATGTCGAGGATCTTGAGTGTTTCCTGCCGTGCGGCTTCAGGGTCCTGAGCCACGATGGCGTTAAAGAGCGTGCGGTGGAACGGAAAGGTCCGCCGCGCGAAGTCGATCCGCTCAAACGGATGATCCCAGAAGTGCAAGAAGGCTTCGCGCATCTGTTCGAGCAATTGTCTGAAAAGCGGATTATGGGTCGCGTCGTAAATGGCGAGATGAAACGCCAGATCTTCCGGGCCTGACGTGCCTTCCGCGATATGAACGCGCTCCATCTCATTGAGATTGCGTTCGATGATGACGAGGTCTTCCGCCGTGCGTTTGCGGGCGGCGACCATGCTGGCCTCGGCTTCGATGCCACGGCGCACTTCAAGCGATTGCAGCAATGCATCGCGCAATTGCGCGGGGTCGAATGAAAGCGGCATATGAATGGTTGCCGCCGAAATCGGCTTGAGCAGATAGGTGCCGCTACCTTTGCGGGCTTCGATCACACCCAGCGCCTGAAAGTGCCGGATTGCTTCGCGAATGGTGGAGCGCCCCACGGCCAGCGCGGTCATCAATTCACGTTCGGCGGGAAGGCGATCTCCGGCCTGAAGCTGCGCTGTCGCGATGTAATTGGCGAGCGCATCTGTTACCTGCCGGGCGCGATCCATCGGCGGTAACGGTGCTATCTGCAGCAGCCTGCGATCTTTCATTCTGCCTCCATTTCACAGATTGACCCAGAGATCAGCCCAGAGTCTCAACGCGCAATCAGGTCAGAGCCGGTTCCCTTATTGGTTCTTAAATTGGTCTGACATCATAGTAATATCGACAGGAATTCGAGACTGTCAAGCGCGGTTTATTTGCGAGTGAATAGACTGTTTGCATGCGCATGCTTTTCCGATTGCGCTTCGGTAAGCTTGCTCCTATCAATCGCTGGAAGAGGCGGCGCGTCCCAAAAAGTGTGAAGCGGTTTTTGGATAAGACGCGCTGAAAAAGGAGTGCGGCATGCTGCATGCCGCGATCGAGGAGATACCCATGCAATTGAAGGCATCCGAAAAGCGGACGCTTGGCCGAACTGGTTTGACTGTAACCGCGCTTGGTCTGGGAACCGCGCCTTTGGGCGGACTGTATGCGCCGGTTTCGCGTGCTGATGCGGACGCTTTGCTGGAAGCTGGTTGGGGCAGCGGTATCCGTTATTTCGACAGTGCGCCGATGTATGGCTATGGCCGATGCGAGCACCTTCTTGGCGATATGCTGCGTGAAAAACCCGAGCGCGCCGTCATTTCCACCAAAGTCGGGCGTCTGATGACCAATGAGCGTGCTGGTCGCACGCTGCCACCATCGCCGCCAAAGAATCCGCTCGATTCGGGCTGGCATAATGGCCTCAATTTCCGTGAGGTTTTCGATTACAGCTATGATGGCGTCATGCGCAGCTTCGATGACAGCCAACAGCGCCTCGGCTTTCCTGAAATCGATCTGCTTTATGTCCACGATATTGGCCGTGTGACCCATGGCGACAGACACGAGCTTCACTGGAATGCGCTGACCAAGGGGGGCGGCTTCCGTGCGCTGACCGAGTTGCGCGCGGCAGGTAATATCAAGGGCTTTGGTCTTGGCGTGAATGAATGGCAGATCATTCGCGATGCGCTGGAAGAGGCTGATCTTGATTGCTCGCTTCTCGCTGGCCGTTACTCACTGCTCGATCAGGTTTCCGAAAAAGAATTCCTGCCGCTGGCGCAAAAGCGCGGCATGGCGCTGGTGATTGCTGGTGTATTCAATTCAGGCATTCTGGCGGCACCGCGCGGCGGCGAACAGAAGTTCGACTATGCTGATGCACCTGCTGAAATCATTGTACGCACCAATCGCCTGCATGATATTTGCGATGAGTATCATGTGCCGCTTGCCGCTGCTGCCATGCAGTTTCCGTTGAGGCATGAGGCCGTTAGCTCCATTCTGATCGGCGTCCGTTCGCCAGAACAGATCAGGCAAAATGTGGTCTGGTTCGAGCAGTCGATTCCGGATGAATTCTGGAACATGCTTCGCTCGGAAGGCCTCATTTCCTAATCATGACTTCCAAAATTCTCTGTGTCGGTGCCCTCACAATGGACACCATTTTCCGCCTCGACACGCTTCCCGAACAGGCAGGCAAATATCTGCCGCGCGAAGCGGTCGAGATTGCAGCTGGCATGGCCTCGAGCGCCGCTGCCGCGATTGCCCGGCTTGGCGGCGACGTGGCGCTCTGGGCTTCTGCGGGGACTGATCCGGTGGGCGATCGCGCCGTCGCCGAACTGGAAGCCGAAGGCATTGATTGTTCCTATATCCGGCGGCTGGAAGGCGCACGCACGGCCTTCTCTTCAATCCTTGTCGATGCAAATGGCGAACGCATCATTGTGCCCTTTTATGATCGCAAGCTTGCAAGCCCGTCTGATCTGGTGCCGCCGATTGTGGCGGGAGCCTATGCGGCTGTTATGACCGATGTGCGCTGGCCGTGGGCTGCGGAAACGGCGCTGCGTGCGGCTCGCGATGCCGGTATTCCGGCGATTCTGGATGCCGATACCGCGCCTGTCGAATTGCTGGAAACGCTGCTACCGCTTGCAACCCATATTGTTGCGTCGGAACCCGCTGCAATCAGCGTCACGGGCACGACGGATCTGCACGAATGCGTCCGTATTCTTAGCAACCGCTATGATGTTTTCACATCCGTCACGGCTGGCGCAGATGGCTGCTATTGGACTGAAGGTGCTGGCAAGCCTGTTTCCCATGTGGCGGGCTTCAAGGTTAATGCAGTCGATACGCTGGCCGCGGGCGACGTCTTCCATGGCGCTTTCGCGCATGGTCTGGTGGAAGGGAAGCCGATGACCGACATCATCCGCTTTGCCAATGCTTCCGCCGCCATCAAATGCGCGCGCTTCGGTGGACGTGCCGGTTCGCCAAGCAAAACAGAAGTTCTTTCTTTCATCGAAACCGGCGTTGTTCCAGTCCGATAAATTGAACGTCTCCTGTCGTCCCCTCCCTCATCCTGAGCCGATGCGAAGCACCGTGTCGAAGGACGAGGGGAGGCATTTGGTTCATTTTCCCTCGTCCTTCGAGACGCTGTTTTCAACAGCTCCTCAGGATGAGGGAAGGAGAGGTCAGCGCTCGAATTCTACTTTCTCCCAGGTTCTTCCAAAATCATGAGATTGCACACTGAACCCGAATTGACTCTTTACTAACATGTTAGTATGTGCAAGCTTAAAGTTCAAATTTGGGAGGAGCCAGTTTTGGCGCATAATCATTCAGGGCAGGAGCGCTTTGGGCTCTCTGCAGCGCTTACGACGCCATTCGATGCAGATGGCAAAATCGATGTCGGCCGTGCACTGAAGCACGCTCTCGCACGCCTCGACAGCGGCTGCTCAAGCGTAACCTTATTTGGCACCACTGGCGAAGGGGCATCGATTGCCGATGCTGAGCGCGCAGCACTTCTCGACGCCTTCATTGCGCAGGGTTTCCCGGCTTCGAACATTGTTGTCGGCGTCATGGAAAATTCGATTGCCGATGCGGTCCTGCAGGCAGGTGATGCCCTGCGTCGCGGCTGCAAGGCTATTCTTCTGGCGCCGCCTTCCTATTTCAAGAATCTCTCCGACGAAGGTCTGTTCAACTGGTTTTCAGCGGTGTTCAAAGGTCTGGGCAGTAATGCCCGCAGCATCATTCTCTACAATATTCCGTCGGTGACGGCTGTTGAACTGTCGGTCGATCTCATCGGTCGCCTGCGCGCAACTTTCGGTGACATCATCATCGGCGTGAAGGATTCGTCCGGTAACTGGGCCTATACGGAAAAGTTGCTTGCTGCGCATAAAGACATTGCGATCCTGATCGGCGATGAACGCGACCTTGCTGCCGGCGTACGTCTCGGCGGGCAGGGTGCGATTTCCGGCATGGCCAATCTGTTCCCGGATCGCCTGCTGGGCATGATCAACGACGGTCAGGACGATGCCGAACTGGTCGGCGCAGTACAGCAATTGCTGAACTATCCGGTAACGCCTGCGGTCAAGGCCATGGTGGCGCGTCATACGGGTGACAAGGAATGGCGTCGCGTACGTGCACCGCTGATTTCACTGAATGATGCGGATTTCGATGCAATCGGCAGTGTATTCGACCGTTTGCATATGGCAAAAGCAGCTTAAGGGCGGCATAAGCAAACGGGACCAAGAGGGGGCAGGCTTTGGCAGACGATCACAACGAACCAGTAAAATTGCGGGATAAGGCTTATCAGAGCTTCACCCAGCATTTGCTGGCGCGTGATTTTCATCCGGGCCAGTTCGTTTCGCAGCGCCAGCTCGTCACCATGACGGGCTTGCCACTGGGTGCGATCCGCGAACTGATCCCGCGCCTTGAGGCGGAAGGTCTTATCAAGACAGTGCCGCAGCGCGGGCTCCAGATCGCCCATATCGATCTTAATCTGATCCGTGAAGCGTTTCAGTTTCGCCTTTTCATCGAAAAGGAGTCGATTGCGATTTTCTGTCAGTCGGCTTCCGACGAGCTGTTGCGTTCGCTGCGTGCCGAGCATGAAGACACTCTCAATCGCGCAATGAGCGAAGGTGAAACGCCGGAGCTTGAAGAACGGGCGCAGAATATCGACTGGAGCCTGCACGACACAATTGTCGGCTCGCTCGATAATGAGATCATCTGGCGTGCTTACCAGACCAATACGATCAAGATGCGCCTGATCAATCAGGAGCGCTTCCGTATCACCGGGCGTGTTATCCCGGTCATGCAGGAGCATCTCGCTGTGCTTGCTGCAATCGAAACACGCGATCCGCAGACAGCCATGGATGCCATCGCCGTTCACATCAACAATGCACGGAAGCTGGCTTTGCAGATTTAACAACCAGGGCCGCGCAAGAGGAGTTGCCGGGCCGGAAGAATGATAGGGCCAAGAAGCCATAGGGGAGGAGCATGTAATGAATCTATTACGTCCAACACGTCGTCAGTTTCTGGCGGGAACAGCAGCCATCGCCGCCTCGGGTGTCACGGGCATCAGCCCATCTTTCGCGCAGTCGACCGTTGACTGGAAGAAATATGCTGGCACCACGCTTGAAGTAAATCTTATCAAGAGCCCGCGCGGCGAAATCCTTCAGAAATATCAGAAGGAATTCGAAGAGCTCACCGGCATCAAGGTCAATTCCGAGCAGATGCCGGAACAGCAGCAGCGCCAGAAAGCGGTGATCGAGCTGACGTCCGGTCGTCCAAGCTTCGACGTTATTCACATCAGCTATCACGTTCAGAAGCGTCAATTTGAAAAGGGTGGCTGGCTTGCCGACCTCAACCCGTTTCTGAAAGACCCGACGCTGACCGATGCATCACTCACAGAAGATGATTTTGCAAGCGCCGGTCTGACCTTCGCCAAGGATGCCAATGGCCGCTTCGGCGCGCTGCCTTTCTCGGTCGATTACTGGATCATCTACTGGAACAAGGAACTCTTTGCCGCCAAGGGCATCGAATTCCCGAAGACTTTTGAAGAATTGGTTGCCGCTGCAGAAGCGCTCACCGATCCATCAACCAGAACCTATGGTTTTGTCGCTCGCGGCATGAAGAATGCCAATGCGCCGGTCTATACCAGCCTCCTGCTCGGCTATGGCAAGCAGTCGGTTGACGCAGACGGTAATCTGCAGACGGATTCGGCTGAAGGGATTGAAGCCGCCAAGCTCTATCAGCGCCTGATGACCAAATCGGCACCTCCCGGTGTTGCAGGCTTTAACTGGGCTGAATGCCAGTCGAACTTCCTGCAGGGCCGTGTCGGCATGTGGCTCGACGGTATCGGCTTTGCGCCGCCGCTCGAAGATCCGAACAAGTCGCGTGTTGTCGGCAAGGTTGGCTATGGCGTCATGCCAGCAGGCCCGAATGCGCAGGCAGCACCAACCACCGGCGATGGTATCGGCGTGACCGAAGCTTCCAAGAACAAGGAAGCTGCATATCTGTATTGCCAGTGGGCCATTTCCAAGGAAATGGGCGCTCGCCTGTTGCAGTCGGGATCGGGTGTTCCGTTCCGCAAGTCGGTCATCGATGATGAAGCCGTGCGCAAGGGCGTTACCATGCCAGCGGGCTGGGTGGAAGCTCTGTCAAAATCCGCACCAATCAGCCAGCTCTGCCTGCCGGTCATCGTACCTGTCACCGAATTCCGCGACATTATCGGTGTCGGCCTCACCAATCTGTTGAATGGTGCGGATGCAGAAACTGAAATGAAACGCGCGACGGAAGAATTCCGTCCGGTCCTCGCACGGAGCGAAGGAAAATGACATCTGCCGCCCCGATAGGTGCAAAAACGGAAGCTGCTGCCAATGCAGCTTCCTCCACCAAGACTGGCAAGAGCCGCTTGCGGCCAAGTTACTGGCCATTTGTTCTTCCAGCCTTGATCACCGTCGGGGCGGTGATTGTCTTCCCATGGGTGTTTACGCTTTGGATGAGTGCAAACCAGTGGCAGCTCGGCGGGGAGCAGAGCTTTGTCGGCTTCGACAATTATCTGCGTCTTGCAGCCGATATGCGCTTCTGGGAATCCATGTGGCATACGCTTGTTTATACGGTTCTCTCGGTCGTGGCGCCGATGATTCTGGGCACGATTGCAGCGCTGGTCTTTGACAGCAAGCTGCCAATGCGCGGGCTGTTGCGCGGTATTTTCGTGATGCCGATGATGGCGACGCCGGTTGCCGTCGCCCTTGTCTGGACGATGATGTATCACCCGCAGCTCGGTGTGCTGAACTATCTTCTCTCGCTGATCGGCATTGCGCCGCAGGAGTGGATATTTAATCAGAGCACGGTTATCCCGTCGCTGGTGCTGGTTGAAACCTGGCAGTGGACGCCGCTGGTCATGCTGATTGTGCTCGGCGGCTTGGCCTCCATGCCGCGCGATCCGTTTGAAAGTGCGGAAATCGATGGTGCCAATGGCTGGCAGAAGTTCCGCTATATCACGCTTCCGATGATCCTGCCCTTTATCATGGTGGCCGTCATCATCCGCTCGATCGATGCGCTGAAAAGCTTCGACATTATCTATGCGATGACGCAGGGCGGTCCCGGAACGGCATCGGAAACCATCAATATCTATCTCTATAACGTGGCGTTTTCCTATTATGACATTGGCTATGGATCGGCGATTGCCGTGGTGTTCTTCATTGTCATTATCGCCATGTCGATGATCCTTCTGGCCCTGCGCCAGCGAACCAAATGGAACTCGTGAGGACCGACCATGGCACGCAAGTCAATTCTTTCAAAGCTTGGCACGGCACTCATGGTTTTCATCATCGTGTCGCCTGCAATCTTCTTCTTCGTCTGGATGCTGTCGCTTTCCTTGAAATATGAAATCGACAACGGCGCCTATCCACCGATCCTGATCCCCGACCGCATCGCGTGGTCGAACTATAGCGGAATTTTCGAGACCAACGATTTTCTGCTCTATTTCTGGAACAGTATTCTCGTGACCGGAACAGCGACTTTGCTGGCATTGCTGGTCGGGGTTCCGGCAGGCTACGGCATTGCACGACTGCGCGCCAACAAGTCGGCAATCGTCATCATGATTGCGCGTATGACGCCGGGTCTGTCCTACCTGATCCCGCTGTTTCTGCTGTTTCAGACGCTCGGACTGCTCGGCACCCTCTGGCCGCAGATCATCATCCATCTGGTTGTGACTGTTCCAATCGTGATCTGGATCATGATCGGCTACTTCGAGACAACGCCGTTGGAGCTTGAAGAAGCCGCCATTATCGATGGCGCATCCTCGTGGCAGGTGTTCATGAAGGTGGCACTTCCAATCGCCAAGCCGGGCGTTGTGGTGTCGCTCATCCTTGCGGTGATCTTCTCGTGGAACAATTTCGTTTTCGGCATCGTGCTTGCAAGCCGCGAGACACGCACCCTGCCGGTCGCAGTTTACAACATGCTGTCCTTTGAACAGGTCAGCTGGGGTCCGCTTGCCGCCGCAGCCCTTGTGGTCACATTGCCGGTCCTGTTGCTAACCGTTTTCGCACAGCGCCAGATCGTTGCAGGTCTGACAGCAGGCGCCGTCAAATAAGAGTTGAGGTTCAAGATGGCATCTGTATCCATCCGAAATGCAATCAAGAAATATGGCAATGTCGGCGTGTTGCACGGCGTGTCCGTGGATATTCAGGACGGCGAATTTGTCGTGTTGGTCGGCCCGTCGGGCTGCGGAAAATCCACGCTTCTGCGCATGATCGCAGGGCTTGAGGAAATCAGTGACGGCGAAATCGCCATTGGTCCGCGTGTGGTCAATGACCTACGCGCTAAAGAGCGCGATATTGCCATGGTGTTCCAGAATTATGCGCTCTATCCGCATATGACGGTGGCCGACAATATGGGCTTCGCGCTCATGCTGAAAAATGCACCGAAGGAAGAACGCGACAGCCGCGTTAATCGTGCAGCAGAAATCCTCGGCCTCAACAAGCTGCTCGACCGCTTTCCACGCCAGCTTTCCGGCGGTCAGCGCCAGCGTGTGGCCATGGGCCGTGCGATTGTTCGCGATCCGCAGGTGTTTCTGTTTGACGAACCGCTCTCCAATCTCGACGCTAAATTGCGCGTGCAGATGCGCGGTGAGATCAAGGGACTGCATCAGCGCCTAAAGACCACCACGATTTACGTGACCCACGATCAGATCGAAGCCATGACCATGGCTGATAAGATCGTCGTCATGCGCGATGGCCTCGTAGAACAGATCGGCGCGCCGCTCGATCTTTATGACCGTCCGGCCAACATGTTTGTGGCTGGCTTCATCGGTTCACCATCGATGAACTTCGTCAATGGCAAGATCGAAGAAGGTTCGTTTGTGGCCGACGGCGGCTTCCGTATGCCGCTTCCGGAAGGCGATTATGCAAGTCTTTCGGGCAAGGCTGTTTATGGTGTGCGCCCTGAGCATATGAAGATCGCAGAGCAGGGCGTTCCAGTCACGGTCGAAATCGTTGAACCCACCGGCTCGGAAATCATGGTCATGGGCAAGCTCGGTGATCAGCCGATTACCTGCCTGTTCCGCGAGCGCCTGACCGTGCGTCCGCGCGATGTGCTGACCATTGCGATTGATCCGGCAACAAGCCATGTGTTCGAGCCGAAAAAAGGCAAACGCGTCAGCCGCTAACATCAAAACGCCGAGCTTTTGCCCGGCGTCTTTGTTTTATTCCGCGGCCTCTTTCACGGCCATCGGATTGTTTGGATGCGTGGTCCAATTGGCATATTGTGCCGGGATCGGTGCCTTGGTGCGCGGATCGAAATCGCCGATCTGCTCCATGGTGATGCAATCCTCGACCGGGCAGACATTGACGCAGAGATTGCAGCCAACGCATTCCTCATCGATCACCTCAAAGTGGCGCGCACCATTCACCAGACTGGTGATTGCCTGATGCGAGGTATCTTCGCAGGCAATATGGCAACGGCCGCACTTGATGCAGGAATCCTGATCGATCCGTGCCTTGGTGACATAATTGAGGTTGAGATACTGCCAGTCGCTGACATGCCCCACAGCCATGCCGCGGAAATCGTCCAGCGTCTGATAGCCTTTACTATCCATCCAGTCGGAAAGACCGTCGATCATTTCTTCAACGACCTTGAAGCCATAGGTCATAGCAGCGGTACAGACCTGAACCGTGCCGCAGCCGAGCGCGATAAATTCCGCAGCATCGCGCCATGTGGTAATCCCGCCAATGCCTGAAATCGGCAGGCCATAGGTTTCAGGATCGCGCGCAATTTCCGCCACCATGTTGAGCGCAATCGGCTTGACCGCTGGTCCGCAATAGCCGCCATGGCTGCCGCGACCGTCAATGGATGGCACCGGCGACATGCTGTCCAAATCAACCGAAACAATCGAATTGATCGTGTTGATCAGCGATACCGCATCGGTGCCGTTTTCTTTCGCGCCACGCGCTGGCTTGCGAATATCGGTGATGTTCGGCGTCAGCTTGGTGATCACCGGCATACGGCTATATTGCTTGCACCATTTCACGACCATCCCGACATATTCCGGCACCTGACCGACAGCCGCACCCATGCCGCGTTCGCTCATGCCGTGCGGACAGCCAAAGTTCAGCTCGATGCCGTCGGCACCGGTTTCTTCCACCAGGGGCAGGATTGCTTTCCACGCTTCTTCTTCGCATGGCACCATGATCGAAGCGATCAATGCGCGGTCGGGCCAGCGCATTTTCACTTCTTTCATTTCGCGCAGGTTCACTTCCAGTGGCCGGTCGGTGATCAGCTCGATATTGTTGAGACCCAGCAGGCGCCGGTCAGCACCATGGATAGCGCCATAGCGCGGACCATTGACGTTTACGACCGGCGGGCCTTCAGCCCCCAGCGTTTTCCAGACCACGCCACCCCAGCCAGCCTTGAAAGCCCGTTCGACATTGTAAGCTTTGTCCGTCGGTGGGGCCGAAGCCAGCCAGAACGGGTTTGGAGACTTGATGCCGAGGAAGTTCGTTGAAAGATCAGCCATTTTTACTCTCCTCAGCCCTGTTCCTGGCCCAATGGCACACTGCGGTCACGCGAAGCAGACGGGGAGGGCGCATGAAGTGCGCCGCCCGACAACACCGCATCGGCAAAACCTTCAATCGCTTCGGGACGTTTTGTCAGCGTCGCATGGATGGATTCTGCTGCAACCTTGCCGTCTTCCACCGATGCAACGGTCAGATCCTGACCACCTGCAACGCAGTCGCCTCCTGCCCATATGCCCTCAACGGATGTGCGACGATCTTCATCGACGCTGATGCGCCCTTTGGAAAGTCCGATGCCAGACCCGGCAATTGGCTCTGGTTCAAACTTCTGGCCGATAGCCTTGAACACCTGATCGGCTTCAAGAATGAGATATTCGCCGGTGCCGGAAAGTTTGCCGCTATCGGCATTGGTATATTCAAAGACCACGGCATTGACCGTGCCGTCTTCGTTCCGCTCAAGGGCATGCGGTTGCAACCAGTGACGGATCACCACGCCATGAATCTGTGCCAGTTCCTGCTCATAGGCGCTGGCATTCATGCTTTCCTGACCGCGACGATAAACGATTGTCACGTTTTCAGCGCCAAGCTTCTTGGTCTGGATCGCAACGTCTACCGCCGTCATGCCGCCGCCGATCACTACCACATTGCGGCCAACGGGGAGGGATGAGAGGTCTTTTGCCTGACGCAGATTGGCGATGTAATCCACCGCATCGATCACGTTGGGCGCATCTTCGCCGACAAGCGCCAGATCGTTGACGCCTGGCATGCCCATGCCGAGGAAAACTGCATCATAGCCAGCCTTCAGCGTTTCAATGGTGATGTCCTGACCGAGCGTCTGGTTATATTCGATATTGATCGCGCCGATTTTCAGCACGAATTCCAGTTCGCGCTGGGCGAAATTATTGACCGTCTTATAGGCGGCAATACCATATTCATTAAGACCGCCGCCCTTGGGTCGCGCTTCAAAAATCGTCACCTGATGCCCATACATCGCAAGGCGATGTGCTGCGGAGATACCTGCCGGGCCCGCGCCAACGATTGCGATGTGCTTGCCAGTATCGGGTGCGCGCTTGAATGGATGATTGCCGGTTTCCATCAGAACATCTGTGGCATAGCGCTGCAATTCACCGATCTTGACCGGTTTGCCTTCGGAGGTTTCGCGAACACACACTTCTTCGCAGAGCGTTTCTGTCGGGCAAACGCGGGCGCACATGCCGCCCAGAATATTTTCTGAGAGAATGGTCTTGGCTGCACCGATGGCATTGCCGGTGTTAATCTGGCGAATGAAACGCGGAATATCGATGCTGGTAGGACATGCATTCATGCAAGGTGCGTCATAGCAATAATAGCAGCGGTCGGATTCAACGAGGGCTTCATGCTTGTTCAGCGGCGGATGCAGATCATCAAAAACATGCGCATAGTCGGCCTTCTCAAGCCGCGAGCCGTGAATATCAGGCCCGTTCGTATGTCCCGGATTATCGACTGCATCAATAGGCGAATTGTCTGCTGATCTCATCGATCGCATCTCCCATTTTTGCTTGTTCAGGCGCGGGTTCCCTTTGCGCACCTTAAACGTTGTTCCGGGCTGCGATCTTTGCCGTCGCGTGATGCCCGTTAATGACAGGATGACAGATTTTTACGGAAGGTCAAATTTTTTATCATCTGGTCAATTTATGAGAGTTAGGCACTAGAAATAGAGAAAGGCCCGGCTTTGGAAGCGCGGGCCTTTGACAGTTGATCAGAGTGTGAAATCAAAGCGGATCGGACTTGAGGCCGTCCGGTGTCGCTTCCGAGGCAGGGAAAGTTTGGGATTCTTTGGGTAGTGCCGGGCGCGAGCTTAGCACCAGAGCACAGCCACTGATGATGACAGCAGCGCCGACAAACTGGATCAAGGAAAGCTGTTCTTTGAGGAACACCGCACCGACGAGAACCGCGATGACAGTCACGACGAATTCAACGCTGATGGCTTTGGTCGGGCCGACATTTCCAACCAGTTTGAAGTAAAGCACATAGGTAAGCGCACTCATCACACATGCCGAGATCAGCAGATATACAAAATCAATCATCCCCGGCATGGCTGGCACAGGAACGGCCAAGATCAGTGGCAAACTTAATATGCCGCCAAACACGAATGCGCCGATGGTGGTTTCCCATGAGCCGGTGGTAGAAAGACGACGGCTTGCATAGTTGCTGCCGAATGCTGCCGAGAAGCAGGAGAAAAGCACAGCAATACAGCCCATGATAAATTCAGGCGTAACCGCAACAGCCGGGAAGCCGACCAGAAGCACAATGCCGGTCACGCCGAGGAGCAGGCCGATGAGGCCGCGCGACGTGATGCGTTCGAGACCCCAGAGCTGGCTGATAACCATCGAGAAAAGCGGAATGGATGCGACGCAGATCGCGGCCATTGCGGTGCCGATCAGCGGCGTCCCGTAGGAAAGGCCAATAAGCTGGCCCGCAACGGTGGTTGCACCAACCACGGCGAAGGGTTTCCAGCCCGCCTGAAAATCAAGATTGCGTCCGGAGAGTTTCGCGATTGCAAAAAGTGTTCCGGCGGCAATGAAAGAGCGGAAGGCAACCGCACCGGCCCAGCCAAAGGCTTCGACCACGCGCAGCACCACGAGGAACGAAAGTCCCCATGCTACGGCAAGGAAAATATAGGTCGCGACGTCTCTGGGTTTCATGCCAGCGGGCTTTCAAGAAGTATTGCGAATTATCGAATACCGGATTGTTAAGGAACACCGTTGCAGCTTTATAAGAGTGAAGCTGGATCAGGTCGTTTTTGCGGCGGCGTTCGACGCCGCTTCTGCGATATTGGCAAAGAAGCGGTCTGCGATTTTTCGTGCGACTGAACCGAGCAATTTCGTGCCGATCTGTGCCACCTTGCCACCGGCATCGCCACGTATGGCGTAGGATAAAATCGTGTCGGTACCGTCTTCGTCCAGACGCACATCGGTCGCACCGTGAGCAAACCCTGCTATGGAGCCTTCCCCGTGGCCGGAAATCGTATAGGAGACCGGCGGTTTCATATTCGACAATTCCAGAATGCCGTGAAAGCGAACCTTCAGGATCCCGAAACTCACTTTGAGGGCGGCACGTATCTCTGTTTCCGAAATGCGCTCTATATCTTCGCAACCGGGAATGCAGGATTTCAGCGTTTCAATGTCGTTCAACGCATCCCAGACTGCTTGGCGTGGTGCCGCAATCCGCTCTTCTCCGGTCAGGTCCATGCTTCACTCCGAGGTGGATCACCCTAAATTGATCAATATGGTGTATATGACACTCTGTCCAAATTGGAAGTTCGGTAATTTATTTGCCGCAAATCCTCTCTAAAACGCTTAATGTCCGCAATTAAATCGATTTGATTCGGGAGTAGCATCATGGCAAGAGACGCGACGAAGCTTGAAGCAACGGTCGCAAAGCTTAAAAAGCACTGGGCAGATTCGGCCCCGCACGATATGCGCGCGGCGTTCAAATCAGACCCGGGCCGGTTCGAGCGGTATTCGCTATCCCTGGATGACCTTCTGTTCGACTGGTCAAAATGCCGGGTCAATGACGAGACGATCGGGCTCCTCAAGGAACTCGCTATTGCTGCCGATGTCGAAGGTCGTCGTGCGGCGATGTTTGCGGGTGAGCACATCAACAACACGGAGGACCGTGCCGTTCTCCATGTCGCGCTGCGCGACACGTCCTCGAAGGAAGTGCTTGTTGACGGACACAATGTGCTGCCGGATGTAAAGGAAGTGCTCGACCGTATGGCGGCATTTGCGGATGGCATTCGGTCGGGCGCGATCAAGGGAGCGACCGGAAAGAAGATCACCGATATCGTCAATATTGGCATTGGCGGGTCCGACCTCGGACCGGTCATGGCAACTCTGGCTCTTTCCCCATATCATGATGGCCCGCGTGCGCATTTCGTCTCCAATATCGACGGCGCTCATATTGCGGATACGCTTGGCATTCTCGATCCTGCGACGACGCTTGTCATCATCGCTTCCAAGACGTTCACGACCATCGAAACAATGACCAACGCGCAGACCGCGCGTAAATGGGTAGCAGATGCACTTGGAGAAGCGGCTGTGGGCGCCCATTTCGCGGCTGTCTCAACCGCATTGGACAGGGTTGCTGCCTTCGGCATTGCTGAAGACCGGGTCTTTGGTTTCTGGGACTGGGTCGGTGGACGTTATTCCGTATGGTCGGCCATCGGCCTGCCTGTGATGATTGCGATTGGACCGGAGGATTTCCGCAAGTTTCTGGCAGGTGCGCATTCAATGGATGTGCATTTCCGAGATGCGCCGCTGGAAAAGAACTTAGCCGTCTGGCTGGGTCTCATCGGTTACTGGCATCGTGCGATCTGTGGTTATGGCAGCCGTGCGATCATTCCATACGACCAGCGTCTCGCCCGTCTCCCAGCCTATCTGCAGCAGCTGGACATGGAGTCGAATGGCAAGAGCGTCACGGTCGATGGCAAGCCGGTTTCCGGTCCGACAGGCCCGGTTGTTTGGGGTGAACCTGGCACGAACGGCCAGCACGCTTTCTTCCAGCTTCTGCATCAGGGCACCGACACCATTCCGCTCGAGTTCATCGTTGCAGCAAAGGGCCATGAAAAGCACCTCGACCATCAACATGAAATGTTGCTGGCGAATTGCCTTGCACAGTCCGAGGCCTTGATGAAGGGGCGTACCCTTGATGAAGCGCGAGCGCAGTTGAAGGCGAAGAACCTGCCAGAGAGCGAAGTTGAACGCATTGCTCCGCATCGCGTTTTCTCAGGCAATCGCCCTTCGTTGACGCTGGTTCATGACAAGCTTGATCCGTTTGCTCTCGGACGTCTGGTAGCGCTGTATGAACACCGCGTGTTCGTCGAAGCACAGATTTTCGGCATCAATGCTTTCGATCAATGGGGCGTGGAGCTTGGCAAGGAACTTGCCACCGAACTTCTGCCGGTGGTTTCGGGTGAGGAGAGCAGCGACGGTCGCGACGCTTCCACACAAGGGCTTGTCGCGCATCTGCATGCGCGAAGGAAAGCTTGACGGCATTCTCTGCACAGCTAGAAATAAAGGAGAGCCGGGTTTGTAACCCGGCTCTCTTCATGAGAAATAAATGGGAAATGAAATGAAAACCGAGATCGTAAAATTTGCCGGCGATGTACCGGGAAATGCCATCGAGTTGCGCGTGCTGCGCTTTGCAGGCAAGGACAGCGATGCGCCTTCCGCCTATTTGCAATCTTCGCTTCACGGTGCGGAACTTCCGGGGCAGGCGGCTCTTCATTTCCTGGTTCCGATGTTGAAGAAGGCCGCCGATGAAGGGCGCATTCTTGGTAATATTACCGTTGTTCCGCAAGCCAATCCGATCGGCTCCAATCAGTGGCAGGCACATCAGCATCTCGGTCGTTTCGAGACGTTTTCGCTGACCAATTTCAATCGCGCTTTCCCACTACTGCCGGATTTCGACACGTCTGAACTGCCGGAGCCGGATGCGCCGATCTCACTGGCTCAGCGCCTGAAGGCGACGCTTTTGAAGCTGGCCCTGCCGAACGACATCGTGCTCGACTTGCATTGCGACGATGAGAGCGAAAACTACGTTTATATCGCGGAAGAGTTTGCCGAGGATATGAAGGATCTGGCCATCGCGCTCAATTCGACGGCAATCCTCGCATGGGACACGACAGCCGACGCAGCTTTTGAAGAAGCCTGTGCGCATCCGGTTCTGCAATTGCCGGCGGACAAGCGCAACATGAAGCGCCGGGCTGTTACAACGGTTGAATTCCGTGGCTTGAGCGATGTTTATGCCGATATGGGCAAAGGCGATGCCGAAGGTCTGTACAAATTCCTCGTGCATCGGGGCGTTGTTCGCGACGACAATGTGAAGCTAGAGACGGAATATAAGGGTCTTGTCACGCCGCTCTCACATGTTGAAATGTTGCGCGCGCCGGAAGGCGGTATGGTGCTCTTTCATGTAGCGCCGGGCGATGAAGTAAAGGCGGGAACGAAGCTGGTTACAGTGGTTACGAAGCCGGGTGAACCGGAGGGCGACATCACGCTGACAGCACCGCAGGACGGGCGCATCCTGACCCGTCGTTCGCTGCGTTATGTGCGTCGTGGGGATGATCTTCTTAAGCTGCTTGGGGCACAGCCATCAACCGTCAAGAAGCGTGCCGGTGCGCTGGAAGCATGAGCGACAAGCTTTCCGCAGAGCGTATGAAATCAATCCGTGCCGTCCTGTTCGACAAGGACGGCACCCTGATCGATTTCGACCGCACTTGGTTTTCAATCTCGTGGCAACTGGCGCAGCGTGCAGCAAAAGGCGACGAGGTGCGGGCTCGCGCGTTGCTCGATGCGGGAGGTTATGACTGGCTGACCGAGCGTTTCCGGGCCAATTCGGTCATCGCTGCCGGTACAGTCGAAGATATCGTTTCGCTTTGGCATCCAGACGTCGCATCAGAGCAGGTGCGCAAACTGGTCGAAGAATATGACGCTTACTGCGTCACCGAAGGTGCGCGTTCGGCGGTTGCGATCGAAGCCGTTCGCGAAACGCTGGAAACGCTGCGGGAGATGGGGCTTCGCCTTGGTATCGCCACCAACGATTCCGAGGCTGGTGCCCACGCTACCGCCAAAGCTCTGGGTATCCACGGGCTCTTCGAAGTCGTGATTGGCTACAACACGGCGGCGCGCCCAAAACCTTATCCCGACCCGCTGCTCTATTTTGCAGAAAAGCTGGGATTGGCACCCCACGAGATCGCCATGGTCGGCGACAATCTGCATGATTTGGAAACAGCCCATGCTGCCGGGGCAGGGCTTGCGGTCGGTGTTCTATCGGGCAACTCTCCTCGTGAGGCGCTGGAGCCTCATGCCGATGTGGTGCTGGATAGCGTTGCTGGATTGCCTGAATTATTGAAGTGATGAGTGCTGGCTTCCATTCAATTCGTTGAATGGAAGCATCATGACAATTCATCTTCAATGCTCTTGCGGTGTGATCGGTGTGGAGTAGCATGACGGAACGTTCAACGTTCCCGAGCTATGTCCATGATCCTGATCGGCCAGTATGATTCCCCTTTTGTGCGGCGTGTCGCTATCGCCATGCGGCTTTACGGCCTGCCATTCGAGCATGAACCGTGGTCGACATTCGGTGACCGTGACAGGATTGCGGAGTTCAATCCGCTGAGCCGCGTGCCGACGCTTGTCCTCGACGATGGCGACGTCGTGATCGAAAGCGCGGCTATACTCGATTATCTCGATGAGATCGCAGTCGGCAAGCCTCCGTTGGTGGCGCAAAAAGGTATCGAGCGCCGTCAGGCTTTGAAGATATGTGCGCTTTCTACCGGTCTTGCCGATAAGGCCGTGAGCCTTCTCTATGAAGGTTTGCTGCGAAGCGAAAAATCAAGCGTTTGGGTGGAACGCTGCGAGACACAGATCGCGCGGGTGCTGGATGTTCTGGAAAGTGATCTTGCGGAACGGAAATCATCATACTGGTTTGGAGATGATATCGGACATACCGATATCGCGGCGGCTTGTGCGCTTCGCTTTCTGCGCGAGGCGCATCCAAGCCTCTTTGATGAGCAGAAACATCCGGCATTGGCTGGTCTGGCAGCTCGATGCGAAGCGCTGGCACCTTTCCAGGAGATCGTTCAGCCTCTGGTGCCGCCCTCTGCATGATACAGTCTGAAACAAATACGGCCGGATGAAATGTCCGGCCGTACTTGTTTGTAAACTTCAACGTTCTCAGTCGCGAAGTTCGCGCCGCAAAATCTTGCCAACATTGCTCTTTGGCAGGCTTTCGCGGAACTCGACTTCGCGCGGACGCTTGTAGTTGGTGAGACGTTCGGCACAATAGGCTTTGACTTCGTCTTCGGTCAGGTTGAGGTCGCTACGGACAACGAACAATTTGACGACTTCGCCCGAATGTTCGTTCGGTATGCCAACGGCAGCCGTTTCCACGATGCCGGGGTGACCGGCGGCAACTTCTTCAATTTCGTTTGGATAGACATTGAAGCCGGAAACCAGGATCATGTCCTTCTTGCGGTCGACGATCTTGGTGTAACCGCGTTCGTCCATGAAGCCCATGTCGCCCGTGCGGAAGAAACCATCCGGCATGATCGCGCGTTTGGTTTCATCGGGACGTTCCCAATAGCCCGACATCACCTGTGGTCCGCGCACGCAGATTTCCCCGACCTCTCCGAGTGCCAGGTCATTTCCGTCATCGTCACGGATTGCCACATCAGTCGATGGCATGGGCAGGCCGATAGTGCCGGAGAACTCGGTCGCATCAAGCGCGTTGGCGCAGGCGACGGGCGAGGTCTCCGAAAGGCCATACCCTTCAGTGACGTGGCAACCAGTCATTTTCTGCCAGCGTTCGGCAACAGGACGTTGCACAGCCATTCCGCCGCCGAGAGTGAGAATAAGAGGTTTGAAATCCAGCGTCTGGAAATCAGGGTTGTTCATGAGGCCGTTGAACAAGGTGTTGAGGCCCGGGAAGATATGGAACGGGTATTTCTTCAGCTCTTTGACGAAGCCGGAAATATCGCGTGGATTGGGAATGAGGATATTTCGTGCACCAAGCTTAATGCCGATCATCGCATTCACCGTGAGCGCGAAAATATGGTAAAGCGGCAGGGCGCATACGAAATTCAGGGCCTTGGGCTTGCCTTTGTTGCGGAAAGCAACCTCCATCCAGACATGCATCTGCTCCACATTCGCAAGAATATTGCTATGGGTGAGCATGGCGCCTTTCGAGACGCCCGTCGTACCGCCTGTATATTGCAGGAAAGCAAGGTCAGAACCTTGAACCGGAATGGGGTTGAAGGATTGGGCACGGCCTTGAGCCAATGCATCCTTGAAACGGATATGGCCCGGGATGTTCCACACAGGGACCATTTTCTTCACGCGGCGCACGACGAAATTGATGATGTGGCCCTTGAAGCCATGCATGTCGCCCATTGAAGCGACAATGATATTGGGAACATTGACGGAGTTAAGGGTCTTCTCCACCGTCGATGCGAAGTTCTCCAGAACAATCAATGCTTTGGCGCCGGAGTCGTTCAGCTGGTGTTCCAGCTCGCGCGGCGTATAAAGCGGATTGACGTTCACCACCACGAAACCGGCGCGGAGAATAGCCGTAAACGCAATTGGATAATGCAGGATGTTTGGCATCATCACTGCGACGCGATCACCTTTGACGAGGCCACGCGATTGGAGAAATGCTGCGAGGGCGCGAGAGTATTCGTCCAGCTTCTTGAAAGAGAGATCCTTACCCATGCAGGTAAAGGCGGGATTGTCGGGGAACTGCCGACAGGACGCCAGAATCATATCGCCAATAGACGAGGTATTGCTCAGATCGATTTCGTGCGGAACGCCGACCGGATACGATTTGAGCCAGATTTTTTCCTGCTTCAACGCGCCTTTCTTGGCTGTATCTGCTGCGACGGATTCAACTACGGATGCACTTTGCCCAGTCGTTTTTTTCGCCATGTCTTCTCCCCGGATTGCTCCGTCCTAAGTTGGGCAGCCTGTGCGCCCGCGGTCTCCCAAGCTGCCCGCCCGGACAGCCTCCTCACCATAAATGTGGTCGAGTTTTACTCTCTTCGCAAGAGTTACATTGACGTAAGCGTAAATTATAAAGGAGTCGAGCGTCTTCCCCAATTTTTAATTTCAGCAATCACAATAGGTTGAAAGAAACCACGGGAGAAAATAGCAGGTCCGATGGGCGGGGCATATCGCAATTATGTGTAATCTTGCGTCTGATGAGCTTCGAATTCCTGATTTCGCAGAGATCGAATGAGTATCGAGATTGCCTTGCCGCCATAGGTGACGAGATCGTAGTTTCGGTCGCCGCGCAACCATTCATTGAGGAGCCCGCTCAACATGGAAAGCAGGATCAGTGCTGCCGTATCAGCAGTCCATTCCTTTGAAAGCTCCCCGCGTCTTGCCGCCACGTCGAGCAATCCTGCGAGCAATGAGAGGACATTAGATCGCGCTTCCCTGAGTCTGTCTTCCAGTGGGGCCATCTCGCCGACGAATTCGCATCGCTGGTTGATGATAATGAAAATGTTCTGCTGGCGTACATCGTTCGAAAAAAGATGCAGCGCCTGGATAATCGATTGTTCCAGAACATGCATTGGATTGGGGTGATTAACGGCCGCTGCCTGCAACATGATTTCTTCTTGCGGGAAGCGGACATTACCTATGATTGTGCGCGCGATTTCAAGCTTGTCGTGGAAGTGGAAATAAATCGCACCACGCGTTACTCCGGCATGACATGCGATTTCCATCAGTGTAGATTGGTTGACACCACGTTCGAGGAAAACCTGCTCGGCGGCCACCAGAATGGCTTCCCGGGTCTCGGCTGCCTCGGCTTTCGTTCTTCGCATGACTTCTCTCAGGTAGATGCAGGCTAGTGGCCCAGTTTGCCACTGAATCTGGATAACTCATTCGTGATCTGTAATATTAGGTGATTGACTATAACACGGTAGTCCGTATTTACAAACACTCGTGTATGTTAAATTGGCAGCACCGCGCGACAGCAAGGGCACTCCCATCATGACTTTGAACCGTTCCATTCGGCTTTTTGCGGCAGGGGCCGCATTTCTTGTCTTTGCGGGGCAACCCGTTCTGGCGCAGGCACCCGGGGGGGCTACACCGCCTCCGCCACAGGTATCCGTTACGGTGGTCAAGCCGCATGATGTACCTGTTACCTATGAATATGCGGCGCGTATCAGCGCCTATCGCGATGTTCAGGTCCGAGCGCGCGTGGGCGGAATATTGCTTCACCGCAATTTCATCGAAGGTACGGAAGTCAAAGCGGGCGACGTGTTGTTCGAAATAGACCCTGCACCGTATGAGGCCGAGCTTGAAAAGGCTCAGGCTCAGGTAGCGCAGGCCGAAGCGCAGTATCAGCAATCCATTCGGGATGCCGAGCGCGCAGAACAACTCGTCCAGCAGAAGGTGCAGAGCACGGCAGTTCGTGATTCCGCTTTTGCGACGCGCGACCTGAACAAGGCGGCGGTTGCTGCAGCCAAGGCACAGCTTCGCACCGCAGAACTCAATCTGAGCTATACCAAGGTCACCGCGCCCATCAGCGGCATTACCAGTCAGGAACAGGTCAATGAGGGCAGCCTCATCGGTACTGATGCATCCTCCAGTCTTCTGACTTCGATTACCCAGCTCGATCCGGTGTACGTGAATTTCTCCTTCACCGATACGGAAGCTGCCGAAATCGACCGTTTGCGCGCAGAACGCGGTGCAACGGGTGAAGATGCCGATCGCCTCAAGATCAAGGTCCTGTTTGGTGACGGACAGGCTTATGATCATGAAGGTACGATCGACTTCACCTCATCGTCGCTCGATACGGAAACAGGCACTCTTGGCGCCCGTGCAGTCGTTGAGAACCCTAATCGCCGCCTGATCCCTGGTCAGTTCGTCCGTGCGGTGATCCTCGGTATTCAGGTCAAGGATGCAATCACGATCCCGAAGGCCGCATTGCTCCAGGGTCCGCAAACGCAGTTTGTGTACGTGGTCAACAAGGACAATGTTGTCGAAGTGCGACCGATCACGGTGTCGCGTGAACTGAGTGACGCGTGGCTTGTTTCCGAAGGTCTCAATGCAGGCGAACGGGTTATAAGCGAAGGTCTCGTCAAGGCAGCCCCGGGTAAGCCCGTGAATCCGGTCGACGCAGCTACTGAAGCAAGCAATCAGACATCGCCTGACAAGGCGGGTGCTGAAGCTGGCAAAGAACAGGCGGCAGACAAGCAATGAATAGATTTTTCGTCGACCGCCCCGTTTTCGCGGCGGTCATTTCCATTGTGCTCGTGCTGGCTGGCCTGATCTGCATCCGGATCCTGCCGATTGCGCAGTACCCCGAACTGACGCCGCCACAGGTGGTCGTCAGTGCAACCTATCCCGGCGCAAGTGCCGAAACGGTGGCGCAGACTGTTGCTGCGCCATTGGAACAGCAGATCAATGGCGTCGAGAACATGCTCTATATGCAGTCCTCGAGCCTTGGTAGCGGTACGATGCAGTTGACCGTGACCTTCGCTCTGGGCACCGACCCCGATCAGGCCACCATCAACGTCAACAACCGCGTACAGCGTGCAACCTCGTCGCTTCCGCAGGAAGTTCAGCGTCTCGGCGTCACGGTGGACAAGCGTTCCACCACGATTCTGGGCATGGTCGCCATGTTCTCCGACAGCGATCGTTATGACCGCACCTACGTCGGTAACTACGCGCTGCTGAACGTGGTCGACGATCTCAAGCGTCTGTCGGGCGTGGGCGACGTGCAGCTGCTCGGCAATATTGACTATTCGATGCGTATCTGGCTGCGTCCAGACAAGCTGGCGCAGTATAATCTGACCCCTAGCGATGTCTCGACGGCTATCCAGGAACAGAACGCACAGTTCGCAGCCGGTCGTTTCGGCGATCAGCCCGATCCGCAGGCCGGGCCGTTCACCTATACGGCGACCACGCAGGGGCGTCTGCCGGATGCCGCTGCATTCGAGAACATTATCCTTCGTTCCAGCTCTAACGCCGCAACGCTGCGTCTGAAGGACGTTGCGCGCGTCGAGCTAGGCACGGAAAGTTATCTCGTCGACAGTAATCTTAATGGTACGTCTGCAGTTCCGATTGCAATCTATCTGCAGCCGGGCGCGAATGCGCTCAACACGATGGAACTCATTCAGAACCGTATGAACGAGTTGAAGGCGAGCTTCCCGGCGGGTATCGATTACTCGATCCCGTTCGATACGACGAAGTTCATCAAGGTCTCCATCGAGGAAGTGATACACACCTTCATCGAGGCGATCATTCTCGTCGTGCTGGTGGTGTTCATCTTCCTGCAGAACTGGCGCGCGACGCTCATTCCAATCATCGCAGTGCCGATCTCGATCATTGGCACTTTTGCGGGCATGTATGTGCTCGGCTTCTCCATCAACCTCCTGACGCTGTTCGGTCTGGTGCTGGCAATCGGTATCGTGGTCGACGACGCTATCGTGGTTCTGGAAAACGTCGAACGTATCATGACGACCGATAAGCTGTCGCCGCGCAAGGCCGCCATCAAGGCCATGGGTGAAGTGACGGGGCCGGTTGTTGCGATTGTTCTCGTGCTTTGCGCCGTGTTCATTCCGGTTGCCTTCATGGGCGGTCTTGTCGGTGAAATGTACAAGCAGTTCGCCGTCACTATCGCGATTTCGGTGACGTTGTCTGGTCTTGTGGCATTGACACTGACACCGGCGCTCTGCGCGTTGATCCTCAAGCCGGGTCATCACGAGCCGATGCTGCCGTTCCGCATCTTCAACCGCTTCTTCGAGCGGGTGACGGACGGTTACTCTCGTGGCGTTCGCTTCTTTTTGAAGCGCGCTGCAATCGGTCTGATCATTTTTGCAGGCCTTCTTGGTGCTACATATTATCTTTTTGAACGGGTTCCGGGATCGCTGTTACCTGACGAAGATCAGGGCTACCTGTTCAGCGTTGCTGTCCTGCCTCCTGCGGCCTCGTTGGAGCGCACAACGGCGGTTCTTGATCAGGCGAGCGCGAATATCCGGAAAAGCCCGGCTGTGGAAAGCGTCTTCGCGGTATCCGGCTTCGATCTTCTGTCGGGCGGTCTGAAAACCAGTGCGGGCACGATGTTCATCATGCTCAAGGACTGGAAGGAACGCACGACACCTGAAACCGATGCCCGCAATCTTCCCGGTGCCATCATGGCCATGAATTCGGGCATCAAGGACGGGCTTGTGCTGGCATTCAACCCGCCTCCGATCATGGGCCTCAGCACGACCGGTGGCTTTGAACTCTATGTTCAGGATCGTACCGGCGGTGGTGTCGAATCGCTGACGCGTGCAACCAAACTCATCACCGAGGCTGCGGCCAAGCGACCGGAACTGCAGGGCGTACGCACGACGTTCGATCCGAATGTTCCGCAATATGACATTCAGCTTGATCGCGAAAAGGCGAAGGCTATGGGTGTGCCGATCAACTCTGTATTCACAGCAATGCAGGCAACGTTCGGTAGTCTCTATGTCAACGACTTTACGCTGTTTGGCCGCAACTATCAGGTCAACCTGCAGTCGGAGGCTGAGTTCCGTCGTGATCCAAGCGATCTCAAGCATGTCTTCGTGCGGGCCAATTCCGGCAGCATGATCCCGCTTGATGCTCTTGTGACTGTCAAACGTATTGTTGGCCCGGATCAGCTTGAACGCTTCAACGCCTTCAATGCAGCGAAGATCACCGGTAATCCGGCACCAGGTTTCACCTCTGGCGATTCCATCAAGGCAATGCAGGAAGTGGCTGCGGAGGTTCTTCCGCAGGGCTACCAGATTGCATGGACGGGCTCGGCCTATCAGGAAGTAACCACAAGCGGCACAGGCACGCAGGCGATGATCTTCGGTCTCGTCATGGTGTTCCTGATCCTTGCGGCGCAATACGAGCGCTGGAGCCTGCCGCTCGCCGTCATTACCGCAGTGCCGTTTGCTATCTTCGGTGCGCTGTTGGCGACCGATCTGCGCGGGTTGACCAATGACGTGTATTTCCAGATTGGTCTGGTGACACTCATAGGTCTGGCGGCGAAGAACGCAATTCTGATCGTGGAATTCGCGGTACTCGAGCGAGAGACAGGCAAGTCCGCGATAGAGGCGGCAGCGTCGGCGGCCCGCTTGCGCTTCCGCCCGATTGTGATGACCTCGCTGGCCTTCATTCTCGGTGTAGTGCCGCTCGCGATCAGTACGGGTGCCGGTTCGGCAAGCCGTCACTCGATCGGTACGGGCGTTATCGGCGGTATGTTGGCTGCAACGTTCATCGCAACGTTCTTCATTCCGATGTTCTATAGTCTGATAGCGCGCAAGCCGCCGAAGCGGCCAGAGGATGAAGATGTGAATGAAACGACTGGCCCGAATGGGCAGACAGATATCTAGTCCGTTTCGAACTTCAAACAAAAGCCCCGCCGATAGGCGGGGCTTTTTTACATCAGTTAATGCTCATGCTTATCAGGCTGTACTCGCATTTCGTTGCGACATATCCCTCGAACCAAAGGGTGTGCGTGTTCTAAAACAGCGATGCGATACTCTGAACGATTGCCCAGCCCAGAAAAGTCGCTGGTACGCTAAGCGCTGCAAGCATGATACCGAGAAACACATAGGCGGCCTCATTGGGCGAGCGCTTTGTTTGTTCCGGAGTCTTGTGCCATTGGGCAGGAACGCCATCGAACATTGTATAAATCCTCCTTCTCCCTCAACTTGATTATTGATGAGAGGGTGATTTGTTCAAGTCAAAATAAATGCATGTATTTATTGATCTTATTCTGCTATAAGCGGCGCAATTTGCTGTACAAAGCGCAGGATTCTTCCGCTTTGGGTGCGATTTTCGCAAGTTATATATTTGATATAAAACAATTTTACTTTTTTACTGTAAGTATCGTTATATCGGAAATTTCAAGAATATCTGAAAATTCGTCTAGTGACGGCCCTTCTCTGCGTCAAAATGGCACGCAAAGGGGATCTCGATTTTATCGGCGTCACCCGTCTTGAGTTAGGCTCAATAAAAGCTGTTGGGGAAATAGCGCAGATAGAGCTCCGTTAGCGTACCTTTCAACTGCAGGGCCTGAAGAGCATTGTTGAAGGCACTGGCAAGGGGAGCGTTCTTCTGTGCGACAGCAATGCTGAGGCCGGAGCCAAGATATTGCGGTGCGAGGTAAGCGCCGGCTGTAAAGCTGCAGCAAGCATGGCCTTCAGGACTGTTCAACCACATTGAAAGTGACATGCCGTCGTGGAACACAGCGCTGACCTTGCCGCTCTTGAGATCAGCGAACATGAGAGATGCATCAGGGTAAGATTTGGCGATCGCCTGAGGAAAATAGCTTTTTAGCAGTTGCTCGTGGGCTGATCCTGCAACCACACCAACGCCTTTGCCTTTTGTGGCCGTAACTGCATCGTCATTAAATGTACCCGCATTGGTCGTCGCAAATCGCGCAGGCAATCGCATATAGGACCGCGAGAAAGCGAATTGATCGCGATTTTCATCGGTTGATTTCCATCCGGCGATGATGGCTTCTGCTTGTCCGCTAAGCAGTCGTTCCTCAAGCTCATTCCACGGCACAGCTTCAATCTGACAGACGTCGTCAACACCCAATTGACGACAAAGGGCTTTGGCTAGGTCGACATTGTAGCCGGAAAGCTGTCCCTGATCGCCAAGCATGTTGAACGGGGGAAAGTCAACGGTTGTGAGGAACCTCAACCGATTGAGCGCCTGCAAGGACGGTAACGGCAGGCGTTCTTTCTGGTTGATGAAAGATGGGGCCTCTGGCTGTGCGTCTGAGGCCCAGGCGCTATGGGCGCCACACGTGAATGCCAACGCGACGAGCAGTCTTGGAAGGTAGCGTTTCATGATCCGCTTTTGCCTTTTTCTCTATAATTTCGCGTTAACTGAGTTATCGAGTGACGAGCAATATTCAACGAAGGTTCAATAAAAATAAAGGTTGCAATTCCTTTTCAGTATATTACCTTCCGATTGCAAATTTTACCGAAATAAATACCTAATGAAGTAAATGGTAAAATAGTAAAGAATTGAATTATTAAAGCATAAAATAAGTAAATATAGGTATTCAGTAGTGCGGGGGTGCTATGAGTAATGGATCGATTGCGTTCGATCTGGAGATATGCAGTGCCATATCAGCCAGATTGGAACAATGTGGCGTGTCTAGAGATGCGTTGTTGGGGGCGTATAGTACGGCTACTCACCATGGAACATCTTTTTGTGTGGAATTGATTCAGCGAGGAGATGTTGCGGAATCGGCCATTTATGCAGCTATCGCTGATCTTCTGGGATTGGAATTCACAAACGAGGCTTTACCGTCGCGCATTTTCGTATCGGGGGAGGAAAAGCCATCGGCTTTCATCGATGTCGGACAGGTTATGGTGCTCGGCGCAGACGGAAGTAGTTATCTCTACATTGCTCCGTCCGAAAATCGTATCCGAAAACTTCGAGATCATATTCTTGCGACACCGCAATTGAAGAGCCGAATTCGGATCTGTACGCCGACACTTTTGAAACAGATCATGCGGCAACGACATCAGAAGGATCTGATTGCGCGGGCTCATGAAATGACGCCGCAGTCGTTTTCAGCAGCGCGCGTTCTGGATACGCCACAGGCATTTATCATTGCCATGGCAATCTATGCGTTCTTTGCCTGCGTGTTTAACTGGCCGACGATGACGCTTCTGGTGCTTCATGTGGCGTTGTCGGTATTCTTCTTCGGATGCGTGATGATCCGTTTGTTCGCGGCTGTTTCGGGACGCCGGTTGAAGTTTCTCGAAATCAGGAAATGCAATCCGCGTGACTTACCGAACTATTCAGTCCTGGTCCCGTTATATCGGGAGCAGGAAGTGATCGGTCAGCTTATTACGAGCTTGAAACGGCTGAATTGGCCCGCCAGCAAACTCGATATCAAGCTTGTTTGCGAGAAGGATGATTTCGATACAGTATCGGCAATACGCCGTGAACGGCTGCCGTTGAATTTCGAATTGGTTCTCGTGCCGTCTGGCGGACCCAAGACGAAGCCGAAGGCGCTGAATTATGCATTGCAATTTGCGCGAGGCGAGATTGTAGCGGTCTTCGATGCTGAAGACCGTCCACACCCTGACCAGCTGCTGGAAGCATGGCAGACTTTTCAGGCTGAAGGCGACAAGCTGGCCTGTGTGCAGGCACCGCTGATTATCGGGAACTTCCGCCACAACCTGCTGACACGAATGTTCGCATTTGAATATGCAGCGCTTTTCCGCGGTTTGTTGCCGTGGCTCGCTTCGCGGGGTCTTGTCGTTCCTCTCGGCGGTACTTCCAATCATTTTCGGCGATCTTGTCTGGAAGAAGTTGGCGGCTGGGATGCCTACAATGTCACGGAGGATGCCGATCTCGGGGTGAGGCTCGCCCGGTTCGGTTATCACATCGGCGTCATCACGCGCGGAACGATTGAGGACGCACCCGTAAACTATGATATCTGGCGTAAACAGCGAACACGCTGGCTCAAGGGCTGGATGCAGACATGGCTCGTTCATGGACGCCAGCCGCACAACACATGGCGTGAACTTGGCTGGTTCCGTTTTTCCGTCAATCAGATCTACACGCTAGGTATAATCAGTTCAGCGCTTCTGCATCCGCTCATGTTGGCCATGTTCGCGATCTTGCTGATCAGCATGTTATTCGGGCCTTTGACAACCCATGGCGTCTGGCTGTTGGGGATTGATGTAACGAATATTCTGCTGGCCTATCTTAGCTTCTATCTTCTGGGTGCAAGAACAATGGAACCAACGGAGCTGGGAGGATATGCCTATCTGTTCTCAATCCCGGTATACTGGGTGTTGATTTCAATCTCAGCGTGGCGCGCCTTATGGCAGCTGATGCGTGTGCCTCATCTGTGGGAAAAGACACCGCACCAGCCGAGCCTGTTCTACATTTCCGCAGACGACGAGGTGAGGAATGTAGAGCCGCGTCCGATGATCGATTGATCCTCGGCTCCAATTGCCTGAAGGTCTCTTCCTTCATAGGGCAGCGTCAAAAGGATGCGCCGGATTGCAGCTAATCTGGCGCGTCGCTTGTCATTCGACCGAATGATCGTCCAGGGTGCGTAACCTGTATCGGTCCGTTCAAGCATGGTGTGTAGTGCGTCGGAGTAATCATTCCAGCGGGAGATTCCCGCCACATCCATCGGCGAGAACTTCCAGTTCTTGAGCGGACTATGGCGACGTTCATGAAAGCGCTTGAGCTGCATTTCCTGACCGATATCCAGCCAGAATTTGAAGAGATGAATACCGTCCGTAACGATCATGCGCTCGAAATCGGGTGTTTCAGTCAGGAAGGTTTCAAGCTGCGCCGGGGTACAAAAACCCATCACCCGTTCCACACCAGCCCGGTTGTACCATGATCGGTCAAACGTAACGAACTCGCCGGCAGTTGGAAAATGCGCGACATAACGCTGGAAATACCATTGACCCTGTTCGGTTTCGGTGGGCTTCGGCAAAGCAACGTTCCGCGCGGTTCTGGGGTTCATGAACTCACGGATAGTAAAGATTGTCCCGCCTTTACCAGCCGCGTCGCGGCCTTCGAAAACACTGATGACTCGACCGCCTGTATCCTGAAGCCAGTATTGAAGTTTGACGAGTTCGATCTGAAGCCGCTCCAGCGTTTCTTCATATTCGTCCGACTTCATCTTGGATGGGTAGGGATATCCACCTGACTGCAGCGCATTATCGTCGATCCATTTCGGCAGTTTCGGATCATTTATGTCAAACGAACGCGCTACACCGTCAATTTTCAGCTTGATTGGCTTGTCGATCGGCTTCGCTTCGTCTTTTTTGTCTTTCTTTTTGTTAGCTGTCTTCGAACTGTCACCCACGGCAATTCCCTTTCGTTTATATCAAAGCATGATATGGGCTGTTTGGAAGCCGCGTAAAGGACGTTCGAGCATTTCCGGATAAGTCTATGCCCCAACCGCAGAAGGAAGCAGCATGAGCGAGGCAGGCAACCGCACCGATCCAGAACCACAGGCGGAGAAGTCGATTTTCGAACCGCTTCTCCGGGTCAAGGGTGTCTTGATTGCCAGCATGGTTCTCGCGGTTTGCGTGCTGGCTCTTGATCTCCCATTCTGGTTTCGAGCTGGCCTCCTGGCCGTTGTTGTACTCGGCGCTGTGTGGCTCGCAAGCGAAGTTGCGAGCAGCGAGCCAGACGAAGAGCCGGCGAAGACAGCGGCACCCAACGAAATGGCGGGAGTGTCCGGCGAGCGTCTGGCTGATCTTTTGACCGATCCGATGGTCGTCTTCGATCATAGCGGAACCGTTCTATTCAACAATTCTGCGGCTTTGGAGGCGTTCCAGTCGCTGGAAACCGGCACAGCGCTCTACTTGCGGTTTCGAGCGCCGGAAATGCATGCTCTCATTCAAGGCGTGATTGCAGACGGCGAAGCGCGAAGTATTGAATATTTCGAACGCGTCCCGATTGATCGCTGGTTCAAGGCGATGGTCAAGGCCTTGCCGGGTAAGGATGGCAGGCCTGAACTTTTCGTCCTGCTGTTCCGCGATCAGAGCGAAACGCGTCGCATTGATCGTATGCGTTCAGACTTCATTGCGAATGCAAGTCACGAACTGCGCACGCCGCTCGCCTCGCTTCGAGGGTTCATCGAGACGTTGCAGGGACCAGCTCGAAACGACGCAGCTGCGCGCGACCGCTTTCTGGATATCATGCAGAAACAGGCCGAACGCATGTCGCGCCTGATCGACGATCTTTTGTCCTTGTCTCGTCTTGAAATGCGGGCACATCTGGCGGTCAATGAATGTGTGGACATGACATCCATCCTCAATCATGTTGCCGACACACTGACGCCCTTGGCAGCCGGTCTCGATATCAGTATCGAGCGTCAACTGCCGGATCATCCCGTTACAGTCACTGGCGCGCGTGACGAGCTTATCCAGGTATTTCAGAACCTCGTCGAAAATGCCTGCAAATACGGGCAGGCAGGCAAGCGCGTCATCGTAAAACTGGACGAAGACAATAGCGGCAGTTCTGCTGAGGTGGTGGCATCAGTTCAGGATTTTGGTCCGGGCATTGCAGCGGAGCATTTGCCGCGCCTGACGGAACGTTTCTATCGGATTGACGTCGAAACAAGCCGGGCTCAAAAGGGTACGGGCCTTGGGCTTGCCATCGTCAAACATATCCTTGCACGCCATCGCGGTCGTCTGGTTGTTCGCTCGCAATTGGGCGAAGGATCAACTTTCACGGTGCGGATGCCGAAACGTACTGTGTAGGCTTTCTAACCAAACTTGCGCAGCACCCGCCATTTCAACGGGCGCAGCTTTTTGTAAAGCAAGGTTGAACGTATCCATTCCAGTGAACGGGCAAGAATGAGTGAGGTGCGTCCCCGAAGAGTGGCGGGGCGAATATAGTCGCGCAGGGGTATTGTCCGGTCGCACAAGCCGATTTTCCACCCCTCGTCGCCAAAGCCAAGATCGAAGCAGGCGTAGCCATCTGCTTTCAGCCTGTGCAAAAGGCGTAGAATTATCACTTTGCCGGGTGAAAATTTGCTCCATGTTCCGGCCTCGAAGGTTGTGATCATCGCACAGTAATGGTCATTGCGAACGACGCTCCACATGGTGGCCAATATTGTTTCCCCAACGGCAAGTGCTGAAAGATGCAGGCCATTGTGTTGAGCTAGCTGCTCGGTTGCTTCTTCGAAGAAGCGGCGCTTTTCAGGATGCGCATCGAAGCCAGGGACCATGGTTTCTTCAAAACGGCGCTGTTTCTGGCGTAGCATGACCTGCAGAACAGATCGTCGTTCCGCTTGGGTTTGCGCTATAAAGAACCGACATCCTTCCATCTTCTGAAGCGTGCGATCACGCTTCTTGATATTGCTGATACTCTGTATGGATCGCTCTATCTCATCCATCGGGCGCATCAGAGAAATCGCATGTGTCGATGCGTTAGAAAGCTTGTTTGCCAGTTGCCACAGTGGATTTGCGAAGCCTTCCACTCGCTCCGGCATTTTGCAGAATGCAATCACATCATGCGAGGGAACCGCTGCGACAACAGCTTCGAGAACGCGTGCGGTAGTGTCAGGAGAAAGTTTCGCTGCAGCTGGAAACACGATAGGCACGTTGTAGTCGCTCACACCGTCATCGATAAATCCCAGCACACGGGATCCGTAAATACTTGTGATTGAGAGCGGCAGAAAAAGAAGCGGGGTGCCGTCGTGCTGGCGAACCTCGGTCAAACATAGCTGTGTGCCGGGTCTGCGCCCGTAAGTTGCGTCCCATGCTCTTACGAAAGATTTGGTCTGGAACACAAAAAATGCGCTGCCGGTTTTGTCATCGGCATCTGGCCAGTCGCTGGATAGCTGTTCCGCGCTGCTATAGACCCGAATGTCAAAATCTTTGGTCAGCATAAATGTCTTTCAGGATTTCCTAAATTAGGAAACCTCAATTATTTGAGTACGCCGAATCTCATTTTATAGTTGAAGTGTTTAGTGGATTTGAAACCAAAGGAAACTATGAAATGCTGGCTTGATTGGTTCTGCCAATAGATTGCTAGGCGCGTGCTTTCTCCCAAATAGGTCAACGATGTCTGTTTCGATTATCATCAAAACTTTGAACGAAGAAAAGCGCATCGCCGAGGCTGTAGAGAGCGCTCTGAAGGCTTTGCCTGGCGGAAAAGTGGAAGTAATCGTAGCAGATAGCGGGTCCACGGATCGCACAATAGAGATAGCACAGTCTTATCCGATCAAGATTGTGCAGATCGAGCCTCCCGCGCGGGCCAGCTGCGGTCTCGGTCCACAACTGGGCTTTCAGTATTCGACGCAGCCCTATATCTGCCTGATCGATGGCGACATGACAATCGAGCCAGATTTTCTGCCGGCAGCTCTTGATTATCTCGACAAGCACCCGGATGTCGGTGGCGTGACCGGCCATGTCGTGGACCAGATTCTGGAAAGTCTGGAGTTCCAGCGTCGTGCGAAGCGGCATTCGCCGGAAGCGCGAACAGGTGACATCGACCGTATGAATGGCGGTGGACTTTACAGGCGCAGCGCGATCGAGCAGGCGGGATATTTTTCCGATCGCAATCTTCATGGCCATGAAGAGTTTGATGCGGGTGTTCGGCTGCGTAGTAAAGGCTGGAAACTCTATCGTCTGGATCGCCCTTTTGTGCAGCATTTTGGCTATACCATGAATGCCTATAAGCTTCTGGTTCGCCGGTGGAAAAGCAAATATCTGCGTGGAACCGGCGAGGTTTTGCGTGCTGCAATGGGGCAGGCACACCAGAAGAATTTGTTCCGTGAACTGCCGGAATTACGGCTTTGGGGCGCGGTTTATCTATGGTGGCTGGTGATCTTGGCGGCTCTCGTTTTCGTGCCGGGATGGCCGCTGGCAATTCTGGCGGCAGCCGTGATTGCGGCGATCCCGTTCGCGGCAATGTCCATTCGTTCGCGTAGTATCGAGCTTGGCGTCTACGCGGTGGTAGCATGGATATTTCATGCAGCTGCACTACCGCTTGGCTTTTTTCAGCCGCGCCGCAAACCAACCGACTGGATCGAAAGTAAGGTTATAAGGGAGCCTTGATGAAAATCCTGCGACTGGCCATATCCGTTTCACTTATAGGCCTCGCGATGTCCAACGCTGGTGCTGAGGAATGGCTTCCGGTCACAGAAAACAATCTCGAAATTTCCGATGGAAGCCCGCTCGATTTTTCGGGGTTTCTGACAAACATCCCCATTGAAGAGAAAAATCGTTTGATCGCAAATGCCGCCGGGCATTTCGCAAAAGCCGACGAGCCTGACCAAACGATGCGGCTGCAGTGTGCCGCGATTGCCTGGGGGCCACCCTCATCTGGCGTGGTAGATCATGCCTTCATTGATCGATATGTGCGACAGCTTCGCCTGCACGGCTACAATATAGCTCGACTTCATTTTGTTGATGCCGACTTGATGCTTGGACAGGAGCGCGATTTCGATTTTCGTCCGGAAGCTCTCGACCGGATGCGTTACCTGATGGCGGCGCTCAAACGCGAAGGCATTTACTGGATCATCGACGGGCTTACCTCCGAAAGCGGCGCTTTGGGCGGGAAGGACACTGATCGTTGGGGACTTGAAGGCAATCTGAAACGCCGAACCTATGTGGACGATGCAGCATTTGATCACTGGCTGCGCTTCCAGAAAGAAGTCTACGCCACGATCAATCCTTATACAGGCCTCACACCTCTAGAAGACCCCGCACTCGCCCTCATCATTCCGTTCAATGAAAATGGTATCGAATTCACAAGCTTTGTGCACGAGCATGACGACGGGACCACATTTTGGCCCGGCTATCGTCCCGCGTTCAATGCATTTCTGAAAAAGCGCTATGCGAATACCGCTGCCTTGTCACGAGCATGGGGTGGTTTGGCATCCGATGAAAATCTGGAACAACAAGCCATCCAATTGCCTGAAAGCCGTAGCGGCGGCGGTAGACGGCTTCGGGATTTTCAGGCTTTCCTCGTTGAAAGTGAACGTTTACTGGCACAACGGATGGAACAGGGCCTACGCGGTCTTGGCTATCGCGGTCTTGTCGCCCCCTATAACAACTGGTTCACCGTCCAGACGGCTCTTTCAAGACAGAGCCAGAAAGCGTTGGTTGCCAATACCTATCATGACTGGATCGGAACCCTCAGCCCAGGAACGGAAATCAAGCATACGAGTTCGATTGCCGACGCTGCTTCCTATGTCAGCGAAATCGCTGTCGGGCGCTGGCTCGGGCGGCCTTTTCTTGTGACCGAGTACGAGCATCTGTTCTGGAACCGCTATCGATATGAAGCGGGTTTGGTGTTTCCGGCCTATGCCGCATTGCAGGGCTGGGACGGTATCTGTCGCCATGGGCAGGGGCCGCTAACGCTTGCATTTGATGAGGCAGCACCATTCCGCCAACGTATCGTTCCCTACACTTTTGCCGTCGATCCTGTCGCGCGTGCGGGCGAAACGCTGGCGTCACTCCTGTTTCGTCGAGGCGACATCGAAACTGCAGATTTCAATCTACCGTTCATGATGCAGGGTGAGGCGAGCCTTGGTGAATCGCTTGAGTTTCGAGAATCGGCGCGACTGAAACCGCTGGCACTTGTTGGCGGGATCGGTCTTGCCACGAAAGAACTGGCCTGGCCGCAAGGCCTACAAAAAAAAGTCGCGGTCGATTATCGAAATGTATCACTCGATAACGTGTTGCAGCGTCTGAAAACGGCGGGTCTCCTTGCAGATGACAACGCGACCAATCCCTCGCAAGGCCTGTTTGAAAGCGCCACTGGTCAAATCCGGCTCGACCGTAACAAGCTGCGGATGCAGGTTGTCACGCCTAAGACCGAGGCCATTGCCTTTGCTGAACTGAAAGACCGCCTGACTTTGCGTGAGCTATCCCTCGGCAATGCCGAGGAGAGGGGCTTGTTTGCTGTTTCGGCTATTGATGAGAAGCCATTGAAGGACAGTGAAAAGCTGCTGATAATTTTCGCCAGTGATGCCCGTAATACCGACATGCGCTTCCGCGACAAGGCGGAGAAAATCATAGAGGATTGGGGACGGTTGCCAGTCACTCTGCTGCGTAACCGGGTGGATGTGACACTGGCAAGAAATACTGTTTCATGGACACTCTCGCCAGTCGGTCTTGATGGGAAGATTCATGACAAGATAGCTGTCGGGTCTGGCCCCATTGCCTTCCGGCTGGACAATGGAGCTGGCAAAGCAGGGCCGACGACGTTCTTCTTGCTGGAACGGAAGCTTGCAGCTCAATAGAAATCCGTCGACAACCTGCTCCAGCTTTCGCCAGCGAGCCCGCCAATAAAGATATCATTACGCTGAACGGCGTTCAGCATATCCGCGTTTGCTGTGGCTACACAAACGTTGGCTTTCAGACGAAAGAACATGATCGACTGTTGTGAGAGCGCATTGAGATAACGCGGATCGACCCGGCCTTGCGCTGCGACATGCCCTTCATCCTGCAGATGGAGCAGCATCGCATCGACGGCATGTTTTTCCATTCCGGCCTTGGCGAGGATGTTCAGAACTTCTGCAATGCCATTGGAGCGGACGTAGTAACAAAAAAAGCCGCTCGGACTGCCGGTGCGGTCGTTGATCGCACAGAAGCGCAAGGTACCGGCAGCCTGATTATCGGACGCCATCAGGAACAGCCAGTTGATGTCGCTTTCTGTCCAGGCTGGATGTGCCAAATAGCTTTGCAGGTAACCTGGAACAAGAGATATGGCTTCGTCTTGCGCAATTTCCTTCACATTCGCCCGGGGCTTGGCAGCTCTCATGATCGCAGGAATCGGAAAAAGCGGGTTGAGCATTCTGCCTACTGAGCTTGTTGCCCATCCGCCGAGGATTGGACGCCGTTCTGCAACGTAACTGGCCACATAGCTGGCAGCCCGGAATATGCGTGTCCATCCGAGTCCATGTGTGCCGAGTGTAATCCCCCCAATTGCTTCGGAATGTTTGAGGCTTACTGGCGCAGCACTGTCGGTGAAGTTGAGTATCTTTTCACTTGGACGCAAAGTGAGTGTCAATTCGGCGGCGCCGCGTGGCGACATTTCCGGTTTCATCATGAAAGCGCAAAGCAATCGCCCCATGATCGATTGACCATTGACCCTATAGGGAATGGGCAGAACCGAGATCGCGCTATCGATCTCACCGTGCTCGTCCTCATGGACCACGCTGCCAATTGCAGGGTCGTAGTAGGGGCTTTCAAAAAAGAACTTCTGAAAATACTGATCGAAAGTCTTGTTGCATGACTTTGAGTGTGGACGAAAAACTCGCTGGAACAGCGTGCGGACGGCAGGAATATCATCAATATGCATCGCGCGAACACGTCGCGACTTGATGTCATTTGCCGATGTAGAAATGCGCGTCATCTAAGCCCCCGCCTGCTTGAAACCGCCTTTTTTCTCTTCTGCGTCACGACTCCGGCGAACGAGGTAGATAACGCATCCCCACGATGCCAACACAATACTGATTTCGATTACGTAAATAGCTGCGAAAGTTCCTGTGATTGGCGCATACCAGGTGGCCAGTGCCAGAAGCGGTGCACCAAGAATGTTGCCTGTGTTCAGGACCGCCGTGCGATAGCTGTGCTGGCTGGCTGCACCCAGAAGATCCACCGCTATCGACCATAGAGCAACAAACACCGTGATCCAGCAAAGCGTGCGGCAGAAGGAAACCAGCGTGTCGTATTCGCTGCCGAAGAGATAGGGCAGATAGGGCGCAATGATAAAGACGGCCAGCGATGTGAATATGCCGATTGCAATCGCGGCGCCGAGCAGGCGCATTGTAATCGGTAGCGCATGATGGATGCCGTTTGCGCTGGCGCGGGCCAGATGCGGGTAGACGAGACGGTTCATCGCCTCGACGGTCAATGTGCTGCTGTCGATGATGCGACGAGTGACGCCGTAGCTGCCAACAATGCTGGGAGTTACCAATGTTCCGAGAAGCAGAAGGTCGGCATTCTGGCGGACCGCCTTGAAGATGAACTGTGATGCGAACATCACTCCGAGCCGCAGTTCATCGCGCACGATTGTGTATTGCGGAAGACCGAGTCTGCGCAGGAACAAGGCATAAACCACGGCGACCAGCACATGAACCCCGAACTGCCAATAAGCCCATCCGACAACAGTGGATACGCCAAACACAAGGCAGGCGATTGTCGCGCCAATGGTGCGGGCAATGGCAAATCCGACGACGGAGAGATTGGCCGATACGAAGTCAGTATGCGCAATGTAAATTTGCTCGACCAGCAGGATAAGGCGCACCAACACAATATTGGTGACAAGTAGCAGAAAAAGCCCAAACAGGTTGTTTGTAAATTCTGGAGAGCCACTCAGCCAGAACGGCAATATCACCATTCCGGCGGCGACGAGGACAACGCCTGTAACTGCGATCAAAATGAGATTGTGGCCAAGCATTGCCGGATAGATCGCTCGATCCTGCGCCACGCGACGTACGAGGCATTCCGCTCCGCCCAGGCCGCAAATGAAGGTGGCGATGCTGGTAACGGCCATCACCGTCACGAACAAACCGAACTCGTGAGAGCCAAGATAGCGTGCCAGAATAGCGAATGTAAAAAGCTGTGCGATGTTTGCCGCAAAAAGGCTGCCGCTAGAAGCTGCGTAGGACAGTAATGTCGACCAATGGCGTTTCAAATTTTCATACCGAGTTTTCGGGCCGCTATGGCTCAGCGTGCTTCTGGAGGATCAAAGGCGCGCTTGGAACTTCAAGATAAGGTTATGACAGCGAAGAGGCTTCTTTTTCGTAAAGCTTCTGATGATGAGGCATATGCACTGTTTTCTCTTAGTCCCGAAGAACATGAGGTGCCAAGCATGTCGACCGAAATTTATCACAAACTGCAGGACTAAATGACCGTCATTTGCATTTTGGTGACACTCGTGCAGATGATTGCCTTTCATTAACCGAATTTTTTAATCTTTAAGTCTAAGGAAAATAGTAGCGCCATGTTTGCGCTATTGAGTGAACCTTAGGGACGACTAATGTACACCTTGCGCGACCTCGCTTCGAAAGCACGGGTAACAGAGACTGCCAGTGAAAATCTGGCATCCGTCGATGACCGGCTGCGTGCAGTCAGACGCGAGACGTATGTTGTCCGTGAAGAAGAAAAGGTTACTGAAACCATTGCGCCTGCAAACAAGGGACTGATGCTGCCGGAACTCGACCTGTTCGAGGCGCTCGCCTGGATGCGTGCCCGGTGGATTTTGATCGCAGCGCTCGCAATAATAGGTGGTTTGGCGGGTCTCGCCTACGGCATGACGGCAAAGCCTCGTTATACAGCCTATACGGATTTGCTGGTTCCGCCGTCTGGACTCCAGTTGTTGCCCAACGATGTTTATGCCCAGAGCCTGCAGGCTGACAGCCAGATTCTCGACATCGAAAGCAAAATGCGCATCTTGACTTCCGGCAACGTACTCCGGCGGGTCGTGACGGACTTGAAGCTGAATGAGGATGAGGAGTTTGTGCCTCCTCCGCCAGCGTTCGATGTTAGGGCTATGCTTGGCCTCAGCAAACCGGCGGGTCCGAAAGATGATACACTGACAGCTGTGCGTGCACTGTCGCAGCGGATCAACGTTACGCGTCCTGAACGATCCTATCTGGTTACGATTGCGGTCTGGACGGAAAATCCCGAAAAATCGGTAAAGGTAGCAGATTCTCTGGCGAACGCCTTCCAGGAGGAAGTTGCACAAGCGGATGCCGATGGTGCAGGACGTGCTGCCGCTGCCCTATCTGAACGTCTGTCCTCTCTGCAGAAGGCGGCAACTGAGGCGGAAGAAAAAGTCTCGGCGTTCCGCCGGGCGCACGGCCTGCAAACATCAGGTGGTGAACTCGTCAGCACCCAGTCGATGACGCAGATCAATTCTAAATTGGTCGATGCCAAAGCGCGCGTTGCCGACGCAAGCACGCGCTATCAGGAACTGACGAAGGATACCGGCAGCGCCGTTAGTCCGGCAAGCACCTTGCAATCGCCCACGATGACGAACCTGCGTGGACAATATGCATCGCTGAAACAGCGCTACGATGCTCTCGCCATGACCTACGGTCCGCGATATCCGGAACTGATGAATACGGAACGCCAGCTTGCCGGTCTGGAACAGCAGCTGGCGCAGGAACGGGCGCGTATCCTGCAATCGGCCAAGGTTGACCTCGATCAGGCAAATGCCGTTGTAGCGGCTCTCAACGCACAGGCAGCTTCAGCACGTTCGGCTGTTGCGCTCGACAATGACGCGCAAGTCCAGCTGTCGGACCTCGAACGCGACATGGCCGCCAAGGTCTCTATCTACAACACGTTCCTGACCCGCTCATCGGAGACGAGCCAGCGCCAGCAACTCGATGCGACCAATATCCGGATCATTTCGACTGCCATTCCTCCGATTGGTCGCAGCTGGCCACCCAAGACCGTCGTGCTTGGTGCTGGGGGTGGCATTGCCGGGATGGGCCTTGGTGTGGTTCTCGCGCTCAGTTTGGGCTATCTTGGTGCATGGCGTCGAAACCGTGAGGGTCTGGTCTGACTTGGCTGAACTATCGGTTCATTACCGTGAGGAGATACAACCGCGAGTCTCGTCAGCTATCGGGGCCGCTCTCTTTCTCTGCATGTTCTTATTCATCTGGATAGGCACCAATCCCTATCCGGATCTTGGTGCCGTGACCGGCGTCACAGCCAAAGCTGCAGATTCCAGCTCGCTCAACCAGCTGGTCACCTTGTTTCTGACGGGCAGCTTTCTGGTTTGCGCGCTGAGCAGCTCCATGCGCAGTGCCATTCTGCAACCGCGCGTTCTGATTGGCCTGGTTTTCTTCTGGCTCTTTATGACGGCCCTTTTGTCGGCTCACCCGATGATCGCCAGCAAGAAGGTGGTCTTGTCCATCCTGACCGCGTTGAATGCGAGCATCTTTCTCATGTTGCCGCAATCCGAACGCCAGATGGCACGGTTGCTGGCAGCCGGTTCATTGATAACACTGGCGTTTGCCTATTTCGGCGTAATCTTTATGCCGCAACGGGCTATTCATCAGGGTACTGAAGTTATTGAACCTATGCTGGCCGGTGCATGGCGCGGCCACTATCCACACAAGAATGCCGCCGCCGCCTCTCTGGTGCTGATGAGCTTTTTCGGCCTCTATATCTGGAAAACCGGCTTGCCGAAGACGGGTATGCTTATCGTCGCCCTTTGCGTGTTCTTTGTTCTTAACACGGGCGGCAAGACATCGACGGCCATGTTGCCGTTTATCGTCGTGATGTCGCTGGTGTTTGTGCGACTGAAATGGACACGTGTTTTCATTGCTATCGGCGGGATCGCTGCTTTCAATATTATTGCTGTCGGGGCGGCCGTTTTCGATCCCTTGCGCGAGCTTGTCCAAAGCCTGGGCGTTGACGCCAGCTTTACAAATCGATCTGACATCTGGAAACTCGCATTCGCCGCAATCTCGGCAAAGCCGATTTTCGGCTACGGTCTGGACTCGTTCTGGAAAACGCCGGAAATGGTCTATGCAGGTGGCGGTGGCGCAAGCTGGGCGGTTGCAGCCTTCAATGCACATAATTCTTTTCTGGATATGATGATCAATGCTGGGATTATTGGTTTAATTCTGACGCTTATCTGGATAATGGTCTTACCGCTTCGGTATATTAGAGCGTTTCCCTTTCAAGTTGGATCATATCCGCACGAGTTGAAGTAATTCTGAGCCTCTTGCGGTTCGATGAGTTCAACCATCTGACCGATGCGATCCCAAAGCCCATTGACTGTTCTCTCGGCAGCCTTTCGTAAAAGCGCCTTCAGCTTGGAGAAGGCCTTTTCGATCGGGTTGAAGTCTGGACTGTAAGGTGGAAGGAACATCATTGTCGCGCCGACCGCCTCGATCAATTCTCTTGCTGCCGGTCGTTTGTGGCTGGACAGATTATCGAGGATGACAATATCACCTGGTTTCAATGTTGGAACCAACACCTGAGCGACATACGCCTCGAACCAATCACCGTTGATGGGGCCGTCGATGACAAGTGGCGCGACCATTCCCGTATTGCGCAGCCCCGCAACCAACGTGGTCGTTTTGCGATGGCCGTGAGGAAAACCCATTCGCAACCGCTCACCCTTGCGGCACCGCCCATGACTACGGGCCATATTGGTCGCTGTCCAGGTCTCATCGATGAACACGAGCCGCTCTGGATCGAGATCAAGTTGCTCCTCGAACCAGCATTGCCGCTTTTCCAGAACGTCTGGACGGCTTTGCTCTACAGCATGGCCAGTCTTTTTTTACGCGTTTGTTCGTGCCGGACAAGAAAGCGGTGCAGTGCCGACTTGCTGATTATGATGCCTTGGGCGGCCAAATCACTGCGAAGTTCGAAGAGAGTACCGTCCCTGTGTTCGGCGAGCCAGATCATGATCTGATCAGCATGAGCTTCTGTCTTGTGAGAATTGCGGTCGCCGCCCAGTGGACCGGGTCGAACATTTCCCTGCTGGAGTTGAAGGTTACGCCAACGGCTAACGCTGGCTGCGCTTACACCGAAACGCTCAGCAGCCTCTCGATGCGATGCACCGCCATCAACGGCAGCAACTACACGTATTCGAAGATCAATGGAAAGGGCTCGCGACATATCTGCCGACCTCCATCGGCAGATAGCTTGAATCAGAAAGTAACTGATTTGCAAAGCCTGCTGATTCAATCAGGCAGGGAAACGCTCTAAGGAAGCGGAAAGCACAGATAACGACCCTATATTAACGCTCCTCTATATTCGCCTTTGGCTTTACGGATTATATATGTCTTGTATGGAGAGCACGTTCTTTCAGAACGGTGGGGCGGTGTGGTTCTGCATTATGGTTGCTGTCTTCGGATTGCGCTTGCAGGCAAAGGCAAAGCTCGTCTGAAACAGCTTTTGGGGGCTGGGGCAATGATGGAAATGGATAGTCTCGACAAGGCGCGCAGCCGCCTGGAATGGTATGCTATACGGCTGAACGACAGCATCAGCCGTCGGTTTCCATTGCGCCCATTCTGCCTGCCGAAGAATGAACGGATCATCACTTTCACATTTGACGATGTGCCTGATACGGCCGAAAGCGCCGGGGCTGCCATTCTCGACAAGCATGGGGTTCATGGCACTTTCTATATTGCAGGCAACCTGGTTGGTACGAAAGAAGCCAAAAGGAACCTGATCACACAGGAAGGCTGCCGGAAACTGGTCGAGCGCGGACATGAATTGGGTTGCCATACCTATGATCATCTCAAGGTTCCTTATGTCGGGGCGCAGAACATAGTGGCCGATTTAGATCGCAACACCGCCTATCTCGATGTGTTCGAGCCTGATCGTGTCGAGGCGCGCAATTTCGCTTATCCCTACTGCGCATCTTCCATGATGTCGCGGCGGCTCTTTGCTGATCGTTTCTCTACATGCCGCGGAGGTGGCAACCGCATCAATCGCGGCATGATCGACCTTGCCTTTCTGCAGGCGGTGGAGATCAGGCAGCCTGACGATGACGCTGCGCGCCAGACTCGCTGGATCGATGATCTGAATGCAAATCCCGGCTGGCTTGTCTTCTATACGCATGATGTCAGCGATACGCCGACCGAGTTCGGGTGCAAGCCTGAAACCTTTGAGCGCCTCGTATCTCATGCGGTGAAAAGTGGGGCGGCTGTTCTTTCTGTCCGCGAAGCATTGGCGCGCCTTGGTGCTCAACGAGGTGCTGCTTGACGCATTTAAATGATAAAGAACATCGCCTGTTGGCGATCAACAATTACTTTTATCGGCGCGGTGGCGCCGAAACTGTTTTTCTCGACCACATCAAACTATTTTCTGAAATCGGCTGGCAAACGGCACCTTTTGCCATGCAGCATCCGGATAATTTCCCATCCGACTGGTCTTCCTATTTCGTCTCGGAAATTGAGTATGGCCGGGAAAGCAGCCCGCTCACAAAGTTCGTGCAAGCGGGCAAGATCATCTATTCATGGGAAGCGCGCGACCGGATCAAGGCGCTGATCGAACGTTTTCGTCCGAATGTCGCGCATGCACATAATATCTATCATCATTTGTCACCGTCGATTTTCCCGGTTCTGAAGGACGCGGGTATCCCGACGGTCATGACAGCCCACGACCTGAAGCTGGCCTGTCCGGCCTATAAAATGCTGTCACACAACCAGATTTGCGAGCGCTGCAAGGGCGGGCGCATTTATAATGTGGCGCTTCATAAATGCATCAAGGATTCCACGGCGCTGAGCGGGCTGGTTTTCGTTGAAACAGCCATTCATCGCATGCTTGGTCTTTACCGCAATACGCTTGACCGCATCGTTGTGCCGAGCCGCTTCTATATTGCCAAGCTTGCCGAATGGGGCTGGCCTGAAGAAAAGCTGGTCTATATTCCCAACTTCGCCCATACGGACGATCTGAAACCTTACGCAGATGAGAGCGATTACTTCGCCTATGTCGGAAGACTGGCGCCGGAAAAGGGGATCGGTACCCTCATTCGTGCAGCGGCGATTGCGAGGCAGAAACTTGTTATTGCAGGCACCGGGCCTGAAGAACAATCACTGAAAGCGATTGCCACTGAGGCGGGCGGCGATGTCACATTCGCAGGCTATGTCTCGGGTGAACGACTGCATAGGCTGATCGGAGAAGCAAAGGCGCTCGTTCTTCCGTCTGAATGGTATGAAAATGCCCCGATCAGTATTCTGGAAGCCTATGCGCTTGGGGTGCCGGTGATTGGCGCAGACATTGGTGGAATTCCCGAAATGATCATCGAAGGTGAGACCGGAATGGTTTCCCGTGCAGGCGATATAGATGATCTCGCCCGGGTTCTTGGCGAGTTTGCGGGATTATCTCCGCAGGCGCGGCGCAAGATGGGGAATGTAGGCCGGGTCTGGGCCGGTAATGAATTCTCGCCACAGGCATACAGAAACCGCACGCTGGAACTTTATGCCGAGTTAGGGGCGCTTTGATGGTCCGAAACGACAAACGACCTCGCGTCATGATGCTGGGTCTACGCGGTGTTCCAAACGTACAAGGCGGAGTGGAAAAACATGTCGAGGAGCTCGCCCGGCTCTATGTGACAAAGGACTGGGATGTCGAGGTCATCGGACGTCGCCCATACCTTGAAAAGAAACAGCCTTATGTATGGGAGGGTGTGCGGGTAACGCCGATCTGGGCACCGACTTCCATGAAATTCGAGGCGATTGTCCATACGGTTCTGGGCGTGCTGCGGGCAGGGTTCAAACGTCCGGATGTTCTGCACATTCACGCAATCGGTCCGGCTCTGGCTGTTCCGCTGGCGCGTCTGCTGGGGTTGCGCACGGTCGTGACGCACCACGGATTTGACTATAATCGTCAGAAGTGGGGGCGTCTTGCGCGCACGATGCTGAAGCTTGGCGAATGGTGCGGGATGCGTTTTGCAAATGCACGTATCGCTGTGTCCAACGACATCGCGCAAACCATGCAACAGCATTTCCATGTGCCGATCACATTTATCCCGAACGGCGTCACGCTGCGTCCTGCCTGCCGAGACAAGACGTGGTTGGAGAAGCACGGCCTGTTACCGGAGCGGTATATCGCTCTTGTGGCACGGATTGTTCCAGAGAAACGTCAACTCGATCTCATCGAGGCTTTTGCAAAACTTTCCGATTCTTCTTTGAAACTGGCTCTGATCGGTTCGGCGGAATATACCGCTGAATATGCCGGAGCCGTCCGCGCAAGGGCTGATGCTGTGCCAGGTGTCGTGCTGACGGGCGCACTTCAGGGAGAAGAGCTGTCAGCCTTGTTCAGTCAGGCGGCATTGTTCGTTCTGCCATCCAGCCACGAGGGCATGCCGATCGCTCTGCTGGAGGCGATGGGGTATGGCTTGAACGTACTCGCAAGCGATATTACTGCCAATGTCGAAGTGGGGCTTTCAGAGGAGAGTTACTTTCCGCTTGGCAATGTCGATGCATTGAAGGATGCGCTGCGGCAGAAGATCGATAGCCCGTTGACCAGCAAGCAGTCGCAAGAAATGATCGACTGGATCGCGCGGGATTACAGCTGGAGCGGGATCGCTGACCGCACGCTGGAAGTTTACAAGTCCACTTTGAAATAGAACGCGCCCCGAAAATTGTGGGGTGGCTTTCGGGACAAGGCGTGTGTGGACCAAAATAAAGGCCCCGGAAGCTTTCGCTTCGGGGCCCGATAATCTCATTCTCGTATTCGTCTTAACGAGCCCGACGGCGTTCCGCAGTCGGCTGGAAAGCCAGACGCGAATGATAGCTGCAATATGGGCTCGATTCACCGGATTCATGGCCGCAGAAATGAAAGTCTTCGTTCAGCGGGTCGCCAATCGGCCACTTGCAGGTACGTTCGCTCAGCTGCAGCAGTGAGAGACGGCGCGAAATAGGCACCACTACATCTGAAGCCGGCTTGACCACTCTTTCCGCAACGACGTCTACGGCGTAGTCCATCTGAAGTGCAGTAGCACCAACCGTCTTGGTGACCGTAGCCGTGCGCATCGTCGTCGTATGCACGCCGGTTGAATGTTGTGCTGCAGGACGTGGCGCTGCGGCAACCGTGTTGACCTTCTTGCTGCGTGGAGCAGCGGTCGTGGTTTTGCCACGGCCCGAAAGCTTCAAACGGTGCACTTTGCCGATCACTGCATTACGGCTCACGCCGCCAAGCTGTGCTGCGATCTGGCTTGCGCTCAAGCCTTCGCTCCACAGTTTCTTCAGTAGTTCGACGCGTTCGTCTGTCCAGTTCATCGCCCTGGGCTCCAATCATTTTCGTTATCCGGAATCCGCCAGTGTTCTCGGATTGCTCCAAGCGCAAACACCATATCTATCCGGGTGACTAGGTCCGCCGCACGAAATGTAGCTTTAATCTCTAAAAAGAAACTACAATATCCAACGACTCCATGACAAGGGATAGCCCTGTCAGGCAGATTCCATTTTTATGGTTTTCCCCAACTTGGGTGCCAAAGACGGTTTTTCTTTGATCCAGCGCCGAAATTTTGCACGCAATTGGTCCTGAACTGAAAACCCGGATTGTTTCAGGATGGAACATCGCGAACTTGCGAAGCGGATATGCCGTCTGGCAGCCTCAGCCGAGGAGAGGCCTTTCTCTATAGAGTGTGGATGCTCGCGTAAAGTCACCTTCGACCGGCGAATGTTACAAGAACGAGAAAATGCATGAACTCATGCCGAAAGATGGCCTGCAAACCTTGCTTGCTTTGATTGACATTTTTTTTGTGAACGCCAATATACGCGCGAGATAAATATGCCGCCCTGAGGGCGGTTTTTTATTTCTGCCGGAAGCTCAGGCGAGGAGCATGAGCTATCTGGGCCATTCCCTCATGTCTCATTATATTTTCGCGGCAGCTGGGATGGAATATTGGGCGCTTTTCGAAAGGTGGGAACCGTTTCGAGTGCCTGAGGACTGTTTATGGGAAACACAGCTTTGCCGGTGCGACCGTGCAAGCTGCAAAAAAGGCTTTGGAGGCCTGACGCTATGACCGACGCTACGACCGTGCAACCGCTTTACGACACCTATAATCGTGCGGCGCTGCGCTTCGAGCGAGGTGAGGGCATCTGGCTGATTACCGAAAGCGGCGAACGTTACCTCGACTTTGCTGCCGGCATTGCTGTGAACTCGCTTGGCCATTCGCATCCACATCTGGTGGAAACGCTGAAGACCCAGGCGGAAAAGCTGTGGCATCTGTCGAATGTCTACGAAATTCCGGCGCAGGAGAAGCTAGGACGGCGTCTTGTCGAGAGCACTTTCGCCGACAAGGTCTTCTTCACCAACTCCGGCGCTGAAGCCCTTGAATGCGCGATCAAGACCGCGCGCCGTTATCAATATGTAAGCGGTCACCCGGAACGCTACCGCATTGTGACCTTTGAAGGCGCTTTCCATGGCCGCACACTGGCCACGATTGCCGCTGGCGGTCAGGCCAAGTATCTCGAAGGCTTTGGCCCGAAGGTCGACGGTTTTGATCAGGTTCCGTTCGGTGATGAAGCGGCATTGCGTGCCGCTATTACCGATGAGACCGCAGGGATCTTGCTTGAACCCGTGCAGGGCGAAGGCGGTTTGCGCGGTTTCCCTGAAGAATTCATGCGCATGCTGCGCCAGATCTGTGATGAAAAGGGTCTTCTGCTGATCCTCGACGAAGTGCAGACCGGCGTTGGCCGCACGGGCAAGCTGTTTGCGCATGAGTGGGCTGGTATCAAGCCGGACATCATGGCTGTGGCCAAGGGCATCGGCGGCGGTTTCCCGATGGGTGCTTGTCTCGCGACCGCAGAAGCGGCCAAGGGCATGACGGCTGGTGTTCACGGCACGACCTATGGCGGCAACCCGCTGGCCATGGCCGTCGGCAATGCCGTGCTCGATGTTGTTCTGGCTGACGGTTTCCTCGAAAATGTTCAGGCAACCGCTCTGGTCATGAAACAGGGGCTTGCTTCCATCGTTGACCGCTACCCAAGTGTTGTTTCCGAAATCCGTGGCCGCGGCCTGCTGATCGGCATCAAGTGCGTTGTGCCGAATACCAGTCTCATTCAGGCCCTTCGTGACGAGCATTTCCTGAGCGTCGGCGCTGGCGACAATGTCGTTCGTCTACTTCCGCCGCTGGTTACGACGCCGGAAGAAGCGCGTGAAGCGCTGAAGCGCATTGAAACGGCGGTCGAACGGCTCGCAACTGCAAATCCGATCAGCAAGACGGCGTGATATCATGGCTAGCGATAACGGGATCAAACACTTTATCGACCTCTCTGCTGTTCCGGCATCGGAACTTCGCGCTATCATGGAAGACGCCAAGGCGCGCAAGGCGCGCCTGAAGGCGGGAGAAATCGAACGACCGTTCGCAGGCAAGGTGCTTGCGATGATCTTCGAAAAGCCTTCCACGCGCACGCGTGTGTCGTTCGATGTCGGCATGCGCCAGCTTGGCGGCGAGACGATCATGCTGACCGGTTCGGAAATGCAGCTCGGGCGCAGTGAAACCATCGCCGATACGGCGAAAGTTCTGTCGCGCTATGTTGATGCGATCATGATCCGCACCACATCGCATGAACGCATGCTGGAACTTGCCGAATATGCAACTGTTCCGGTTATCAATGCACTGACGGACGATACGCACCCTTGTCAAATCATGGCTGACGTTCTTACATATGAGGAACATCGCGGCCCGATCAAAGGCAAGACTTTTGCCTGGATGGGGGACGGTAACAACGTCCTCCACTCGCTGGTTGAAGCTGCGGCGCGTTTTGATTTCAACGTCAATATCGCAACGCCGGAAGGCAGTGAACCCAAGTCGCAATATGTCGATTGGGCGAAAGCGAATGGCGCGAGCATCATGTCTACCATCGATCCGGAAAGAGCGGCGAACGGCGCAGATTGCATCGTGACCGATACGTGGGTTTCGATGGGGCAGGAAGATCATGCCCGCGGCCACAACGTTTTCATGCCCTATCAGGTCAATGCGCGACTGATGGCAAAAGCTGATCCGAAGGCGCTTTTCATGCACTGCCTGCCTGCACATCGCGGCGAGGAAGTGACGGATGAAGTGATCGATGGACCACAATCGGTCGTATTCGATGAAGCGGAAAACAGGCTCCATGCCCAGAAAGCCATTCTGGCCTGGTGTCTGCAAAGCCGCGATCTGGGAGCATAATTTGGCTGACAAGACCAGCAATGAGCATACCGAAGTCGAGAACATCCAGGTCAATCTGGGCGATTTCGACTTCGCAGGCGATGACGCCGTTGTGCCCTTTCAGGTGGAAGGACTCGACGTGCGTGGTCGCGCGGTTCAGCTTGGCGCGAGTATCGACGGCATTCTGAAACGCCATAACTATCCGGAAGAAGTGGCCCGCCTGCTGGCGGAAGCGACGGTGCTGACCGTATTGCTTGGCACGTCGCTCAAATTTGAAGGCAAGTTCATCTTCCAGACGCAGTCCGACGGTCCCGTCGACATGCTGGTGGTCGACTTCCGCACGCCGCGTTCGGTGCGCGCCTATGCACGTTTCGACGAGGAACGGTTGAAGGAGGCGGTTGCCGCCCACAAGACGAAGCCCGAGGAACTGCTTGGACGGGGCACACTCGCCTTCACGGTGGATCAGGGCGCTTATACTCAGCGCTATCAGGGCATTGTTGCGCTTGATGGTTCGACGCTGGAAGAAATCGCCACGACCTATTTCCGTCAGTCGGAACAGATTCCGACTGATCTGAAACTGAGCGTTGCCAAGCTTGTCGAACGCGGTGCCGATGGTAAGCCAGTGGAACAGTGGCGTGCTGGCGGGCTGATCATTCAGTTCCTGCCGGAATCCGAACTGCGTGCACGCATCCCCGACCTGCCAGGCGGTGATGAGGATGAAGCCGAAGTCGCCTTTCATCCCGAAGACGACGCATGGGACGAAGCCCGTTCGCTGGTTGGAACGATCGAAAGTTCTGAACTGACGGACCCGCAGGTCGGCTCCGAGCGGCTGCTTTATCGTCTGTTCCATGAACGCGGCGTGCGCGTCTTCGACTCTGTGCCTGTGCTGGACGAGTGTTCGTGCTCGCGGGACAAAATTTCCGGTGTGCTGTCAGGTTTTACAGCCGAGGAAATTGCAGAGAGTGCGGACAACGGCAAGATTTCCGTGACCTGTGAGTTCTGCTCGAAACGCTATGAGTTCGATCCGGCGGAATTCGCGCCAAAGTCCTAGGTCCTGACCCTAGGCTTTATTACAGCTGAGAAAATGGCTTGTTACCACTGGTGGCGAGCCATTTTTTATGACCAACCTAATTTAAAGTTCGCCTTTGTTCCGGAATATCCAGCGAGAAAGCGGGTATATCCACTTCAAACAAACTGCCGCCGTTGCCCTGCATCTGATAGCGCCCGACCATGACGCCCGATGTGGTGGTCAACGGGCAGCCCGATGAATATTGAAAAGAGTCGCCTGGTTCGAGTGTTGGTTGTTCGCCGACCACGCCCGGCCCGCGCACTTCCTCGACATACCCGTTCGCATCGGTAATCTGCCAGTAACGCGAACGAAGCTGTACGGTTTCCGTGGAGTTGTTGGCAATCGTTATACGATAGCCCCAGACATAACGGTTTTCTTCGGGCTCGGACTGGTCTTCCAAATAGAAAGGTTCGACCGAAACTTCGATCCCCCGCGTTACCGCTCTGTACATGCGCACCCGCCCTACATTCACATCGGCCTTGGCACCCTTGGGATCAGATGAAACCGGATCGCAAAGATGCTTTGCATTGAACGGTTTGCCGATTCTTTTCATGGGCACCGTTGTTCGCCCCACCTATCGCTAAAGTTGCGGGGGAGGTCAACAATTCGGCATGTCAAATGAACGGCATTTGCCGAAATGTTCCGGCAAATGCTCAGTTTTAGCCTTTGTTTGCAGCCTAAATGCCACAATATAGCTCTATGTGTTTGCTTAGCGTGCGGCCTTCAGCGCTTCTTCTACATCCTCGACGAGATCATCCGTATCTTCGAGGCCAACCGAGATACGCAGGAGACCGTCCGAGATAGCGAGTTCAGCTTTCGCCTCGTCGCTGAGGTTCTTGTGCGTCGTGGTTGCCGGGTGAGTAATCAGGCTTTTTGCGTCACCCAGATTGTTGGAGATGCTGAAAACCTGCAACGCGTTCTGGAACTTGAAGGCTGCTTCCTTGCCACCGTCAAGTTCCAAAGCAATGAGGGTCGAGCCGCCGGTCATCTGCTTGGCGATGATGTCGGCCTGCGGATGGTCTGCCCGTCCCGGATAGATCACGCGCTTCACGCCCGGTTTGTTTGCAAGGAAGTCGGCAACCGCAGTCGCCGATAGCGTCTGCTGGCGCACGCGCACGGCCAGTGTTTCAAGACCCTTCAGCATGATCCACGCGTTGAATGGGCTGAGCCCCGGACCGGTGTGACGGAAATAATCCTGCAGAGTGTTCTCAATCCATTCGCGGTCGGAGAGGACTACACCACCAAGGCAGCGTCCCTGACCGTCGATATGCTTGGTCGCAGAGTAAACGACGATATGCGCGCCCAGCTCCAGAGGCTTCTGGAAAAGCGGTGTGGCAAAAACGTTGTCGACGATCAGTTTGGCGCCCGCTTCATTGGCGACCTGTGCAACGGCAGCAATGTCGATGATTTCGAGCGTCGGATTGGACGGACTTTCAAGGAACATGACCTTGGTGTTCGGGCGAACAGCTGCTTTCCAGTTTTCGATATCGGAGCCGTCGATAATCGAGATTTCGACGCCATATTTCGGCAAGATGGTCTCAACGATGTAGCGACAGGAGCCGAAAACGGCGCGGGCAGAAATCACGTGATCGCCCGCCTGCACCTGACACAGGATCGCAGCTGCGACCGCAGCCATGCCGGATGCGGTTGCACGGGCTTCTTCGGCGCCTTCCAGCGCGCACATGCGTTTTTCGAACATGTCGGTGGTCGGGTTGGCATAACGCGAATAGATGAAACCCGGATCCTCGCCCTTGAAGCGCGCTTCGGCGGCTTCGGCATTCGGATAGAGGAAACCCTGTGTCAGGAACATTGCTTCTGACATTTCGGCAAATCCGGAACGCAACGATCCGGCATGCACGAGCTCAGTTGCAGGGCGAAACTTGCGGGTATTCTCAGTCGTCATTTTTCCAACCTGTCGAAAGCTGGTCGGCCGGGGCAGGATAGTCGAGCCTCGGCGGCCAATAAAAAACCGGCCTTGCGAACACGCAAAAGGCCGGTAACGAACCGCGGCCTTTTTTAGCGAATTCTTTAACGTGGCTGCAAGCCGGCCGGCCAAATCACCACGGAACACATTTCCATTATGCCTGTTGAGTAGAGCCGTCAATGCCGAAACCGCCCCATTTCGGGAAAAGCGCATCCCGCATGCCGTGATAATGCTTGGATTCCTGCGGAAAACCCGGTTTCTAGCTGCTGGAAGGGTTGGCATTGACGCCGCGAGCGGTCAATGGTCTTTGTCAAGCAATGCTTACAGCATGTCTCCCGAAAGTGGGAACCGGTTTCGGGATAAAGACATGCGTGAAAACAAGAGATTAAAGCATGTCGCTTGAACACGATAAAGCACGACGTGCTTTAGGCTACGGAGTATCGGGGTAATGATGCAGAAAGATGCTGGAATTCTGGCGGATGCGGATATTTCCGCGCTGTTTGAAAGCGGTTTGCTGGCGTCTCCACGCCCTCTTGATCCCGATCAGATACAGCCTGCAAGCCTCGATCTGAGGCTTGGCGCAAAGGCCTATCGTGTCCGCGCCTCCTTCATGCCGGGGCCAGGCACACCGGTCCTGGAAAAGCTGGAACGACTGAAACTGCACGAGATCGACCTGACCGCAGGGGCAGTTCTTGAGACCGGCTGCGTTTATATCGTTCCGCTCCTCGAAGGGCTGGCGCTGTCGGCGGACCTGTCGGCATCGGCAAACCCGAAAAGTTCAACGGGACGCCTCGATATCTTCACCCGCGTTATCGCGGACGGAGCGCAGGAATTCGACAAGGTGCCTGCGGGATATAATGGCCCGCTTTATCTGGAAGTCAGCCCACGCACATTCCCGATCGTCGTGCGCACGGGATCGCGCCTGTCGCAGATACGCTTCCGCAAGGGGCGGGCCCAGCTCGACGAAGCTGAACTCGCCGCACTGCATCATGCCGAAACACTGGTTGCTGCGGAAATGCCGAATATTTCCGGCGGCGGCATCGCCCTTTCGGTCGATCTTTCGGGCGGTCCTGACCGGCTGATCGGCTATCGCGGCAAGCACCATACGGCTGTGGTCGATGTGGACAAGCGTGCGGCGCACGACGTTCTCGACTTTTGGGAACCGATCTATGATCGCGGCGCGCGCGAACTCGTGTTGGATCCGGATGAATTCTATATTCTCGTCTCACGCGAGGCCGTGCATGTTCCCCCGCTTTATGCGGCGGAAATGACGCCGTTTGATCCGCTGGTTGGCGAATTCCGAGTTCACTATGCAGGCTTCTTCGATCCGGGTTTCGGGCACAGCGCTGCGGGTGGAACCGGCAGCCGCGCCGTTCTGGAAGTTCGCAGCCATGAGGTTCCGTTCATTCTGGAGCACGGGCAGATCGTCGGGCGTCTGGTTTACGAACACATGCTGCACCGCCCATCTGCGCTTTACGGTGTCGACCTCGGCTCCAACTATCAGGCGCAGCAGTTGAAGCTTTCCAAGCATTTTCGTTGACTGTATTAGCCTCCTCCGAGCAGATATAGTTCTGGGTGGAGGAGACCGACCTAAGTGACAACTGGAATCGAACGGGATCAGGACGGGAAGCTTCAAGCGACAACGGATGCCCCGCAGCGCAGGCTATCGGTCGGCATTGTTGCGCTACCGGGCTTTACGCTGAGTGCGCTCAGCCTTTTCCTCGATCCTTTTCGCCTTGCTGCCGATGATCGCGACAAGAGCCGTCAGATACGCTGCGCATGGAAAATCTGCACGCTATCAGGAGACCCCGTAACCTCCAGCTCCGGCATGGTGATCGAGCCGACGGCCCCCATGGGAGAACTCGACGATTGTGATTATGTTGCCGTTGTCGGCGGGCTGCTTGCACAGTATCGGCCGAGGCAGCAGGCACTGATCGATATCATCAAGCGTGCGGACCGGCGCGGCAAGACCGTAGTCGGTCTTTGTACTGCCGCCTTTCTGCTGGCGGAGGCCGATCTTCTGCCGGACCGCAATTGCTGCGTCAGCTGGTTCCATCGTGACGATTTTCTGGAGCTTTTCGACGGTTATACAGCCGATACGACCAGCCTGTTTCACCGCAGCGGAAGACATTTCACCTGTGCTGGCGGGCTTGGTACGGCGTCGCTGGCGCTTTCAATCATACAGAACGAGATTTCCGAGGAATTGGCGCGCAAGAGCGCATCCATCCTCATGATCCCTTATGAGCTTGTACGTTCCGAACAACCCGCTCTGAGTTTCAACGGTGTACGCTCGCCGATGATCCGCAAGGCGATCCGTATTTTTGAGGAAACGCTGGAAGACCCGGTGCCGATGATCGATGTCGCGCGACGATTGGGAATTTCTGTCCGCCAGATGGAGCGTGGTTTCAAACTTGCCCTTGAGCGAACGGCATTCGAGGTTCGCGAAGAACTTCGGGTTAAAAAGGCCAAGGAACTTTTATCCGAAACAGGTCTGTCCCTGCTGGAAGTGGCCGTTGCAAGCGGTTTCACCGATACGCGCAGCATGAACCGTTCATTTTCGCGGCAAAAACAGAAAGCTCCGCGAGATTACCGCAAACAGCGATAAACGAGTGTGGAACTTGCGAAGGCTGCACGGACAGCCTATTTCTTGCGCGATGAATCTGTCGCTTTGACCAATAACCACTCAGGAGATTTGCATGTCGGATGGTGTGAACCGTTTTCTTGGCGATACCCCCGCCCGTGTCCTGATCAAGCTGGTGCTGATCTCGCTGGTCGTCGGCGTGGTCATGAGCGCGTTTCACTGGACGCCTTATGATATTTTCTATGGCATTCGCGATTTCTTCCTGCGCCTGTGGAATATGGGCTTTTCGGCAATCTCAGGTTTTGTCGATTATCTGATCCTTGGGGCGGCTGTCGTCATTCCTGCCTTTATTTTGCTCCGTATCCTCAGCTACCGGAAATGAACTCAATTCGGTAATTGGATAGCTCAGACAGGCAATGCAGCAAAAACAAGGATTAACACTTAACCGGCGCGGCTTTCTGGTCCTCGCCGGTGGGGCGCTGGCGGTGTCGGTCGTGCCATTGAACATGGCGCTGGCTGCCGGAGACAATGATCCCACCCCGATTTTCAACGCTATTCGCAAGGCAAATGGTCTGCCTTTGATGGCGACCGATTCCAAGCTCGAGCAAGCCGCGCTTTATCAAGCAAGGCGTATGGCGAGTTACGGAAAGATCGGCCACAGCGTCGGTTGGGGCAATGGCTTCGTCGCGCGACTGCGCCAGGCGGGTATCCGCGGACCAGCCGCCGAAAACGTGGCCTCGGGACAGCGTGATACCCAAGCCGTCTTCGACGCATGGATGAAATCGCCGGGCCATCGCAAGAACATGCTCGATCCGACATTCGAGCATTATGGCCTTGCCTGGGCTACGCCTGAAAACAAACCCACTTACATATATTGGGCCATGATGTTGGGTCTTTAACATTGCTGTTTCTCCTGACAGTTCGCTGTCAGGAACTGCGACAATGCGGTGGCCGAATTATCTGTAGTTTCGATTGATTCCAGAGTAGATGATCTTCATCAGAGGGAATGCATTCGGGACAAGCATTATGGATCAGTCGCTGCAACGTGTTGGTGGCGTAACAAGGCCGTTCGACGTAACGCACCGGATGGTGATGCTGATCGCCATTCCCATGACGCTTGCTGCAATCACGACGCCGCTTCTCGGACTTGTGGACATGGGCGTTGTCGGCCAGATGGGACAGGCCGAGCTGATCGGCGGTCTGGCGATCGGCGCGCTGGTATTTGACTTCCTGCTATCGATGTTCAACTTCCTCCGCTCCGGCACGACTGGACTTGTGGCGCAGGCCGTGGGTGCGGAAGATGCAGTGGAAGAACAGGCGATCTTCTGGCGCGCAATCATTATCGCGGTGGTAGCCGGCAGTCTGATGATCCTGTGCCTGCCGATCATCATCGCTGTCTCGTCCACTTTCATGCATCCAACTTCCGCCACGCAGGAAGCCATGGCGACCTATGTGTCGATCCGCATGTTGTCGGCACCGGTTGCGCTGATCAATTATTCGATCCTCGGGCTGGTTCTTGGCCGCGGACAGGGCCTTGTCGGTCTCGGTCTTCAAGTGCTGCTCAATGGCATCAATATAGTGCTCTGCATCATCCTCGGTCTTGAAATGGGCTGGGGCGTCACGGGGGTTGCCTGGGCGACAGTGACTGGTGAAACGGTTGCCGCTCTCGTCGGCATGTTCATCGTGCTGAGGCATTTCCGCAAGGATGCATCCCTGCGTCCGAACCGGGCACGCATCTTTCAGAAGCAAGGAATTTTGCGCATGTTCGCGGTCAATCGCGACATCATGATCCGTTCGTTCCTGCTTCTGACTGCCTTCGCGTTTTTTACGCGGGCGGGATCCGACCTTGGGACGGTCACGCTTGCGGCCAATGCCGTCTTGTTGAACTTCTTTCTCGTTGCCGGTTTCTTTCTGGACGGCATGGCGGCGGCTGCCGAACAGATTGTCGGCCGGTCGATCGGAGCGCGTTACAGCCCGGCCTTTGTGCGGGGTGCCAAGCTCACTTTCGTGTGGGGGCTGGTCATGGCGAGCATCATCGCCTTTTTCCTGCTGGTGTTCGGCGATGCCATCATTGGGCTTCTGTCCAAGGCGGAAGACGTTCATGCCGAGGCTCTGAAATATCTGCCATGGGCGGCGCTGACAGGCATTACGGGGCTGCTGGCCTTCCATATGGACGGGGTCTATATCGGCGCCACATGGTCGCGCGACATGCGCAACATGATGTTTCTGTCGCTCGCACTCTTTATGGTTGTTCTTTATGCGGCAAAGCCCGTGATGGGCAATCACGGGCTTTGGCTGGCTCTCAATCTGTTTCTGTCTATCCGCGGCGTTACGCTTCTGGCGATTCTTCCGCGACGCTATCGTACAGAATTCATAGCTTGATCATGCAGACAGTTCGCGCCGGGCCCAGTCTTTGGTGTCCCGGTCGCGCAGTGCGGCGATGTTGGTAACGCCCTCACGTTTTACAGCGGCGGACAGGCCGCGCACGATTTCAGCAGGCAGGTTCGGGCCGCGATAGATCAGGCCCGTATAAAGCTGGACGAGATCGGCGCCTGCCTTGATCTTCGTCAGCGCTGTCTCGGCGCTATCTACACCGCCGACACCGATCAGCGGCATGTCAGGACCGACGCGCTCGCGCATCCGGGCAAGGACGATGGTGGAACGGTCGAAAAGTGGGGCACCGGAAAGCCCACCTGTTTCATCACGATTTTCTGCGCTTTTAAGTCCGGCGCGTGAAAGTGTCGTATTGGATATGATGATGCCGTCCAGCTTCTGTTCGGTTGCCTCGGCGGCTATATCGTCCAGTTCTTCATTGGCCAGATCCGGCGCGATCTTGAGGAAAACCGGACGCTTCAGCGTGCACATCTTGCCTTCTTCGTTTCGGGCTTCCAGTACCCGGCTCAACAATTCACGCAGGCTGTCGCGAGCCTGAAGATTGCGCAGACCGGGAGTGTTGGGCGAAGAGATGTTGACCGTGAAATAACGTGCCAGCTGATAGAAGCGGCGAATACCGGCAACATAATCGGCGATGCGGTCTTCGGCATCCTTGTTGGCACCGATATTGACGCCCACGATACCGCTCTTGCCTGCACGTTGCGACAGGCGTTTAAACGCCGCATCATGGCCTTCATTGTTGAAGCCAAGACGATTGATAACCGCTCTATCTTCAACGAGGCGGAAAATGCGCGGGCGTGGATTGCCGCTTTGAGGGCGCGGTGTGATGGTGCCGATTTCGGTGAAGCCGAAGCCCAGTTTCAGCAATGCATCCGGGACTTCGGCGTTCTTGTCATAACCCGCCGCCATGCCGAGCGGATTTGGAAACTGCAGGCCGGCAACCTTGACGGAAAGAGCCGGATCGTTTGGCGCGCCGCAGGTGACAAGACCTGTCTTCAGGCCAGCGATGGAAAGGCCGTGTGCCTGTTCCGCATCAAAGGCAAAGAGGGCACGTCGCCCGAGAGTTTCAAAAAGCCCGCTCATTAATCTTCCAGCTCCGGAAAAATGTGAAGACCATCATCGCCCAGTGGCAAGGGTTCAACCTTCAAAACAGCTGCAAGCGGCAGCTCGCCGTAAAGATGAGGAAACAGGGCTCCGCCGCGTGAAACTTCAAATTTCAATGCTGCTCCAAGCGCGGAAGCGTTCACACTGATCAGAAGCAAATCCTGTTGGCCCGCAAAATGCTTGGCTGCTGTTTCCCGCACCTGTGTTGCAGTAGAGAAATGGATATAGCCGTCGGCAATATCAACCGGAGCCCCGGTAAAACTACCAGCCTGTTCTGCTTGTGCCCAAAGGTCGCGTGGAGCGATCTTATAGATGATCTCATTGGTCATAGCTGCTCTCTAGACCGAAATTCTTCGGAAATCAAAGTCCCGCATGTTCGATTTTCGTCGTAAACGTCCCATATGATGGGGACATCTCAAAGAGAAGCTGAAGGGAATTGCATTATGTTGAACAGAAAGACACTGATGGTTCGTAATCTGGCTGCTGTTGCTCTTCTCGGTTCAGCGCTTGCTCCAAGTGTTGCATTTGCGCAGGAAAACGGGCGTTATCGGCTGGAAGGCACGGAAACCGGTTATGTCCGCCTGGATACACGAACCGGGGCGCTCTCGACCTGCACGGAGCAGCAGGGACAACTCGTCTGCAAGATGGCGACCGAAGATCGCGAAGCTTATGAGAACGACATTGCCGACTTGCAGGATCGTCTAGAGAAGCTTGAAGACAAGGTGTCCGCTCTTGAGGGGAAGGGCGGAAGTGCCGCTTCTGGCCTGCCGACCGAGCAGGAATTCGAGCAGTCCATGAGCTATATGGAACGCTTCATGCGTCGCTTCATGGATATTGCGAAAAGTTTCGACAGCGAGCCGGAAAGCCCGAACAAAGAAACTGCGCCGGGCGGTCGGACCTGACGATAAAGAAAAAAGGCGCCATGCGGCGCCTTTTCATTAGAGCATTTCCAGCAAAAGTACGAAGCGGTTTTGCGTAGGATAATGCGTAAAAACAAACAGATAGAGCGGAAGCGCGAACGAATGTGAATGCTTTCCGCTCTATTGAGCGAAACGCTTTGTCGCTTCGATCAGTTCATGGGTGATGCCGGGCTCTGTGACGGCGTGCCCTGCATCCTCGACGGTTCTGAGATCGGCTTCGGGCCACATCTTCTTCAACTGCCAGGCATTGATAAACGGCGTGCAGACATCATAGCGGCCATGCACGATCACACCAGGAATATGCCGGATGCGATCGACATTGCGCAGAAGCTGGTCATCGGAATCGAGGAAGCCGCGGTTCTGGAAATAGTGGCATTCGATACGCGCAAAAGCGATGGCGTATTGGTCTTCACCGAAGGCATTGACGCGGGCCGGGTCGGGCATAAGTGAAATGACCGAGCCTTCCCAGCGCGCCCAACGTCGCGCTGCTTCAAGCTGCACCTGCGGGTCACGATCAGTCAGGCGCTTGTAATAAGCGGCGATCATATCGCCGCGCTCGGCTTCCGGGATATGCTCCTGATAAGCCTCGAAATGGTCCGGAAATAGAATGCTTGCGCCGTTGGAATACATCCAGTCGACTTCAAAACGACGGATCATGAAGATGCCGCGCAGAACAAGCTCGGCCACGCGATCCGGATGGGATTGCGCATAGGCAAGGCCAAGGGTCGATCCCCAGGAGCCGCCGAAGACCTGCCACTTCTCGATGCCGAGATGCGCGCGAATATGTTCCATATCCGCCACAAGGTCCCATGTCGTGTTTTCACGCAGTTCCGCATGCGGGGTCGAACGGCCGCATCCGCGCTGGTCGAACAGGATGATGCGATAGCGCTCCGGGTCGTGCAGACGGCGCATGGTCGGTGTGATGCCGCCGCCGGGGCCGCCATGGATCATGATGACCGGCTTGCCGTCCGGGTTACCGCATTGCTCGACATGGATTCGATGCAGCGGAGAAACCTGAAGCATCTCTTCCTTGAACGGTTGGATTTCTGGATAAAGCGTATTGCGCGTCATGAAATGCCTTTTTGGTTCCCTTCCATTAGGCTGGTCGGGCCGCTCTTATGTTATTTTCGACACCAGCCTAACATACAATGCGGCCAGATGGCGGCAATGCGTATTGTGAAAACGGGTTAGCAACGTGAATTTTGGTTGCCCAAGCCAAAAAACGGCATAAAACGGAGTGGTTGGCTGATTGGCCTGCACCGCGAGGGGAGGAGACCTGAAACAATGGCGCGCGAGGCACATGCATTTCATCATTGCTGACGATCACCCGCTTTTCCGGGGCGCACTCAGGCAGGTCCTTTCGGGACAGTCGCAGAGTGTTGAAATCATCGAAGTCGGCGATTTTGACGCCGTCAAGAAACTGGTCGGGGAACGAGAAGATATAGATCTTCTCTTGTTGGATTTGACGATGCCGGGAGGAACCGGGCTTTCCGGTCTGGTGACGTTGAAGGCCTTGCAACCGGCGCTTCCGGTTATCATCGTCTCGGCGACTGACGATGCTGCCACGATCCGTCATGCTGTCGAGCTCGGCGCTTCCGGTTTCATCTCGAAATCCGCCAGCATGGAGACCATTGGCGAGGCCGTGCGTGCCGTTCTGGCTGGCGATATCTGGACACCTGCCGATATTGAGCTGGATCATCCGCACGACCCTGAAATTGAGGCTCTCATTGCGCGACTGCGCACATTGACACCGCAGCAGACACGTGTGTTGACCATGCTTGCCGAGGGTCTTCTGAACAAGCAGATTGCCTATGAGCTTGGCGTGTCGGAAGCCACGGTCAAGGCGCATGTTTCGGCGGTGCTGCAGAAACTTGGGGTCGACAGCCGCACGCAGGCGGTCATTCTTCTGTCACGCATCGGTAATGATGCCCTGAGCACGGATTGAATGACGGTCAACTACTGAGCGGCGTTCTGCGCTGACCTATTATCCTGCCTCGCATGATAAAAATGCGATAGAAGGGAACGCAATGCGGCGGGCCGAAGTGGCTTGTGCAAAACCGTGACGTTCTCGTCTTCAGCGCGCTGGCGGACTTCCTTGGAACGATCGGCTGTCAGCAGGACGGCGGGTATTTCCACCTGAAACGTCTCGCGCGCAAAGCCGATCATATCGAGGCCGTTTTCGTGTAGAAGATGATAATCTGCGACGATCACATCGGGCGGTGTGGAGTGGTCGGCACAATAGTTCTTCAACGCTGCTCCACTGCGCAACGTCGTTACATGGCATCCCCACCCGCGAAGCAGCGTTTCCATCCCGGAAAGGATGCTGGCGTCATTATCGATGCAGAGAACATCGAGCCCGGTCAGTTCCAGCGCTTTCTGCAGGCCGCGGCGGCTCTTCACGTCATCAGCGGGCACTTTTTCCTGTGAGACAGGAATGCGCAGGGTGAACATGGTTCCCTTATCGGGCGTCGAAGACAGGGATAGCGGCAGCGACAGCAGCCTTGCGATGCGGTCGACAATGGAAAGGCCGAGGCCAAGCCCTTCCGCTTCCCGCATGCCCTCATCCAGTCGCGTGAACTCCCGGAAGACAAGTTTCAGCTTTTGCGATGGAATGCCGATGCCGGTATCGAACACCTGCAACTCCACAAAGGAGCCACGACGCCGAACGCCGAGCAGAATACCACCCTTGCGGCTATATTTGATCGAGTTGGAAACAAGGTTCTGGATCAGGCGGCGAAGCATATTGCGGTCCGTTTTGACAACGATGCTCGACGGCACAACGCGCAACTTCAGCCCTTTGGCGGCTGCAAGAGGCGTAAAATCGGTAGCAATCTGGCTCATCAGCTTGTCGAGGTGAAACACCGAGAGGTCAGGCTTGAGTGACCCGGTGTCCAGTCGGGAAATATCCAGCACCATACCCAGAATGGCTTCCACGGCCTCCAGCGAGGAATCGATATTACGTGCGAATTCGCTCGTTTCGGAGCGTCCGAGTTTTTCGGCAAGCGCCGTACTATACAATCGCGCTGCGTTGAGAGGTTGCAGAATGTCATGACCGGCTGCTGCCAGAAAGCGTGTCTTTCCCTGATTGGCCTCTTCTGCTGCCGTCTGGGCCTTGGCGAGCTGCTGGTTGACGCGGGTCAGTTCTGCCGTGCGATCCGCCACGCGCTGCTCCAGCATTTCCGCTGCCTTCTGGCGCGTGACGTCGGCTTCGACTGCTGCCGTGATATCGGTATATGTCGCGACAATTCCGCCATCCGGCATCGGGTTGGATTGAATTTCCAGCACCTTGCCCGTCGATTTCATGTCGATGCGCCATGGCTGGCGCACAGCTGCGAGCGAGCGGATGACCCCGTTCTGCGCGTTGAACGATATATCGCCGCGGCTGTGCAGCTGTTCCACGATTTCCGAAACGGGTATCCCGACCTGCATCACTTCATCTGGGAGATCGAAAAGCTTGCGGAACTGCCGGTTCCAGAAAGTCAGCCTCAGATCCTTGTCTAAAACGGTAATTCCCTGTTCCATCTGATCGAGGGCCGTTTGCAGCAGATTGCGGTTTTGCTGCAAGGCGGTCGAAGCATCGTCAAGGAGCTGTCGCGCGTCACGTCCTGATGCATCGCTCTTCTGCAAAAGCAGTGACAGTACAAGGCGCGCCGATGCCGAGCCGACGGCTGTGCCGAGCAGCTGCTCCGCATGACGGATGAGCGGTGTGTCGACAGTCATGCCCGGATCAAGCCGCCTCTGTTCCCTTCCTTCAAAGCGCAGAAAGGCGCGCTCGACACGTTCCGCACCGAGATAGCGCGCCATGGTGGCTTTCAGTTCGGCAACAGTGACGGTTGTGCGGAAGCGCTTGAGCGTCGGCGTGCCGATGAAATAACGCGGCAGGAAGATGCTTGCCTGAATGCGTTCGAGCGGTGTCGAGGTTCGTGAAAGGGAACCAAGGATGTAGAAGAGCGTATTGGCTGCAAGGCTCCACATCACGCCATTGGTCAGCGGGAGAGCGTTGGTTCCGAAAAGCGCTTCGGGACGTAGCGCCGTAAAGCCAAGGAAGCCGTCGCGCAGAATAGCAGCATTTTCCGGCGCCATCGTTGGCAGTAGCAGTGTGTAGGCCCAAACCAGAAATCCTGCTGACAGTCCCAGCATGGCACCGCGCCCATTCGCATTGCGCCAGAACAACCCGCCGATGAAAGCCGGAACAAACTGGGCAATTGCAGCAAAGGAAACGAAGCCGATCGAGGCAAGATGGATGTTGTTGGAGGTAAACCGATAATAGGCGAATGCGAATGCCAGAATGCCGATAATGGTGAGGCGGCGTGTGTTCAGAATGACTTTGGTCAGGTCGCGCTGTTCGGCGGCATGTTGCTTCGCGAGACGCCGGATGAAGAGCGGCAGCACCAGATGGTTGGAGATCATGATCGAAAGCGCAACGCAGGCGACGATGACCATCGCCGTTGCCGCTGACAATCCGCCGAGAAAAGCCACCAGTGCGAGCCAATGAGCGCCTGCCGCCAGCGGCAAAGCCAGAACGTACAAATCTCCGCTGACATTGCCTCCGAGCGTCATCACGCCAATCAGCGCGATGGGAAAGACGAAGATATTGATGAGGACCAGATAAAGCGGGAAGAGCCAGGAGGCTGTTCGCAGTTCCTTTTCACTCCGGCTTTCCACCACGGTCACATGGAATTGTCGCGGCAGCATGATGATGGCGGCGGCACTAAGTGCGCTTTGTACGATCCATGTGCCGATGGATGTCTGATAGTGGAACGCTTCCAGCGCTTCTGGTGATTGGGATATCTGATTGATCAGTTGCGATGGGGCGCCGAACAGAAAGAAGGTGCAGGCAAAGCCAACGGTCAGGAAGGCGCAAAGCTTGATGACGGATTCCAGAGCCACAGCCAAAATAAGGCCGTTCTGATGTTCCGTGGCGTCGGTATGGCGGGTGCCGAAGAGGATCGCAAAGACAGCGAGCACAGCGGCAACGGGGAGGGAGATGTCACCGAATATGAATACCGACGGATCGACGGCTGATCCGTAATGCTCCATGACAAGACCGACACTGCCAGAAACGGCTTTGAGCTGCAGCGCGATATAGGGGATCGAGCCGACGGCTGCGATGCAGGTCGCAAGAGAGGCTACACCGAAGCTCTTGCCGTAGCGGGCAGCGAGAAAATCAGCAATTGACGTGATGTGCTCGGATTTCGCCAGTCGCACGATATGCCGCAGCAGCCGGTTGCCGAGCGTAAAGACGAGAATGGGGCCGATATAGATTCCAAGGAACTCAAGACCGCGCTGAGCCGATAAGCCGACAGAGCCGAAGAAGGTCCAAGAGGTGCAGTAAACGGCCAGACTGAGCGCATAGATGTAGGGGCGCGGAGCACTGTTCCAGCGCGACGTGCGCCGGTCGCCGATGCTGGCAACTGCAAAAAGCAGCAGCAAATATAGAAAGGCGGCGCCAATAATACCCCAGCCCTGCATAGTCGGCCTGTTCCCTCACTCCTCGATCATGATTTGACGCAAGCACTTTCGGTGCATTCGTGCAAGATTATTGATGAAAAACAGTGTGTTTTAGCGGTTTCATCTTTTCTTTGGTAATTTTCGCCTACACACTAGGAGTGTGATCCCGAAGAAGTGCACGTCATTTTTCAGGATAGCATTTGAAATGGCAGGGCGCTTTTCAGTTTCGCTTCTGAGATGGGCCCTGCCATCCACTGCCAGTTTATCTGGTGCCCAGGTTGATTTGGCGAACGCCACCGCGGCAGGACGGCCCCAACGGTCCGCGTTCGTGAGGGAGACAGGTAATGCTAAAGGAATTCAAGGAGTTCGCCCTGAAGGGCAATATGGTCGATCTGGCCATCGGTGTCATTATTGGCGGGGCGTTCGGCGGCCTCGTCAATTCCATCGTCAACGATATCATCATGCCGATCATCGGTCTGATCACTGGCGGTATCGATTTTTCGAATATGTTCATACAGCTGGCAGGTGAACCCAGGGCCACACTGGCAGCTGCCCGTGAAGCCGGTGCGACTATTGCCTACGGCAATTTCGTCACGCTTCTCATCAACTTCCTGATCATCGCATGGGTATTGTTCCTTGTGGTGAAGGGAATGAACCGCATGAAGAAGAAGGAAGAGGCAAAGCCGGAACCGGAAGCACCGCGCGAGGAGGTCCTGCTGACCGAAATTCGCGATCTTCTGGCAAAGCAGAAAGCCTGATTGATTCAGAACTGGCGAACGAATGCGGGGCCTTGTGGCCCCGTTTTCTTTTGATCCATAAATACGCTTGATCGGACCATCACAAAAAGCCGCGTGATTTCGCTAACGGGCCTTGATAAGCACGAAATCAAAATCGAAGTTCAACGCGGGGAAATCATGACGCTCATAGCCAATCTTCGTCGGGAAGCAGCTCAATCACCCGAAAGCGGGATTGTGGCGGTCGCCAATCACGGACGCGGGCGCGAGGGGCTCATCCCGCTTTGGGTAGGCGAGGGAGATCTTTCGACGCCCGATTTCATCCGCGCCGCGGCCCAAAAAGGTATCTCTGAAGGCGAGACCTTCTATACCTGGCAGGCTGGCATCCCGGAACTGCGGGAGGCGCTGGCTCGCTATCACGCGCGTCATTTCCCGCTGCCCCTGAAACCGGAGAACTTCTATGTCACCGGCTCCGGTATGCACGCCATCGAAATGGCGCTGACAGCAACTGTTGGGGCGGGCGAAGAGGCGATTTATCTTTCCCCGGCCTGGCCAAATTTTGTTGGCGCAGCTGGTCTGGCAGGCGCTGTTCCGGTTCCGGTCGAGCTGGAATTCGGTGCCAATGGCTGGTTGCTCGATCCAGAAAAGATCGCAGCCGCCATCACGCCGCGCACGAAAGCACTCTTCATCAATACGCCATCCAATCCCACCGGCTGGACAGCGGACCGTGAGACATTGCAATTCATTCTCGATCTTGCCCGCAAGCATGGTCTCTGGATCATCGCCGACGAGATTTATACCCATTTCTATTATGGTGGCGGTCGCGCTCCATCCTTCATGGATATTATGGAGCCGGATGATCGCATCATCTTCGTCAACTCGTTCTCCAAGAACTGGGCGATGACGGGCTGGCGTGTCGGCTGGATGACGGTGCACCCGTCACTGGGGCCGATCATTGAAAATCTGATCCAATATTCGAATTCGGGTGTTGCCCAATTCATGCAACGTGGTGCCGTTACGGCTCTCGATGAAGGCGATGCCTTTATTTCGATGCAGGTTGAACGGGCGCGTTCGACGCGCGATAGCCTGTGCGCAGCGCTGTTATCGACCGGCAAAGTTCGCCTGACGCCGCCTCAAGGGGCATTTTATCTTTTCTTCGGCGTGGATGGTGTCGGGGATTCGGTCAAGGCGGCCATCGATATGGTGGACAATGCCAATGTCGGTCTGGCACCTGGCAGCGCTTTTGGCCTCGGCGGCGAAGGTTTTTTCCGTCTCTGTTTCTGCCGCGATCCGGAACAGGTGGACGAAGCCGCACGGCGGCTCGTGCGCTGGATCGAAAAGCTCTGACAAAAAAGGCCGCTCGAAGCGGCCTTTTTATTGGAGAATTCCAGAAATTGTCAGCCGCCAGCCTTGGAGACCATCAGCGGAATGATCCGCTCGGAACTGGCTGGCTGCGAAACAGTGGGCTCTGCATAAGGAATGCCGAGTGCATTCCAGACTTCCAGCAAGGCATCCTTGAGGCCGTCGATCAGGGCGTCGTCATGCAGAGGCGACGGCGTGATACGCAGTCTTTCGGTTCCGCGTGGCACGGTCGGATAGTTGATCGGCTGGATATAGATGCCGTGCACTTCCAGCAAACGGTCGCTGGCTTTCTTGCAAAGTTCAGGATCGCCGACCAGAATAGGCACGATATGCGTTTCGGACGGCATCACGGGGAAACCTGCGGCCGAAAGCACGTCCTTTGCGCGCTGCGCCTGACGTTGCTGACCGTTACGCTCCACCTGCGAATTCTTCAAATGCCGGATGGCGGCCGTCGCAGATGCGGCAACTGCTGGTGGCAAAGAGGTCGTAAAGATGAAGCCCGGTGCATAGGAGCGTACGGCGTCAACAATCGCGCGCGAACCGGTAATATAACCGCCGAGAGCGCCAAAAGCCTTGGCAAGCGTGCCCTCGATAATATCGATGCGATGTGCCAGACCGTCGCGTTCGGTAATGCCGCCGCCGCGCGCGCCGTACATGCCAACAGCATGAACTTCGTCGATATAGGTCATGGCATTATATTTGTCGGCGAGGTCGGCGATCTTCTCGATCGGCGCGATATCGCCATCCATCGAATAGACGGATTCGAACACGATCAGCTTGGCGCGCGCCGGATCGGCGGCCTTCAAAAGCTGTTCCAGATGCTCGACGTCATTGTGACGGAAAATCTTCTTTTCCGCGCCTGAACGACGCACGCCTTCGATCATCGAGGCATGGTTCAGTTCGTCGGAGAGGATGAGGCAGTTCGGCAGCAGCCGTGCAATCGTGGAAATCGAAGCTTCATTGGAAACGAAGCCCGACGTGAAAACGAGGCCGGCTTCCTTGCCATGCAAATCGGCGAGTTCGGTTTCGAGTTCGACCAGCGGATGATTGTTGCCGGAAATATTGCGCGTGCCGCCGGAACCTGAGCCAGCATTGCCAGCTGTATCGCACATTGCCTTGATTACGTCGGCGTGGTGTCCCATGCCAAGATAATCATTGGAACACCAGACGGTGATTTCACGGGCAGTGCCATTGTTGCGCCAGATAGCTCGGGGGAAACGTCCGACAATACGTTCAAGATCGGCAAAAACGCGGTAACGCTTCTCGGCGTGCAACTGGTCGATCGCTTCTTCGAAAAAACGGCGATAGTCCATAATGCGCTCCTTAGTCTGTGCACTAACTAGCGCTTTTGGCACTTGCCGTCCATGGCGCATTGATGGGCAATTTGCCACGTTTGTGTGAAGCAGCATTGATTGAAATCAAGCAAATCAGCTCGACGATCAAAATACCGGCGACGAAGTTTTCATCACGAAGCGTGTCGGAGGCTGTTACAGAGTGATCGGCTTCAACAAAGAGTTGCTTGAATGAAACGCAACAAAATACCAGCTTTTTGTGACCTTCATTGAAAACCTGGCACCTTTATGAAACCAACGCGAACGGTGATGAACTATCCAGCCTCGGCGACCGGCGACTGGACTGCCTATTGGCGCGCCTCACCGATGCGACATCTGCGCTTGCGTTGGAGGCACGTGCAGCTTTCGGTTCCGCATCGAAAAAAATCGGCAAATCTGATTGCTGCATCCGGAAGCTTCGAGGCTTTACGGCCAGGCGATCTGCCGCTTGTTTGCGTGGTTCGCAATGCTGCGCCCTATATGAAGTCGTTTCTGCGCTATTATCGCGAGATGGGTGTTACGCGTTTCATCGTTGTAGATGACCGATCGGACGACGGAACGACCGAAATCTTGTCCAGTGCTCCTGATGTGGATTTGTTCACCTCGGACGTTGGCTACGCACAGGCGGACCGCGGACGTGTCTGGCGCGATGCCCTGTTCAATCTCTACGGACGCGGGCGCTGGTATTTGTCGGTTGATGCTGACGAGTTCTTCGTATTTCCGAGAATGGAGCAACGGGATATCCGCTCTTTTATCGAGGAGCTGGAAGGGAATGGAATTCGTCGGTGTCTGGCACCGATGATCGACATGTATCCCGGCGGCCTGCTGCGTGAAGGAGTCTTCGTCGATGACGGGACGAAATATCCGTTCGAGGTTTCGTCGCATTTCGACGGCGACGGCTACACGGCGACATGGGAGAAGTTCGGGGTAGCGGTGCGTGGTGGACCGCGTTTGCGCTTGTTCGGACGCAGCATGCGACTGTCAAAATTTCCGCTGATTTGGGTCGATGAAAAGACGGATTATCGCCGGGGCAGCATTCATGGGCCGGGTCCATGTTTCCGGAATTTTCTTCCGGCAACCGGTGCTCTTCTCCATTACCGCTTTTCTTCGCTTTCGGTCGGCGAGTTCAAACGTATTGCCTCCGAAAAGAGCCATGCTGGCGGTGCAGAGCACTACCGCGCAATCGTCGAGAACGAGCGTTTTTCAGACGATCTTTCGCTCGTCTATGAAGGTTCGGTCCAGTACACAGGCCCGGATTGTCTAGTGAGGCGCGGCTTCATGGCTGATTTGCACGACATAGAGCGTGGAGCCAAGCCGAGGAGCCGACTTAGCGCGTGAACGTTTTCCGCAGGAATTGCAGTAATATATCATTGCGCCTGATTGTAAGACGCGGAATGCCGAACGGATCATCATTTGACCGTGCGCGGCGTTTTTCTGTCGTCGTCGCGTTTGTATAGCCTGCCGCTTCGACGATCTTGCGTATCACTGCGTTTTCTCCGCCGTAAGGATAGGCGAAAGACGTGACCTCATGACCGAGCAGGTCTTCAATCTTCATGCGTGATTGCTGGATTTGCGTGATGGCTTCCTGTTCGCTTATTTCCGGCAGGAGGGCATGGTCGAGCGTATGGGAACCGACTTCATGACCAAGATCTGCCCATTCGCGCAATTCGGAAACGCTCATACAGTTGGCGCGCGCAACGCCGATCTTCTGGTCCCAGAGATTGAAGCCGCCGATCTGGTTGGCCACGAAATAGTTCGTGGCGGTGAAGCCAAACTCCTGCAGCACGGGCAGGGCATTACGGAACACATTCTCGAAACCGTCGTCAAACGTGATGACGGCGACTTTGCCCTGTTTCCCGCCGTAAATGTAAGGAATTGCGTCTCTCACCGACAGGCCGCGATAACCCAGCCGTTTCAGCCAGGCCATCTGCTGGCAAAAGCGATCCGGGTGCACGATCATACTGCGATAGGGCGTGCGGTGTTGCGGTGGCACGTCAATCTGATGATACAGGAAAATCGGAACAGGCACGGGAAACCTCAGATAGCTGCGCGCGAGCGCGATTTTATCTTCCAGCGATAAAGCGGGCGCAAGATTTCACGCTTCAGCTTGTCGGGCAAGGAACGCGATTTCTGGATCGTGCTGCCGCCAAGCTGTACCGAGATTTCCTTCACTCCGCCCGGAAGAACGGATAGCGGTTTGAGTCCCGTAACCCAGTTCATTTGTGCCGTGGTGTCGACCGGGCGGTCGAACACTTCGGTTGCAGAGAGCAAGCGCTGCGCGGCTTCCCGCCCGACAAGCTGCGCCACCATGCCAAGGCCGACCGGTACAGGTTCGATGATCCGCAGTGTTTCGGTGTTCAGCACTACGCGCCCGCTTTCACGCTCGCGAAACGGAAAGCGGATGAAGCTATCGGCCTTGAGAATCTGGCACGCAGCGGAATAGGCAGCGGCAAATTCCGGTGTCAGCTCCACATCGTCTTCCAGCACGAGACCTGCATCCAGTTCCTGATCGACAATCGCCTGCCAGGCCTTCCGGTGCGAAAGAAAGCACGCGATTTCGTTGGTGCTGAGCTGGAATGGATAGCGGGGCTTGTGCGCCGATCGCCGATAAACGCGGCTGATTGTTTGCGCATCGAGTGTGCGCCCGTCGACGGCGTTCACTACGTCCGTCTCTACAGGCAGCCTACGAACAAGTTCTTCGACTTGCGGCTGCCGGTCGGTGGCGCGCTCCAGATGGATGATGAAAGCCTTGACGGCCCTTTGGGGGCCGTCATTCGCAGTGATGTCAGGACGCGTTTCGTTCATGGTCCTTATCTACCTTGTAGCATACAGAAAGCTCAAGGTATTTTGCAGATCAGACCGGCTTCCAGCCCGGCTCGACACTATCGGCTTCCGCTCGCCACAAATCGGCGTAGTCGACATTCTGCCAATCCTTGAACCACGGGCCGCCGCGTGTGTAATGCACCACTTTCGGCAGGCCGGTTTCCGGCTTCTCGTTCCAGCCTTCCAGCCAGTTGTAATCCGTCGGCAGAGCGCCAATTTCATCATCGGCAGCCCATTGCATGCGGTGCAGGTAGGCGCCGGTTTCGCTGTTGATCAGCTCCGGCGTCAACTGGCGTGTCGACGGATGCTCGCAGTTGAACAGCATACAGGACGACCAGTTCTTGCGTGGATAGCTGGTCTGCACCTTGCCATCCATCTTCACACTATCCTTGGGCTGATAATCGTGCTGAACGCAATAAACGGCTTTTGAAGGGTCATTGTAAGCTTGGAGGCCAGCAATATCGCCCAGAAAAAGAAAGTCACAATCGCAGAAAAGCGCCCACCCTTTGTAGCCCGCAAGCCATGGCGTGAAAAACCGCGAATAGGTAAACTCCGTCGATGCCAGTGGATCGACTTCCCGCGTGTAGACCCCTCGATCGACCAGGTCCTGCAACTTGATCGGCACGATCTCCAGCGGAATAGAGGAATGCTTCAATGCGGATGCTTTGGCGACTTCATATGCGATGGGCTCGCGAGAATCCCATCCGATGAAAATGCGTAACGGTTCACTCATTCATAGGCTCCTCTAAAGAGATTGTGTCGTGATCGTTCCCCACGTTTTCCGCCGGAAATTATAGTGATGGCGCTGGGTCACTGGATGAGGCTGATGCGTCCGGATTTGACCTTCTGCTCAACCCAACTGCGCTCATCTCCCCAGGTGTGGCGTTTCCAGCCTTCCCAGGTGAAGCCGCAGATTTTAACGTCCCAGCTTTCCTCCGGACATTTTCCGAGCATGTACCAGATGCCAAAAAAGCCGGTGCTTGGAAAGGCTTTGCTTATATTCTCGTCGGTTACACCCAGCTCTTTGCATCCGGCCAGATAGAATTGGGGCGGCATGATCCGGATTTCCTTGCCAGCAGAGCCGACAACTTCGATGGTCTGCATAGTCCAGTCGCCACGCCTTCCCTTGAGACGGGAGAGGAAATTCGGACCAGGGTGATATTTGCGGATGATGCTTGGATGATAGGCAAGCATCACTTCCTTGGCCGCCTTGAAAGTCGGTGTCTGCACGAAGCCCGGATCGCGTAGCCGCCGCTGCATCGGCTTGCTTGAGGTTGCCAGCATCAGGAGATCTGTCCGGGTGCCGCTCATGCCGATGGACTTTTTTGGCTCATTGAAACGGACCACAAAATCGGCAGCATCCACTTCGGCAGAAAGATCGCGCGGCAAAGGCGCATTGCCGACGATGATCAATGTCTTTTTCATGCACTCCAACTCTAATTAGAATGAACCGGTGCCTGTGTCGAAACAGTAGGTATATCTAAATTAGAACTACATAATGATTACAACAATAGGAGGCAATTTCCTTTGTTGTTGGGAAATCCGGGTGAAATGCTAGGATTTCGCTGCAATCACAGCAGCCATGCAGGATATGCACTTCTCAAAAGACAGAGAAAGGCGGAAGCTCACTATCGGGAGGAAGATAAAAAAAGGGGATACCACCATGAATCTTCGCACCCATTTCCATCGCTGGATGCAGTATCGCGAAAATATTCGCGAACTTAGTGGCTGCACGGACCGCGAGCTTTCCGATCTCGGCCTTTCACGCACCGATATTCATCGCGTCGCCCGCGAAGCCGCTTTTGCTTGAACCAGCGGACCAAGGCCGTTTCCCTGTTTCGGGAACCGGCCTGTTTCGATCCGCAAAATCTTCCAAAACCTACACGTCACCCGGCTTCTTGAAGCGGATGTGAATGTTGTCGCCTGCGAGGTCGAAGCCTGCATAATTGCGCTGAAAGGCAATGAGCGCGTCGTTGACGCCCTTTGAATAATCGTCTTCCTGCACATCAATATGGTGCCGGTAGAGAATCCTGTCGTCCTTATAGAATATAACCTGACCTTCCATCATAGCCTCCTTCTGATGAAGCGCTGAGCAGAAATCCGTCGGCGGTTTCAGGCGTCGCGCGCTTTGAAACGGGTGGGTAGAGCAATGTTCTACACACGGGCCTATGGCTGAAGAGGTGCCGGGGCACTTATCCAGTCGGTATATCCATTTGAGATAGGCGATATGGCGGGCGTTTCAAGATGATGCGGTGCCGGTTCCGGCCTTGCTCAGTTCGAGCCAGGCACGAGCGGCATGAGACAGGAATGCGCCTTTTCGCCAGATCAGCGCCAGATTCCAGTTCACATCGGCGCCTTTGATCCTGTGGATGAGCACGCCGGGATGATGCCGCTGTTCCGCGATCATTTTTGGTAGAAAGCCGATGCCCATGCCTGCCGCTACGAGCTCGACGATGAAGTCAATCTGACTGGAGCGGACCGCAACGTTTGGAGAGAATCCATGCGAACGACATGCATCAAGGATAATGTGGTTGAGGGCAAAGCCGCTCTCGAAAAGAATGAACGGCAGGCTGGCAATGTCCTGCAGCGAAACGCCGTCACCGCGTGCAAGCGCATGATCGGTCGAGAGAAGCGCCACAACCGGTTCGCATCGCACATCCTGCCACTCGAAGCTGTCTTCAACCGGCAGAAGCGAAGCCGCAAGTTCCACATCTCCGGCAAGCAGCAATTCCTCCAGCCTCCGGCTGCCGTGCTCGACCAGCTGAATGTCGATCTCCGGATAAAGCTTCGTATAGGCCGCAAAGACGGGAGCGAAAAGCACGCTGGAACCGATGGGTGGCAGGCCGAGTTTCAGCAGGCCGCGCTTGAGGCCGCGGAGCTCACCCAGCTCGGCCAGCATGTCGTCTTTTTCCGCCAGCATGGCAACCGCGCGACGAAAGACAATCTCACCTGCTGTCGTGAGGCGGGAGGGAGAGATTTCACGATCCAGCAGAACCAGCCCCAATTCGTCTTCAAGCTGTCTGACCGCCTTGCTGACAGTCGACTGGGTCGCATTGATGGTTTTTGCGGCGGCGGAAAAACCGCCTTGCCGCACCACTTCGACAAAGGCCTGGAAGCTGCGCAAGTTCATGAGCCATTCTATTACGGAATAGCTGCAATGAAATCAATTCATTTCTAGAATAGCGCCAGAAGGCCTATATTCACCCATGAAAATGCATCAGCCCCCTTGGAAAAGCACATGAACGCCCACAGCCTTTTGATCCGGTTTCGTTACGCACTGCATCACAGCCGTCTGATGCAGATTGCGACGCTGGTCGGTTTCTGGCTGGCGGGTGAGCTTTTCGTCCGCCTCGTCGGTCTGCCTCTGCCGGGGGGCATTGTCGGTATGGCGCTGGTGCTGGCGCTGCTCCTGAGCGGTCGTGTTAGCCTGTTCAGCATGAAGCGCGGCGCAGAATGGTTTCTGGCAGAAATGTTGCTCTTCTTCGTTCCCGCAGTGCTTGCAATTCTCGAGCATAAGGAACTGCTCGGTCTGCTCGGTCTGAAAATCATGGCTGTGATTTTGCTCGGCACGTTGACGGTCATGAGTGTCACCGCACTGACGGTTGATCTCTGCTACCGCTGGAGCCTGCGTTATGTCGCTAAGTAATCCGCTTGTTGCGACGCTTTTCTGGTCTGCCGCGACGATCCTGCTTTATCTTGCTGCCAAGCGCGTCTATCGCCGCTTTCCGATGTGGTGGTTGACGCCGCTCGTTGTTACGCCATTGTTGCTGATAGCGCTGGTCATTGGGCTCAATCAGAACTATCGCGGCTATTTCGGTGCTACCCACTGGCTGGTTGCGCTGCTTGGACCTGCAACGGTTGCTTTTGCGGTCCCGATTTACCAGCAGCGCGCAACGATCCGCCGCTATTGGCCGGTGCTTCTGGCCGGTGTGGTCGTCGGAAGTTCGTCTGCCATGGCTTCCGCATGGGGCCTGGCGCATCTGCTGGGCCTCAACGAAGCAATCAGCCTCAGCCTGATGCCACGTTCAATGAGCACACCGTTTGCGATGACCGTCTCGGGCGATATTGGCGGCGCGCCTGACCTGACTGCGATCTTTGTGGTGCTGACAGGTGTGTTCGGTGCAGCTCTCGGTGAAGTCATGCTCAACTGGCTGCCGATCCGCTCCGCGCTGGCACGCGGAGCCCTTTTCGGTATGGGTGCGCACGGAGCCGGTGTGGCCAAGGCCCACCAGATCGGCAGCGAAGAAGGTTCGATTGCCGGGCTGGTCATGGTGCTTGTTGGTCTCGTGAATGTGCTTGCTGCTCCCCTGATTGCCCACTTTTTGTAAGAGCCTAGTTTTACAGACAATTCTTTAAAAACGCCCGGTTTCCGGGCGTTTTCTGTATTAGCGAATCTGCCTTTTTCTTGAGCATCAACGTCTTTGCATAACTGATATGCATTAATGACCGTTGCTGCAGGGAAGGGGGGCGGGTAAATATCTCTTCATCGAGTTCACTCCTCCTCCCAGAACTCGATAAGGAATGCGGCACTCCTCCTCCCAAGCCGTATTCAAGATCAGGCCGCGCATCCTCCTCCCGCGCGGCCTTTTTCTTTTTTTGCTCCCCTGCATCCTGCTTCGCTTTCATCTCCATGCGTTGACAATGCGTAACTGCATAGCCCCATAGGCAAGCTGCAGCATCTGCTCTATCTCTGATTCAAGTTTTGAATCGGGGAGACAGTGTCCATGACAAGCGGCATCCACCACATCACCCTCATCACCCGAAAAGTGCAGGCGAATGTCGATTTCTATGCCGGCTTTCTGGGGCTGCGTATCGTCAAGCAAACAGGCGGGTTCGAGGATGCCGAGCAGCTGCATCTGTTCTATGGCGACCGCTCGGCCACGCCCGGATCGTTGATTACGTTTCTGGTCTGGGAAGATGGTGCCAAGGGGCGTGTTGGTCACGGTCAGGTCAGCGAAATCGCGCTTGCCATCGATCGCACGGCCATCGGTTTCTGGCTCGAACGCGCCTTGCGTTATCATGTGCCTTCCGAAGGACCGGTTCAGGAGTTTGGCGAACCTGTTCTGCGCCTGCGCGATCCCGACGGTGTGATCGTCAAGCTTGTCGGTTGCGATCTTGCCGCCAATGATGCGTGGGAAAGCGAAGGCATTCCGCCAGCTTTCGCCGTCAGGCGTTTGCGTGCCGCGACTATTCTGTCCGAAGCGCCGGAACAGACGGCAGGTTTCATCGAACGTTATTTCGATTTCAGGCCTTCGGCGAAAGAAGGCACGATAGATCGTCTTCTGTCGGATTCCGGCGACGCCATCGATGTGCGTGACGCCGGCGGCTTCTGGCCGGGCATCCCCGGCACGGGCATTGCCGATCATGTCGCTTTCCGTGCTGCCGATACTGGCGACGTGGAAAAGGCGGAGAAGGAGCTTTCCAAGCTTAATTCCAGCGCCGTCAATGTGCACGACCGCAAATATTTCACGTCGCTCTATGTTCGCGAACCGGGTGGAACGCTGTTCGAATTTGCAACCGACGCACCGGGCTTTGCAATAGACGAGTCGGTCGAGAAACTGGGTCAGTTCCTGTTCGTACCGCCCGGTAATGAAGAAAAGGCCGATGCCATCCGGGCACGAATGCCGCAATTCGCTCTGCCGGGCGAAGAGCGCGTCATCTATCGTGATCTGCCTTTCGTTCATCGGATACACCAGCCGGAAGACCCGGATGGCAGTACACTGGTGCTTTTGCATGGCACTGGTGGAAACGAAAACGACCTGATGCCGTTCGCCCGCAAGGCTGCGCCGCACGCAACCCTTCTGGGGGTACGGGGACGCAGCACGGAAGAGGGCATCCAGCGCTGGTTCCGCCGCTTCGATCTGAAAAAATTCGATCAGGCCGATATTCAGTTTGAAGCGCAGGCATTCGAGGCTTTCGTTGAAGGTGCCGCCGCCGCTTATGGTATCGATTTGAATCGGACAGCCTTTATCGGGAACTCCAACGGCGCAAATTTGCTGGCCGCTTTCATGCGCCTGCATCCGCATGTGGTTCGCACGGCGGTTCTTCTACGCGGTCAGGAGGTTCTGGAGGAGCAGCCCGATGGCGCTGATTTGTCGGACGCTTCAGTGCTTTTGATGAATGGTGCTTCCGATCCGTTCGGCGATGAGACCGGGACGCTGGAAAAAGTCCTGAGAGACGACGGGGCGGCGCTTACCATCAGCACGGTCGAAGCAGGGCATGCACTCATCGATGAAGATATCCTCATTGTAAGCGACTGGCTTCGGGACAAGATATAAATAAAAGGGCTGCGGAGAATTCCGCAGCCCTTTTACTATATTAATCGAGGGACTTCAGGTTACGCTCGATGGCTTCCCGCTTTCCTTCGAGGAAAGGTGGAAGCGACAGGCTTTCGCCAAGGCTTTCAAGTGGTTCATCGACTGCGAAACCCGGCCCATCGGTAGCGATTTCGAACAGGATACCGTTCGGCTCGCGGAAGTAGAGCGAGCGGAAGTAGTAACGTTCCACTTCGCCGCTTGATGGCATGCGCACGGACCTCAGACGGTCGACCCATTCCTGCATGCTTTCCTGATCTGGCGTGCGGAAGGCCACATGGTGCACGGCGCCCGCACCCTGCCATGCAGTTGGCAGGTTCGGCTGTACCGCGACATGCAGTTCGGCGGCAGCACCGCCCGGCCCCATGGAGAAGACATGGACATGGCCTTCGCCGTCAGGCGAAGCGTAATCGCCGGTCTGGCGCATGTTCATGACCTTTTCCAGAATGATCTGGGTCGGTGCCAGTTCGGGAACGCTAAGCGTAATCGGTCCGAGACCTCTGATCTGCCTTTCCGCAGGCACGGGACTCCGGTCCCAGCTATGGGCCTCACCCGCGCCGCCATCATCGGTCAGGCGCAAGCGCTGCCCTTCCGGGTCTTCGATGTCGAGAACAGCCCGTCCCGCGACCTCGAAAATATCGCCCGTCTGGACGCCTTTATCGTTCAGGTGCTTTCGCCACCAATCGAGACTTTCGACACCGTTCACACGCAAACCAGTGCGGGCGACGCTGTTGGTGCCGCGCTGTTCGCGCTGTACCGGCCAGTCGAAAAAGGTGATGTCCGTGCCGGGCGAAGCCAGCCCGTCTGCGTAGAACAGATGGTAGGCGCTGGTGTCGTCCTGATTGACGGTTTTCTTGACGAGCCGAAGCCCGAGCGTGTCGGTATAGAAGCGCCGGTTGCCGGGCGCATCGGCGGTAATGGCTGTCAGATGGTGCAGCCCTGTCAGTTCCAATGCCATAATGTGCCTCCTTCAGAAACGGAGTTGCTGTTGGGGGATATATCGGTCTGGGCTGATCGTGAGGAAAGTATCACCTGTTGAACAGTGTGTAACCCATAAGCCGCAATCGCCTTGCGTTCCGACAACGGTGGATAATTGGGGCTTGGCAGAAGGTTTCAGGTAAAGAATATATTAACCCTCAAAGTTCGGGTGTAATACCAAAACTAGATGAGTTTGACCCATCGAGTTTTGGTTAAGCCTGTGCGGCGATTGAGCATTTTCAGGGCGTGATGCGTCAGCATCTCAGCGCCCTCGTATAAGAGACCTGCTGGCGTGGCGTTGAGGGAGTTTGGTTTTGCGGCGCGTTTTTTCTCGGACTGCCCCTGCGTTGCTTGTTCTTCTGTCTGTGCTTGCCGGTTGCGCCAGCCGGCCTGAAGGCGTGCTTATCCCGGTCGGCGATGTCGCTTCGCCCGGTACGACGAAGGTGAATCTTGTCGTTGCCACCACGCGCCGTCCGTCTGATAATCCCGGCATTCTTTTCTCCGGCGAACGCGACAAGCTTGTGTCGCTCAACGAGATCGTTGTGTCCATTCCGCCGGAAAAGAACCGCAAGGCGGGTGAAGTGCAGTGGCCCAAGAAGCTGCCGCCCAATCCGCAGAAGGATTTCACCACCGTCAGCGTGACACCGGTCAAGACCGATGTGGAAATGGCAGGCTGGGTCCGCCCGCATCTGACTAAAAGCCGCCGCGTAATGGTGTTCGTGCACGGCTTCAACAATACGTTTGAGGATTCCGTCTATCGCTTTGCGCAGATCGTGCACGATTCGGGAGCCGACGTTGCACCGGTGATTTTCACCTGGCCATCGCGCGCCAGTGTTTTCGACTACAACTACGACAAGGAAAGTACCAATTATTCCCGCGATGCGCTGGAACAGATCTTGCGCGCCATCGCACGCGAGCCAGAGGTCAAGGATATCACTGTCATGGCCCATTCGATGGGCAGCTGGCTGACGGTCGAGGCTCTGCGGCAGATGGCGATCCGCGACGGTCGCGTCAATGCCAAGATAACGGATGTCATTCTGGCATCGCCCGATCTCGACGTTGATGTGTTCTCCAAGCAGTTCCTTGCCATGGGCAAGCAGCATCCGCGCTTCACGTTGTTCACGTCGCGGGATGACAAGGCGCTTGCATTGTCACGGCGCATTTCGGGCAATATCGATCGTCTCGGCCAGATCGATCCGTCAATCGAGCCTTATCGCTCCGAGCTGGAAAAAGCAGGCATCACCGTTATCGACCTGACGCAGTTGAAGGCGGGTGACCGTCTCAACCATGGCAAGTTTGCTGCAAGTCCGGAAGTCGTGCAGCTGATCGGTCAGCGCCTTGTCGCAGGCCAGACCATCACGGATTCGCAGGTTGGCCTCGGTGATCGTCTGGGGGCGGTGGCGATGGGCACGGCACAGGGTGTCGGCACGGCTGCCTCGCTGGTGGTGACGGCGCCGATTGCCGTGTTCGATCCGAACACGCGCAAAACCTATGACGAGCAGATTGACCGTTTCGGTCGTGCTGTCGGCAATACGGTTGGCGCGGTAACTACCCCCACGCAGTAAAGTATGCCGACAGCGTTCTTTTCTCTGCAGTTGTCATATTTGAGCTGACGCTGTAGGACTCGCGGCCAACAAATTCGGGCCGCGAGGAGGACCTCATGCAGATCATCCGCACCATTGAGGAATTGCGTCAGATTTTGGCACCAGCAAGGCGGGCGGGAAAACGCATCGGCTTCGTGCCGACCATGGGCTACCTCCATAAAGGCCATCTAGAACTGGTTCACCGCTCCAGAGCGGAAAATGACGTGACTGTCGTGTCCATCTTCGTCAATCCGTTGCAATTCGGCGCGAATGAAGACCTCGACAAATATCCGCGCGATCTGGAACGGGATGCGGCTCTGTTGCACAGAGCGGATGTCGATTATCTTTTCGCGCCAGCGGTCAGCGACATGTATCCGCAGCCGATGCAGACGGTGGTGGATGTGCCAACCCTCGGCAACCAGATGGAAGGCGAGGCACGTCCCGGTCATTTCGCCGGTGTCGCAACGGTGGTGAACAAGCTTTTCAACATCGTCGGCGCGGACGCCGCCTATTTCGGCGAAAAGGATTTTCAGCAACTCGTCATCATCCGCCGCATGGTGGAGGACATGGCTATTCCGGTGCGCGTTGTCGGTGTTGAAACGGTGCGCGAGGAAGACGGGCTCGCCTGTTCGTCCCGCAATGTCTATCTGTCGCCGGAGCAGCGCGCCGCCGCCATCATCGTACCGAAGGCACTCGATGAGGCCGAGCGACTTTATCGGTCCGGCGTGGATGATCCCGATGCGCTGGAAGCGGCAATTCGCACTTTCATTGCCACGGAACCGCTGGCGACGCCGGAAGTGGTGGCGCTGCGTGACCCCGAAACGTTGGAACGCCTGACGGCAGTGCAGGGGCGTCCGGTGCTCGTCGCGCTGTTCGTGCGGCTCGGCACGACGCGGCTCCTCGATAATCGCGTGATCGCGCATGTCGCGCAGGAACAGGCGGCCTGAGATGAGCGCATCCGTTAAACAGAAGCGACTGACGCCGAAGGCCATTTCGGCCCTCAAGGGCGAGCGCCCGATTGTCAGCCTCACCGCCTATACAACGCCGATTGCGCGTCTGCTCGATCCGCATTGCGATCTGCTGCTTGTCGGCGACTCTCTCGGCATGGTGCTTTACGGCATGGATTCGACGCTGGCGGTGACGCTCGACATGATGATCGTCCATGGGCAGGCGGTGATGCGCGGGGCCGAGACGGCCTGCGTCATCGTCGACATGCCGTTCGGTTCCTATCAGGAATCAAAGGAACAGGCGTTCCGCAATGCGGCTCGTGTGATGCAGGAAACCGGCTGCGACGGCGTCAAGCTCGAAGGCGGCGAGGAAATGGCCGAAACGGTCGCATTCCTCGTCAAGCGGGGCATTCCGGTATTCGGTCATGTCGGGCTGATGCCACAACAGGTTAACACGGTCGGCGGCTTCCGCTCGCTCGGACGCGGCGACGAGGAAGCCGACCGGATTCGCCGCGATGCACAGGCCATTGCCGATGCCGGTGCTTTCGCGCTGGTTATTGAAGGCACCGTGGAACCGCTGGCGCGCGAGATCACCGCATCGCTCGCCATTCCGACGGTCGGCATTGGGGCTTCGGCTGCCTGTGATGGACAAATACTGGTTTCAGACGACATGCTGGGGCTGTTTCAGGATTTCACGCCGCGTTTCGTGAAGCGTTTTGCGCAATTGGCGCCGCAGATTTCCGATGCAGCCAAAGCCTATGCCGAAGAGGTGCAGGCGCGTGCATTTCCGGGGCCGGAGCATGTTTTCGGCGCGAAACCCAAGGGCTGAATAGCAAAACCTGTGCCGTATGGCGGTAGCGCCTTGTATTTATTCGTCAATCGCGTTCAATGTCGGAACTGTTTTCCGGAGTTGCCGTGACCGACGATATTGCCCATACCGAACTGATTGCCGTGCTGACGGCTGTGACCAGCGAACAGCCGCGCGTCATGACTGTGCGGCAGGGACAAGCTTTACCGTCGGGTCCGTTCGAAAGCGAGCATCGTTCTCTGCAATCGGGTCTGCGCGCCTGGGTGCAGTCGGAAACCGCACATCCGGTCGGTTATCTGGAGCAGCTTTATACTTTTGCCGACCGTGACCGCCATGCGCAGGGTGAGCGCATCATCTCGATCAGCTATCTCGGTCTTGTGCGGGAAAGCGATGCGGCGGCGGGGCAGGCGGGCTGGCGCGGCTGGTATGATTATCTGCCGTGGGAAGATCACCGTCAGGGCGAACCGGCTATCATGGAGCATCTCAACAATGCGCTGCTTGTCTGGGCCTATCGGGCTGAAACGCCGGAGCTGACAGCGCAGCGCATGCGGCGCATCGCTTTCACCTTCGGCTTTGAGAGCGGAGAGTGGAGCGGGCGCTGGAACGAAGACCTCGTGCTGCAACGTTATGAGCTGCTGTTCGAGGCTGGTCTGGTGGCCGAGGCCGGAATGAAGGAAGACGAGAACGGCCGCTCCATGTTTGCCGATCATCGCCGTATCCTTGCCACGGCAATTGCGCGGCTGCGTGCCAAGATCAAATACCGCCCGGTGGTGTTCGAGTTGATGCCCGACAGTTTCACCCTGCTGCAGTTGCAACGCACCGTCGAGGCGTTGGCCGGCTTGCGCCTGCACAAGCAGAATTTCCGCCGCCTGATCGAACAGCAGGATCTCGTCGAGGAAACCGGCGAAAGCGACAGCGAAACCGGCGGTCGCCCGGCAAAACTGTTCCGTTTCCGCTACTCGATTGTCGAGGAACGCGCCCTTTCCGAGCGCCATCTGGCTGGTGCCAAGCTGCCAATCTCTCGCGATTGACAATATGCTCGAATCGAGTATAACTTCGCAAACATGAAATACTCAAGTTGAGTATAATGGATGCACTCGGGAGATCACCCATGAACGATCATGTTTCCGTCTCGCAACTCTATGATCGCGTGGCCAAAGTCCTGCCGAAGGCGGAGTGGCTGGGCTTCGAGGACGACGTTGCGGCGATCCTCGAACTGAAGAAAAAGCGCAATGCGGTTATCCTTGCGCATAATTACCAGACACCGGAAATCTTCCACTGCGTGGCCGATATTGTCGGCGACAGTCTGGCGCTGGCGCGCAAGGCTGCGGAGGTCGATGCCGATGTGATCGTGCTGGCGGGTGTGCATTTCATGGCCGAGACGGCCAAGCTGCTCAATCCAGACAAGACAGTGCTGATCCCGGATATGGCTGCGGGCTGTTCACTGGCCGACAGCATCACGCCGGAAGATGTGGCATTGCTGCGCGAAGCGCATCCCGGCGTGCCGATCATCACCTATGTCAATACATCCGCTGCCGTTAAGGCGGCATCCGATATTTGCTGCACCTCCGGCAATGCCAAAAAGGTGGTGGAGTCGCTCGGCGTGCCGCGCGTGCTGATGATCCCCGACGAGTTTCTGGCGCAGAATGTGGCGCGCGAAACCGATGTCGAAATTCTCGCTTGGCATGGCCATTGCGAGGTGCATGAACGCTTCACCCCTGACGATATTCGCGAATTGCGCGAGAGCCACCCCGGTGTGGTGGTTCTGGCCCATCCCGAATGCCCGCCGGACGTGGTGGAAGCTGCCGATTTCGCCGGGTCCACGGCGGTCATGTCGGATTATGTCGGCGAGAAAAAGCCGCAGCGTGTCGTGCTTTTGACCGAATGCTCGATGAGCGACAATGTCGCTGTCGATCACCCCGATGTCGAGTTCATCCGCCCGTGCAATCTCTGCCCGCATATGAAGCGGATCACGCTTGCCAATATTCGCGATGCGCTGGAAAACAATCGCCACGAAGTGACAGTCGAGGCAGCACTGATGGAGCCTGCCCGCCGCGCCGTCGAGCGGATGCTGGCGGTATGACTACGACCCCGGTCCTCGTCATTGGCAGCGGTCTTGCCGGTCTGATGACGGCGCTGACGCTATCTCCGCAGCCGGTGTTGCTGGTGACAGCGGGAAGCCTCGGCCTGTCCGGTTCCAGCATGCTGGCGCAAGGCGGTATTGCTGCAAGTGTTGGTGCTGATGACAGCGCAGCGCTGCATCTGGCCGATACGATTGCGGCTGGCGACGGCCTGTGTGACCGGGGCGTGGCTGCGGAGATCGTGGCGGCAGGCGCGGAAGTCATTGCCGCGCTGGAAGCGCATGGCGTGCACTTCGACCGCAAGGCGGACGGGGTATTTTCACTCGGTCTGGAAGCTGCCCATAGCCGTCATCGGATTGTGCATGTGGATGGCGACTCGACGGGGGCGGGCATCATGCGCGCTTTAACCGCAAAGGTTCTGGCAACGCCTTCGATCACTGTTCTGGAAAACACCCGCGCCCTGCGTTTGATCAAGCAGGATGGTCGTGTCGTCGGTGCCTGTCTTGAAAATCTCGGACCGGTTGCAGCAACCGCCGTGGTGCTGGCGACGGGCGGGATCGGCGGACTTTATAACGCAACAACCACGCCGCTCGGTAATCTCGGCCAAGGTGCCGCTCTGGCAGGCCGCGCTGGCGCTGTGCTTGCCGATATGGAATTCGTGCAGTTCCACCCGACCGCGCTTGGCGTGTCTGCGCCGCGTCTGCCACTGGTCAGCGAAGCGGTGCGCGGGGAGGGTGCGCATCTGGTCAATGATCGCGGTGAACGCTTCATGGCCGATATTCCGGGTCGCGAACTTGCGCCCCGTGATGTGGTCGCACGCGCTATCGGCAGCGAGATTGCACAAGGGCGCAAGGTCTATCTGGATGCGCGCGCGGCTCTCGGTGCGCGTTTTGCAACCCGGTTTCCCGGTATCGATGCGCTTTGCAAACAGCATGGCATTGATCCGTCCGGTGATCTGATCCCGGTCAGACCGGCCACGCATTACCATATGGGCGGGATCAGGACCGACGCCGACGGGCGCAGCAGTCTGCCGGGTCTGTGGGCTGTGGGCGAAGCGGCCTGCACCGGCCTGCACGGCGCCAACCGGCTGGCCAGCAATTCGCTGCTTGAAGCTGCCGCCATGGGGCTGCGCGCCGCCCGCGCCCTCTCAAATGAAGACGCCGTCGACGCGCGGCATCCCGTGCCGTTCAGCCTGCCACAGAGTGCCGATCCCGAACCGGTGCGGCGCATCGTTTCCAGCCATCTTGGCCTGCTGCGCGATGAAGAAGGTGTGCGTTTTGCAATCACGACCCTTCTCCCTCTCGCGGAGACCGACGATGCCGCAGCCGTGGCGCTTGCTGTTGCGGTTGCAGCATTTGAACGATGCGAGTCACGCGGTGGCCATACCCGGACGGACCATCCGCACAAAGATGCGGTGGCCAAACGCCGCTTCCACACATTCAAGACGGCGTTCGCGCTTGCTCGTGAAATAGTTGAAACAAACCGAATCTCCAGGATAGCCTCATGAACCTGCCGCGCTTGTCTCCGCTCGTCGTCGAACCGCTGGTGCGCGCCGCACTTCTGGAAGATCTGGGGCTTGCTGGTGATATTACCAGCAATGCGGTGGTGCCGGAGGATCACCGCTCGGCCATGCTGTTCAGCCTGCGTCAGCCGGGTGTCATCGCCGGGCTGGACGTGGCCGAAATGGCATTTCGTCTGGTCGACCCGGATGTTACATTCGAACGCATGGCGCGCGACGGTCAGTCTCTTGAGAAGGGGGCGGATGTTGCCCGCGTTTCCGGCTCCTCCCGCTCTATACTCGCAGGAGAACGGACGGCGCTGAATTTCCTTGGCCATCTGTCCGGCATCGCCACGGCGACGACTAATCTGGTCAAGGCTGTGGCTGGCACAAAGGCCTCCATCGTCTGCACCCGCAAGACGACGCCCGGTCTGCGTGCCTTGCAGAAATATGCAGTCCGGGCAGGCGGCGGCATGAACCATCGTTTCGCGCTCTATGATGCGGTGCTGATCAAGGATAATCACATTGCAGTCGCGGGCGGTGTGCGCGAGGCTATCGAACGCGCCAAGGCCGGTGCTGGTCACATGGTCAAGATCGAGGTCGAGGTCGATACGCTGCGACAGCTCGAGGAGGCGATGGCCATTGGTGTGGACGCTGTATTGCTCGACAATATGTCGCCTGCGCAATTGCGCGAGGCGGTCTCGATTATCGACGGTCGCGCCATTTCCGAAGCCTCGGGCGGCATCACGCCGGAAACGGTGGCGGCGGTTGCTGCCAGCGGGGTTGATCTGATTTCGGTCGGCTGGACCACGCACAGCGCGCCAAATCTCGATATCGGGCTCGATTTTGAACTGAATAGATGAGGCTTTACGTCTTGTGTGGACACAGGGGCAATATCTCCCACATAGGCAATGTCCAAACGTGTTTCGCTGTGAAACCTAGTCCACCGCTAAGGGTTAGGTCTCGCTCATTCATGGCGTAAACTGCATCCATACTCGTGCAAGAATCCTACATGCAAAAACATGATTGAATAATTCATGTTTTTATGTCACACGATTACTGACTGATAGTCAGTCATGAGTCGTGCGGTGGTTCTGCAACTTGCTTGTGTGCGTGCCGGCTGCCGGATCGCCGTCACGGCTCAAAGCGGCATTGCCGCAGAAAGTTTGATGGATATCGAGCAGGAGGGAAGCGTGATGCTTCACCATACGGAAAATTGGCCTTACGTGGTCACCTTGTCGAAGGGCGCATCGACCTTGGAAGAAACGCGTGAATTCTTTGATGCCTGGAATCGGTGGCTTGACGAGGGAAAGCCCTTCATCACGATCCGCCGTTTTCTGGACGAGGATGCACTTGCGCATCCCGAAGGTTCGGCACGGGAAGTGAAACAATGGTTGCAGCAGAATGCGCAGCGTATTCGCGAACAGGTGCTGGGCATGGTGAACATCGTTCCGGAATCTGTTTATGAACAGGCAAGCCGCATGGATGCAGAAAAGCTGTTTCGCGTCCCCGCGGGCACATTCTCCAATGTCGATGCGGCGCTGCATTGGCTGGAAGATCGGGTCATTCGACCAAATCAGCTTGATTTTGACAGGGCGGCGATCCGGGATAAATTGGCAGCGACCTGAAGTTTTGGAGATTGATTTGCCTTCCACTGCCATCAAGCCCAAGCCCCGCACCAAACCAGCGGAAATACGTCGCGACGAGCTGATGGCTGCAGCCGAAGCCCTCTTCCTCGAAAAGGGCTTCGCGGCGACAAGCGTGGATGAAATCGTGCGTCTGGCGGACGTCGCCAAAGGTACGTTCTATCTGCATTTTCGCAGCAAGGACGACATCCTGCTTGCCTTGCGGGAGCGATTTGTCGATGGGTTCTGCGCGCGATTGGAGCGCCAACTCGGTCTACTTCCCGCCGACGACTGGCAGGGAAAACTGGCTGCATGGGCCGAGACCGGCATTGCCGGTTATCTCGACAACTACAAACTCCACGACATGGTGTTCCATGATTTTCACCCGCCCATGCGTCGCATGAAGCAGGAAAATCCGGCAATCGTCCGGCTCGATGCATTGTTGACCGACGGTAATGCTGCAGGCGTATGGAAAATCGCCGATACGCGTTTGACGGCTGTACTTCTGTTCAATGCGCTGCACGGTGCGGTCGATGAGATCATCTCCAACCCGGATATGATGGATCGTGCCGAGATGGTCGCCGGTGTGAAGACGTTTTTCCTGCAGGCGGTGCGATCTTAATAAGTACAGTTAAAGAAAAAGGGAGGCCGACGCCTCCCTCTATTCATTTTTCAGCGCTTGTGGCAGGGCTTACTTTTCAACAAAGGCCTTTTCGATGACGTAATGTCCGGCTTCGCTCTGGCTGCCTTCCTTGAAGCCGCGTTCTTCCAAAATCTGCTTGGTTTCGGCCAGCATTTCCGGGCTGCCGCAGAGCATCATGCGGTCGTCATCGTGGTTGAATTCCGGCAGACCAATATCGGTAAAGAGCTGACCCGAACGAATGAGGTCGGTCAGACGGCCACGATTCTTGTAAGGCTCACGTGTGACAGTCGGATAGTAGATGAGCTGGTTCTTCACCATTTCGCCGAGGAATTCATCCTGCGGTAATTCATTGGCGATGAAGTCCGTATAGGCAAGCTCAGCCACCTGACGTACGCCATGAACGAGAATAATCTTCTCGAAACGTTCATAGGCCTCCAGATCGCGGATGATCGACAGGAATGGCGCGAGACCGGTGCCGGTCGAAAGCAACCAGAGATTTTTTCCGGGCTTCAGATTGTCATAGAGCAGCGTGCCGACCGGCTTCTTGGACAGGATGATCTGGTCACCCACCTTCAGGTGCTGGAGCTTTGAGGTCAATGGACCGTTCGGCACCTTGATCGAGAAGAATTCCAGACCGTCTTCGTAAAGGCTCGAGGCAATCGAATAGGCGCGTGTGAGCGGCTTGCCGTTCACTTCCAGGCCCATCATGATGAACTGGCCGCTCTGGAAGCGAAAACCGGGGTCGCGCGTCGTGCGGAAGGAAAACAGCGTGTCGGTCCAGTGATGGATGTCGGTGACGGTTTCCTGATTGAAGTTGCTGCTCATTTTCGGAACTGTCTCTGTCTTGCTCCAGCACCGCTTGGGAGGACGGCGCCTATGGAATGGATTGGTCGGTTCGGTTTCTATCGGTCATTGCTGCATTTTGCCCGCAGTCGTGCAGCTCCGTGGAGACTGCATCCGCTGCGGGCAAAACGCCTTGATCACAATCAATGTAAGCGCGTCATGCTGCCTTCAGGGTGGCTTCCGCGAATTCGTAGTTGGCCAGCTTGTCGAGGAAATTCGTTACATAGTCAGGCCGACGATTACGGAAATCGAGATAATAGCTATGCTCCCAGACATCAAGCCCTAATAGTGCCTTGCCTTCGCCTGTTGCCAGCGGGTTGGAGCCATTTGGCGTCTTGGTGACCTTCAGCTTGCCGTCATTGGCCAGAACCAGCCATGCCCAGCCCGAGCCGAACTGCCCGACGGCCGCAGCCTTGAAGGCTTCCTTGAACTGGTCGACGCTACCGAAATCCTCGACGATCTTCTTTTCCAGAGCGCCAGGCAGGCGACCACCGGTTGCCGACAGGTTCTGCCAGAACAGATCGTGGTTCCAATGCTGGCCGGCATTGTTGAACACGGGAGCTAGATCAGCCTTATCCTTGGCGAAGAGGACGATTTCTTCGAGCGACTTGCCCTTGAGCGCGTCATTTTTCTCCACGAAACCGTTGAGTGCCGTCACATAGGCCTGATGGTGCTTGCCGTGGTGCAGCTCAAGCGTTTCCGTGCCCATTCCGACGCCTTCAAGTGCGTTGGTTGCAAAGGGAAGTGGTGGCAAAGTGAAGCTCATTTTAAAACTCCTGATCGCTTGAGCATAATCACCGTTCAGCATCCTGAGGATCTATCCCGGTGTGGACTCTGGCTTTGACGAAAGCCGGTTTGAGTTTGAATATTGAAAATTCAGAATTATCTTGCTTCGACAGGCCTGATCACCTATTTAACAAGATAATCCTTCTTTAAATAGAAAATGGCACATATGTCAAGGAATGACTTTCTAAATACCGATGAATTGGGAGCACGTTCTCCCGCGGAGAGGATCATGCTCTCGCTCAAGATGCGGGGAGCGCAAACCGCCGCGACCATCGGGGAACATTTGGGAACCACAGGTGAGGCCGTTCGCCAACAGCTCGTGCGTCTGGCAGAGGAAGGGCTTGTTTCCTCACATTCCGTGTCCCAAGGCGTTGGCCGCCCTTCGTTGTTCTGGGATCTGACCGAAGCCGGTAACAAACGTTTCCCCGATACGCATGCTGATCTGACAGTTCAGCTTCTTCATTCGGTGCGTACCATTCTTGGTGACGATGCGCTGGACACGCTGATCGCCCATCGCGAGACCGAGACGCGCCGTCAATATCAGACGCGGCTGAAGGATTTGTCGCTCGACCAGCGAGTGAAGGAACTTGCCGACATTCGTTCCGCCGAAGGCTACATGGCTGATGCCGAAAAGCGGGACGATGGTTCCTGGCTGCTCATCGAAAATCATTGTCCTATCTGCGCCGCTGCAGATGCCTGTCAGGGCTTCTGCAGATCAGAGCTTCAGGTATTCAGGGCCGTGCTTGGCCCTGATGTTTCTGTAAACCGCACCGAGCATATTCTGGCCGGTGCGCGGCGCTGTGCTTACGTTATTGCGCCGACCGCCTAACCATCCTTTTTTAGCACTATGCCGGTTGCGGCTGTCTCGCGCTGCGGACCAGAGCGAGTGCCGACACGAATGCCAGTGCAGACAGAATGGCAAAGCCGGAGAAGAGCCAAAGTGCGGCATGTGCAGTGCCGGTAAAGCCGCCGGGATTGGTGAGGCCAGCCATATTGGCAACCATTCCTGCAAGTGCTGCGCCAAGGGCGGTCGTGAAAAGCTGCACCATGGTCACGGATGCGGAAGCCAGATTCTGATCCTCTGCGTCGGCACGCTTGAAAATGCGGGTCAGCAGGTGCGGCCATGTCAGGCCAACGCCAAAACCGATGACGGCCAGCGCGATACAGATCGGCAGCAGATCGTACCAATGTCCTTCGCTGCCAGCGGGAATGAGAACGGCCAGCGTAACCATGCCCGCCACGCCCATGACGGGGGCGGCCAGAATGACACGGTCGGTACGCCCGGCGGCAACCCCTGACGATCCGATGGATCCAAGTGTCCAGCTGCCGCCCATGATGGCTGCCAGATAGCCCGCAACAAGCGGTGACTGGTTGTGCAGCACCTGAAAGAACAGCGGTACGAAGACTTCGGAACTGGTGACGGATGCGCTGAGGAAGGCGAGGGTCAGATAAAGCGCGCCGAGTTTCTGGATGCTGAACGAGCCTTTCGGCAGAATGCGCCTGCTGGCTTTCTTTTCGACGGCTGCGAGGAGAAGCAGCAGAATAATGGCAAGCGCGACACCTCCGGCATTGAACGCCAGTTCGGATGAAATACTTCCAGCAGAAACGGCGAGGACTGCAGCGGTCAAAAGGATGAGCTGTGGCCAGGCAAGCTGGTCATTGCTGGCGGCGGAGCCGGATTCACGCGGCAGCACCGTCATAGCCATGATGGTGAACACAGCAATCACCGGCGCGAGCGACCAGAAGGCGGCGCGCCAGATGCCAAGCTCCGCAAAAACGCCGCCGATGGCAGGGCCGACAAGTGTGGCCACGCCCCACATACCGGAAACGAGGCCAATGGCGCGTGGCCACAATGCTTCGTCGAAAACGATGCGGATCATGGAATAGGAAAGGGCGAGCATCATGCCGCCGCCAAGACCCTGTATGGCTCGCCCCGCCAGCATGACAGGCATAGATGGAGCCAGACCACAGGTCAGGGTTCCGGCAGCGAAGATTACCGCCGCAATCAGATAAGCGCTGCGCGGGCCTGCCTGAGAAAGCAGGCGCGGCACGAGAGCCGAGCCGAGAATGGATGCAGTCACGAACAGCGCCGTGTTCCACGCATAATAGTCCATGCCGCCAATGTCGGCGACGACCGTTGGCAGAATGGTTGTAGCGATGAACACGTTGATGGCATGAAGCGCGACACCGCCGACAAGCGTCAGCGAGACGATAGCGTTTCTGCCTGCGAACAGGTCTCCCCAACCGGCGGTCGGCTTCTGATCCTGCATTTCATTTTCCTTTGACTGTCATCGTGCGGGCGAAAGTCTGAATGAGGTCGCCCCGAACATGGAGAAAATGGCTACGCCCGCGGCTGTAATTTGTCAAGCAAATGCTTGTTTAATTAATTTGATGATACTTCTGGGATTGTAGCGAGCCCTATTGGCCGGCAGAAGCCATTTGTCCGGGCAAAGACTTTCAATGAAAACGGCAGGGCAAGGGGTAGCGCATGTCTCCCGAAAGCGGGAACCGGTTTCGGGAGACATGCGTAAAAACAAACAGATAGAGCGGTTCCAACGACTTCTTATCAACCGGAACCGCTCTAGAAGAGGGAAGGGGTTCAAATTCCTGCAGAAAGCTCTATATGAAGCTCACCTGCTGAAGGTCGGGAAGTAATCCGCGATAGCTTGTGGGGAAATTTTTTCCCGATAATGCTGTGGCGGATTTGTGTTTCTGTCACAAGCTTCCTATAAGCCTTCGAATAATTTGGGAAACCACCTGTGTGTTTCCTCAACTTGGCAAACCAGCCTTGCTGGCGAGGCCAGATTTCCCCTTTGGACGACCCGGAACTCTCATGATCCAGACGCCTTACTACCTGATCGACAAGACCAAGCTGAAGCGCAACATGGAAAAGGTTGCCTATGTGCGCGAAAAGTCCGGCGCCAAGGCTCTGCTGGCGCTGAAATGCTTTGCCACGTGGTCGGTGTTTGATCTGATGAGCGAATATATGGACGGCACCACGTCGTCATCGCTCAATGAAGTGCGTCTTGGCCATGAAAGATTTGGCGGTGAAACCCATGCCTATAGCGTGGCCTATGCTGATAACGAGATCGACGAAGTTATCAGCCATGCCGACAAGATCATCTTCAATTCGATCGGTCAGCTGGAGCGTTTTGCCGACAAGGCAGCGCATATCAAGCGCGGCTTGCGTCTGAACCCAGGCGTTTCGTCTTCGACCTTCGATCTGGCTGACCCGGCGCGTCCGTTCAGCCGTCTTGGCGAATGGGATGTTGCGAAGGTCGAAAAGGTCATGGACCGCGTGACCGGCTTTATGATCCATAACAATTGCGAAAATTCCGATTTCGGTCTTTTCGACAAGATGCTGACCGATATCGAAGAAAAGTTCGGCTCGCTTCTGCACCGCGTTGAATGGGTCAGCCTTGGCGGCGGTATCCACTTCACCGGCGACGATTATCCGGTCGATGATTTCTGCGCGCGCCTGAAGGCGTTCTCGGAAAAGTTTGGCGTACAGGTTTATCTGGAGCCGGGCGAAGCTTCGATCACCAAAACTACGACGCTGGAAGTGACGGTTCTTGACACGCTTTATAACGGCAAGAACCTCGCCATCGTCGATAGCTCGATTGAAGCGCATATGCTCGATCTGCTCATCTATCGCGAAAAGGCGAAGATGGCGCCCAACAATGGCGAGCACAGCTATATGGTTTGCGGCAAATCCTGCCTTGCTGGCGATATTTTTGGCGAGTTCACTTTCGACAAGGAGCTCTCCATCGGCGACCGCCTCTCATTTGAAGATGCAGCCGGTTATACGATGGTCAAGAAGAACTGGTTTAATGGCGTGAAAATGCCAGCCATTGCCGTGCGTGAACTCGACGGCACGGTCAAAATTGTCCGCGAATTTGATTACGCGGATTTCGAGGGTTCGCTCTCCTGAACCCTGCGTCGCGGTATTACTCGGCGGCGTAAAACTTAAACAGGTTCCGCGGCTGAGAGCGCCGGGGACGCGAAACAGATGGCGGGTAACCGCTGGAAGAGGAAGCATCGACAGAAAATGAAGAAGAACGTTCTCATTATCGGCGCCGGGGGCGTGGCACAGGTTGTTGCACATAAATGTGCGCAAAACTCTGACATATTGGGCGATATCCATATTGCGTCCCGCACGGTTGAGAAATGCCGCAAGATTATCGATAGCGTGCATGAAAAGAAGAGCCTCAAGACCGAGGTGAAACTGGAAGCGCATGCGCTGGACGCTCTGGACATTGAAGCCACCAAGGCTCTGATCCAGAAGACGGGCGTTCAGATCGTCATCAATGTCGGCTCGGCCTTCCTCAATATGTCGGTCCTTCGCGCCTGTATCGATACGGGCGTGGCTTACATGGACACCGCGATCCATGAAGATCCGAAGAAGATCTGCGAAACCCCGCCATGGTATGGCAACTACGAATGGAAGCATCTCAAGGAATGCGAAGAGAAGGGCATCACCGCCATTCTCGGCATTGGCTTTGATCCGGGCGTGGTCAATGCCTATGCACGTCTGGCTGCTGACGACTATCTCGATGAAGTCAAATCCATCGACATCGTTGACATCAATGCCGGTTCGCATGGCCGCTGGTTCTCGACCAATTTCGACCCGGAAATCAACTTCCGCGAATTCACCGGCACGGTCTATTCATGGCAGGGCGGTCAGTGGCAGTCGAACAAGATGTTTGAAGTTGGCCACACCTTTGACCTGCCTGTCGTCGGTCCGAGCAAGGCCTATATGACCGGCCATGATGAAGTGCATTCGCTGTCCAAGAACTACCCGAACGCAGATGTGCGTTTCTGGATGGGTTTTGGCGATCACTACATCAACGTCTTCACGGTGTTGAACAATCTCGGCCTTCTCTCCGAACAGCCGGTCAAGACTGCCGAAGGTCTGGAAGTTGTGCCGCTCAAGGTGGTCAAGGCTGTGCTGCCTGATCCATCGTCGCTGGCACCAGACTATACCGGCAAGACCTGCATCGGCGATTTCGTCAAGGGAACCAAGGACGGCAAAGAGAAGGAAGTCTTCATCTATAACGTTGCCGACCACAAGGACGCTTATAACGAAGTGGGTTCGCAGGGCATTTCCTACACCGCAGGCGTTCCGCCGGTTGCAGCCGCAATCCTGATTGCCTCGGGCGAATGGGATGTGAAGAAGATGGTCAATGTGGAAGAGCTTAATCCAAAGCCTTTCCTCCACATCCTCAACCAGATCGGCCTGCCATCGCGCATCAAGGACGAAGACGGCGACCGCGCACTGGATTTCGCGTAAACCTCATCTGAATGAGTAAAGAAAACCCCGCCCAATGCCATGCTTTGTGCGGGGTTTTTTATTGGCGCTTTGCTTTGGCTTACTCTGGCATATTGGGCCAAGTATCCGAGAGACGATACCCACTCGGAAACGGATCGCTCGGATCGAGCATGAGCTGCGAAGTTCCCGTCACCCAAGCGCGACCGGAAATGATGGGGCTGATGGCCGGTTTGCCACCAAGCTCCAGAGTCTTGTCCAATCGACAATGAAATTCCGTTCCAAGTACGGACTTCCCGATAAATCTTTCACCGACTTTCATCTGGCCTTTTGCGTGAAGCACGGCCATGCGCGCCGAACAGCCGGTGCCGGTCGGGGAACGGTCGAGCTTGGCCGGGCGAATGGCAACGGTGTTCACGCCCGTCAGTATATCGCCATCGCGCGTCACTGGCTCGGTGATCTGGCAGAAGGAAATGTGGTTCCAGTCTTTCTCAGGATGGCGGAAACCAAGCTGCTCATTGGCAGCTTTGGTGATTTTCACGCCAATCTCAGCCAGTTCCCGTGCCTGACCCGGCTCGATTTTCATTCCAATAGAAGCTGCATCAACAATAACGAAGCTGTCGCCGCCATAAGCAGTATCGACGGTAATTGTGCCCAATCCCTCAACTTCAAGCGATGCATTCAGGCGATCTGCAAAAGATGGCACGTTGCGGACACTGATGCGCTCGGCCTTGCCGTTGCGGCATTCGGCTTCCACTTCGATAAGGCCACCCGGCGCCTCCAGCACCATGCGCGTGACTGGTTCCTGCATGGGGATGATGCCGCTATCCAGCAGAACCGTGGAGACACAGATCGAATTGGAGCCGGACATTGGCGGGGTGTCAGCGGGTTCCATGATGATGAAACCCATCTGCGCACGCGGGTCTTTCGGTGGCACCAGCAGATTGACATGGCGAAACACACCACCGCGCGGCTCGTTCAGCACGAAATTGCGCAGGGTCTCGTCGCTGGCGATGAAGCGCGACTGCTCCCACACAGTCTTGCCGGGAGGAGGGGCCACGCCACCGACAATGACATCACCGACTTCGCCTTCTGCGTGACAGCCGACAATATGGATGACTTTGGTGCTGCGCATGACGCCTCCTGCAATTAATGCAATCATTCCTATCGGTTAGGGCGTTAGCGTCAATCCTTTATCGGACGGGTAATTGCGCTTTCGCGTCAGAATGAGGATTCCATTCCCCTCAGTGTCAGGAGATGAAAAATCCATTCCGAGATGTGTTGCTTCTTTAAGCAAGTCTGATATCCATTGTGCTCTTATTTTGTGCAAATCGATGCGCAGCCCGCTTGGCTCCGGATCAGTTTCTGGAACATACACAACGTTCCCGTTAGAAATTGAGCAACCCGAAAAGTTGGGGTGTGATCGCTCTCTTGGCGATGGGCACCCTTAGCCGGCATGGGACGGTCGATGATCGTATTTCCGCGCCTCTTCTCAGATTGACATGGTCTCTGATGTTCCGGGGCGTGGCCTCATTCAAATGGAACATCCGGCGGATTGACGGCCCCGGATGCTTCGGGGAGCGGACTATGGACAGGACAATCGATGCGGGCTTTCGGGAGCCGCATGAATCCGGCACGCAACGCTGGAGCAGGGAGATGGCGGCAGCGTTGAAGCTTGGCTGGCCGCTGATCTTCACCAATCTTTCGCAGGCAGCGCTGACTGCAACCGACGTCATCTTTATCGGCCGTCTTGGAGCGGATACGCTCGCTTCGGCCCTGCTGGCGACCAGCTTCTATCATACGCTCATGATCTTCTCGATGGGGCTCGTTTCGGCCGTCATGCCGATGATCGCCATCGCGCTTGGCAAGAACCGTCATTCGGTTCGCGATGTGCGCCGCACGGTGCGACAGGGACTATGGACGGTCATAATGATCTCGATCCCGGTCTGGATCGTGCTCTGGCATTGCGAGGAGATTTTCCTGTTTCTCGGCCAGCGTCCGGATATTGCTGCCCGATCGACGGATTTCATGCACACGCTGCAATGGGCACTGCTGCCTTATCTCGGCTATATTGTTCTACGCTCGTTCTTTGCGGCGATGGAAAAACCGATGTGGACGCTGCTTATTGCGGCCCTTGCCATCGGCTTCAACGCGCTTGCCGGCTGGACGCTGATATTCGGCCACTTCGGCTTCCCGCGCATGGAACTGCACGGAGCCGGTATCGCCACAACAGCGTCAAGCACGATGATGTTCCTCGGGCTTGCATTCATCACGGTGCGTCACCACCGCTTCCGCCGCTATCACCTGTTTGGCCGCTTCTGGCGTCCCGACTGGGCGCGCCTGCGTGAACTGTGGCGCATTGGTATTCCAATGGCGCTGACATTCGTGTTCGAGACTTCGATCTTCTATGCTGCAGTGGTGATGATGGGCCGCATCGGGCCGACGGCCATGGCGGCTCATGCCGTCGCGATCCAGATTGCATCGCTCAGCTTCATGGTGCCACTCGGTTTCGGTCAGGTTGCAACAGTGCGCGTGGGCCGTGCCTATGGCCGCGGCGACCCTCAGGCTGTCGCCTATGCAGGCTGGAGCGCCTATGCGCTCGGCGTCGGTTTCATGGCCGTGATGGGGCTTCTCATGGTTCTCATCCCGCGCGTGTTCATTGGTGTTTTTCTCGATCTGCACGATCCGCAGAACCTGCCAGTGATGGAACTGGCTGTCACATTTCTTGCGCTGGCGGCTCTCTTCCAGATCGTTGACGGTGCACAGGCCGTTGCCGCGGGCATGTTGCGCGGATTGCGCGATACACGCATTCCGATGTTCCTGGCGCTATTCGGCTATTGGGGTGTGGGGTTGCCGTTGGGTGCCTTGCTTGCATTCCAGTTTGAACTGGGTGGGGTCGGTATCTGGCTCGGCCTTGCCGCCGGTCTCGGTATTGTCTCGGTATTGATGACGCTGCGATGGCGCAGGCATCTCGCGCATATCTCGGCGCATCCGGCCTGACAAAAGAAAAAGCCATACGCCCGTCGGGCGTATGGCTTTTCCATCAAAGTTTTGAAACTTACTTCGTCAATGCGGTGATGCGGTCAAGCGCTGCGCCGAAGCCCTTCAGCGAAACCTTGAAGGCGACCGGCTGGCTTGGGCTCAGGGCTGTCGTGGTGACGTTGATATTGGTGCCAGCCTTGAGAGCTGCAACCTGCTTTGCTTCGAAGCTGACCGGCGCGAGGCAACCCTGCGGCAGGCAGGTGGAGAAAGCCAGGTTTGGTCCGGCAACTTCGTCGATCTTAAGAGCTGCGCCCTTGGCAAGATCAAGGCCAAATGGCATCAGCAGAACACCCTCGACCTTACCTTCCACATTGCGCAATTCCGCGGTCAGAACGCGCTGGCCGGTCTGCGTGCTGCTCTGGTCCTGACGCATCACACAGATGCTTGTTTCCTTCTGGCTCTGACAGGAAACGGTCCAGTCTTGGTAAGTCTCCTGAAGGGTGCTAGCTCCACCTGGAAGTGGAGCCGCAAAGGCCGAAGCGCCGGAAATGGTTGCAAGCGTGAATGCAAGACCGATTACGCGATAGCTTTTCATAAAAAGATTCTCTCTGAAATTAATGAGCCCCAGAACCGTATACTCGGACGCACTGTCCAAGAAAACATTATTGAACATAAAATATTCGTGTCTTCAACTATGAATTATTGTTTATATTTCAGTTATATAAGAAAAGAATAATATATTATTGGTTGTGCAGGCGCCTTTTTCTTGGGCAAGGTTTTGCTGATTGTCCCCTTTTCCTCATCAAGCCGGAACTCTAAAGTCGCCCTGGAAAAGTCGGCTCGTTGTGCCGGGAGGAGAAGTCGTGACGCTACGCTATCAGATCGTTGCACTGGCGATTGTGCCCCTTATCGTGGCTATTCTGACGGTCACGGCCTTCATTACCTGGCAATCGGCAAATCTTGTGCAGAGCAGTATCGCGACCTTCGAGAAGAATATGCTGAAGGCCAAGGAGACCGAGCTTCTCAATCTTACCAACCTGGCGCTTTCTTCTATCCAGCAGATTTACGACGATGCAGGCCCCGACGATACCGCTGCCATGGAAAAGGTGCGGAAGATTCTGACCTCGCTCGATTATGGTCGCGACGGCTACTTCTTTGTCTATGACTATGACGGCAACAATGTCGTCCATCCTCGCCAGACATTTCGGCCCGGCCATAACTGGCTCGATCTTGTTGATCCTGATGGAGATCGCGTCATTGCCAATCTGATTGACAAGGCGAAGGAAGGTGGAGGGCTGCACCAGTATAAGTGGGAAAAGCCGTCAAGCGGCGAAATGGCGGACAAGCTCTCCTTCGCTGTCGGACTGAGCAAATGGAAATGGATGCTCGGAACTGGCGTCTATCTTGACGATGTCTATGTGCAGACTGCTGCCGCCAACGCCGATTTCCGGGCCAATATCCGAACGACATTCCTGATCGTCAGTCTGATCGCCGTGCCGGCTGTGATGCTCGTCTTCGCGACCTGTATGCTGCTCAATCTGCGCGAGCGACGGATGGCTGATAACAAGCTGAAGGAGCTGGCGCAGCGCATCATCGATACGCAGGAGGAGGAACGGGCACGTCTGGCGCGTGAACTGCATGACGGCATTTCCCAAAATCTTGTCGGCGTTCGCTATGCCATCGATTTAGCAAGCCGTCAGGTGCGCATGGACAGCGGAGGCGCGCCGCTTGCGATCGAGAAGGCATCGGATGCGCTCAATGGTGCAATCAAGGAGGTGCGGCGGCTTTCGCATGATCTGCGTCCGCGCATTCTGGACGATCTTGGCCTGACCGTTGCGCTCAAGGCCTTGTGCGAACATTTTTCGGAGCGGACCGGTATTGAAACGCAGCTCGAAGCAAGCGGGCTGAACGAGACGCTGAAGCCGGAGGCAAGCACGGCGCTTTATCGCGTCGTGCAGGAAGCGCTCACCAATGTCGAGCGCCATTCCGGGGCAAGCCAGGTGAGCATCCGCCTCTGGGGTTCCGGCGGCAAGGTGACGATGACAGTCGCCGATGACGGTAATGGTTTTACCGCGCGTGATCTGAAAGATCAGCTTTCAGGGCTTGGCTTGCGAAATATGCAGGAGCGAATGGCGCATTTCGGCGGTGTGCTCTTGGTTGAAACCGGCGCAGATGGTACGCAGCTCACCGCGCGCTTGCCGAAATCGGCAACAGAGAGAAAGCGGGAACCGGAAGTCGCATGACGAATGAATGCAAGATTCGCGTATTGCTCGTGGATAATCATCCGCTGGTTCTGGATGGTTTGCGGGCTGTACTCGAAACCTATGACGATATCGATATTGCAGGCGCGGCTTCCAATGCGCGGGCTGCACTGGAGCTGGCGCTGACCGTTAATCCCGATGTGGTTTTGATGGATATCAACATGCCACTTCTCAACGGTATCGACGCTATCGAACTGTTCAAGAAACAATTGCCGGGCATTCGCATCCTCATGCTGTCCATGCACGACAGCCGCGAATATATCTCGACCTCCATCATGCGCGGAGCTTCAGGCTATGTGTTGAAGGATGTGTCCACCACTGAAATCGTCGCTGCCATTCATGCGGTCGCTTCGGGTGGAACTTATTTCTCTTCCGGTGTTTCGGAAGCGCTGCTCGACAGCGGCGACAGGAAATCGGAAGGGCTGTCGGTCCGCGAAAACGATGTTCTGGTGCTGGTGGCCGAAGGTGGAAGCAACCGCGAAATTGCAATCAGGCTCGGCATCTCGGAGGCGACGGTCGAAACTCATCGCAAGAATATCAAGAAGAAACTCGGAATAGCCAGCACCGCCGGGCTTACGCGCTACGTCATCGAGAACCGGTTGCGCCTGTCTTCGCAATAGCTGTCGTCGCAATAGCGGATATTCCGTTCGTCTCCCGATATTGCCTTACCCACTAATGGGTAGGTCTCCGTTTCTTAGAACTTTCGTCAACTTGCGGCATGGATTCGCCGGTCCTATCATTCGCTCCAAAACCGCTTGAGGAGGCGGAACAGGAGGGGAGGAGCGATGTCAGTCTTGCTGGCGTTGTCGCGTGCTATCGACGCGGCCAATAATTTCATCGGAAAATCCGTATCGTGGCTGATCCTGGTGGCAGTGCTCATCAGTGCTATCAATGCCGTCTCGCGCAAGCTGTTCAATGTCAGCTCGAATGCGTGGCTGGAAGCGCAATGGTATCTGTTCTCGGCGGTCTTTCTGATCGCTGCCGGATATACGCTTCTGCATAGCGAGCATGTGAAGGTTGATCTTCTCTACAGCCGCTACTCGCGGCGAACCCAGCTATTGGTCGAGATTTTCGGCACGATCTTTTTCCTCCTGCCTTTCTGCCTCATCACAATTTACCTCTCCTGGCCCATCGTGGAAGCCAAGATCGCCAGCGGTGAAACCTCCAACAATACGGGTGGGCTGGTTCTCTGGCCGGTCTGGGTGTTGATCCCCATCGGTTTCGGGCTGCTCGCATTGCAAGGCATTTCCGAACTCATCAAGCGCATCGCCATCCTTCAAGGGCGCATACCGGACACGGTCGCCCTTGAAGATGCGGAAGCCCAGACGCTCTGAGGGGAATGGATATGATTGCTTTTATTGCGGAAAATCTCGCCCCGTTGATGTTTCTGTCGCTGGTGGTTGTGCTGTTGCTCGGCTACCCGGTGGCTTTCGCGCTGGCCTTCGTCGGTTTTGCCTTCGGCTTCGTCGGCATCGAAATGGGGCTTCTGCCTGTCAACCTGTTCGGCGCGATACCGGATCGCATCTTCGGGCAGATGTCGAATGAAACGCTGCTCGCTATTCCGTTCTTCACCTTCATGGGGCTGATACTGGAGCGAAGCGGCATGGCGGAAGAACTGCTCGATACGATCGGGCAGCTTTTCGGTCCCGTGCGTGGCGGGCTGGCTTTTGCGGTGATCATCGTCGGCGCGCTTCTTGCGGCCACGACCGGCGTTGTCGCCGCTTCGGTGATTTCGATGGGACTGATTTCGCTCCCGATCATGCTGCGCTACGGCTATGATCGCAAAGTGGCGAGCGGCACGATTGCAGCATCCGGTACGCTGGCACAGATCATTCCACCAAGCCTTGTCCTGATCGTGCTTGCCGATCAGCTGGGCCGTTCGGTTGGCGATATGTACAAGGGCGCGCTGGTTCCCGGTCTCCTGCTGGTCGGTTTCTACTGCGCCTTTATCATCGGCATGTCGATTTTCCGGCCTGATACGGTCCCGGCTCTGCCGCCGCATGCCCGTACATTGAAGGGCTGGAAACTGGCGCAGAAAGTGGTGATTTCGCTGGTGCCGCCGCTTGTGCTGATCTTCCTTGTTCTCGGAACGATCTTCATCGGCGTTGCAACGCCTACGGAAGGTGGCGCGATGGGAGCGGTCGGCGCTCTGCTTCTCGCTATCATCAATCGCCGCCTCAACATGACGATGCTGACGTCAGCGCTTTACGCCACGGCAAAACTGTCGTCCTTCGTCATTTTCATTCTGCTGGGCGCGCGCGTGTTTTCGCTCACCTTCTATGGCGTCAACGGTCACATCTGGGTCGAACACCTGATGACGTCCATCCCCGGCGGTGAAGTCGGCTTCCTGATTGTCGCCAATCTTCTGGTGTTCTTTCTGGCCTTCTTCCTCGATTATTTCGAGCTGGCCTTCATCATCATCCCGCTTCTGGCGCCGGTGGCCGACAGCCTTGGCATTGATCTGGTGTGGTTCGGCGTCATGCTGGCGGTCAATATGCAGACATCGTTCATGCATCCGCCTTTCGGCTTCTCGCTCTTCTATCTGCGTTCGGTCGCTCCATCCCGACCCTATAAGGACAAGGTCACAGGCGCGACTATCCAGCCGGTGACGTCGGGGCAAATCTACATGGGATCGATCCCGTTCCTTTTGATCCAGCTTGTCATGGTCGGCATCATCATCAGCTTCCCGGGCATCGTCACCCACTACAAGAGCGGCCATCCGCAGGCCGATCCGGCATCGATCCAGATCAATGTGCCAATGCCAGATGCTGGCGGCGGCAATCCGTTCGGCGCAGCACCCGCACCTTTCGGAGCGCCTTCGCCGTCAACTGAGCCTCTGCCCGCGCCGTCTTTCGGTTCTCCGCAGCCGAGCTTCGGACAGGACAAAGACCTACAGCAAAAACCTGCGCAATGAGGGGAAAACGAGCATTGCGTAGATTCTGATAAACCAGAACAATCTTAGGAGGAGACACATGAAACAGGATTTGAGCCGCCGCACATTTCTGACGAAGGGTGCCGCAATTGGCGCTGCCGCTGCCACAAGCGGTGCGGCACTCGCAACACCGGCAATCGCGCAGGAGTTGCCGACGCTGCGCTGGCGTCTGACCTCGGGCTTCCCGAACAATCTGGATACGATCTATGGCGGTGCGGTCTATATGGCCAATGCCGTTTCAAAGATGACAGAAGGCAAGTTCCAGATTCAGGTATTCCAGGCCGGTGAAATCGTGCCTGGCCCGCAGGCCATCGATGCGGTTCAGGCCAACACGGTCGAAATGGCGCATACGTGCGGCTATTATTTCACCGGCAAGAACCCGGCCTTCGCCATTGGGACGGCTATTCCCTTCGGCATGAACACACGCCTGCAGAATGCCTGGCTCTATCATGGCGGTGGCAACGAGCTTTATAATGCGTTCCTTGCCGATTATGGCATTGTCGGTATCGTCGGCGGCAACACGGCGGCCCAGATGGGCGGCTGGTATCGCAAGGAAATTAAAAGCCTTGCGGATCTGAAGGGCCTGAAGATGCGTATCGCGGGCGTAGCTGGCGAGGTCATGTCGCGCCTCGGCGTCGTTCCGCAACAGCTTCCGGGCGGCGACATCTATCCGTCGCTGGAGCGCGGCACGATCGATGCGGCCGAATGGGTCGGTCCTTATGATGACGAGAAGCTCGGCTTCTACCAGATCGCGCCATATTATTATTACCCGGCCTTCTGGGAAGGTGGCGCTTCGGTACACTTCTTCATCAACAAGCAGCAATATGAAAGCCTGCCGGAGCCATACAAGGTTGCGCTGAATACGGCTGCCGAAGCTGCGACCCAGAACATGATCTCGCTTTATGACGTGAAAAACACCGCTGCGATTCGTTCGCTGGTGTCGAAGGGCGTGAAGCTTCAACCGCTTCCGCGAGACGTTCTGGATGCCGCCTACAAGGTCGCGTTCGAACTCTACGCCGAATACAACGAGAAAAATCCGGCATGGGCGAAAATCTACCCGAGCTGGAAAAAATTCCGTGACGAGGGCTTCGAATGGTTCCGCGTCGCTGAATATACCTATGACAGCTACGTCTATGCGCAGCAGGCTGCAGGCAGGTAGCTATCGACTGACATAGTCGCGAAACGCTTGTGAAACGGGGCCTTCGGGCCCCGTTTTCGTTTATTGTAATTAAGGCGAAAGGGGTTTTGTAGTTAGAAATTGCTAGTGTTAATATACTTGAAATTTTATTTGATTTATATTTTATGAGTTATTTATTGTTATAAAGTAAAGCTGTTTATAATTAGTGTCATAATGGACACATGTTCCTTTTCAACTTGATATAGTTCTTAAAATTGGAATTGATGTATTTGTGGAATTCATTCTATCAGGCCTCGTCTGAAAAATTTCTGGAGGCAATGAAATGAAGATCAAGAGCTTGTTGTTCGGTTCGGCTGCAGCGCTGGTTGCAACCACTGGAGCATATGCTGCGGATACCGTTGTGGCACCGGAGCCTGAATCTGTTGAGTATGTTCGCGTTTGCGACGCCTATGGTGCGGGATATTTCTATATTCCGGGCACCGAAACCTGCCTTCGCGTATCCGGCTATGTCCGTTACGACGCTGCTGGCGGTGACAATGTCTACGGTCGCGGTTTCGTTGATCGTGACGGTAGCGTCGATACGCGCCGCAATTCCTGGGATAACAAGGCTCGCTTCACACTGCGCCTCTCCACGGCGTCGGAAACCGATCTTGGCACTCTGAAGACCTTTGCCGAAACCCGTTATGATTGGGGCAATGGTGTTGAAGGTGCCTCCGGTTCGCTGCGTTTTGCCTATATCCAGCTTGGCGGTCTCCGCGTCGGTCTCGATGAATCGGCCTTCGTTACCTTCCCGGGCTATCTCGGCGATGTCATCAACGATGACGTGATTCTCGCTGGCGGCTATCGCACCGGCTTGATCAGCTACACCTTCACCGGTGGCAACGGCTTCTCCGCCATTCTGTCGCTCGAACAGGGCAACAATGACGATACGGATAGCGCATACGGCTATAATGGCGTCATCAAGGACTACACGCCGCACGTTGTCGGTGGCCTGAAGTATGAAGGCGGCTGGGGCAAGATCGCAGGCGTCGCTGCTTATGATGCCCGCAACGAAGAGTGGGCCGGTAAGGTTCGCGCTGACGTGAACATTACGGACCGCTTCTCGGTCTGGGCGATGGGTGGTTACAAGTCCAATAAGGACCAGTACATCATGCAGACCGATGGCAATGGCCATGATATCGGTCAGGTTCGTGCGATCAGCAGCTTCTACGGCACCTGGGGCGGCGATTGGGCTGTCTGGGGCGGCGCAGCATTCAAGGCTACCGACAAGGCAGTCTTCAATGCGCAGCTTGCTTATGACGGCACGAACACTTTCGCAGCTACTGCCAACGTAGCTTATGAAATGGTTCCGGGCTTCACGGTCACGCCGGAAGTTTCCTACACCAAATGGAGCGACAGCAAGTCCTATCTCAACGGCAAGGATGCCGTTCAGGGTATGATCCGCTTCCAGCGCTCGTTCTAATGCTTAACCGGGAGGCCGACATCGGCCTCCCGGTCTGCATTCAAAAGTATATTGAACCGTTCATCTTAGTGTAACGGTCATGAGTTCAATAAAATTTCTAATACTTTGATATTTAATTGAAGAAATATTCTTGAATTTTCGAATGAAATAAAAAGTAACCAAGTGCTGATATAACAAAAATGTAATTTGCATTCTGGTGTGCTTGTACTATTTTAAAAGAACCATTCGATAGCGTAGAAGGACTGCGCTGTTTACAAATCTGATCTCCAGTCGGAAGAGTGGTACGGCGAGCTTCGGCTCGCCGTTTTTGTTTCCGTCCTATCGTTCTGCACATATGAAAAAGGCCGGATTGATCCGGCCTTTTCGTTGCGTGAATGCATCGCGGAATATGAACTGCTCTCCTTTATCGGGAAAACTTCATATGCCGGTTGACGTCCTTGTAGAGCAGATAGCGGAACTTGCCGGGGCCGCCTGCGTAACAGGCCTGCGGGCAGAAGGCGCGCAGCCACATGAAGTCGCCGGCTTCCACTTCCACCCAGTCCTGATTGAGCCGGTAGACGGCCTTGCCTTCCAACACATAGAGGCCGTGTTCCATGACGTGGGTCTCGGCAAAAGGAATGACGCCGCCGGGCTCCAGGGTCACGATGGTGACGTGCATGTCGTGGCGCAGGTCATTCGGATCGACGAAGCGGGTCGTCGCCCAGGCGCCGTTGGTGTCCGGCATCGGATTGGGCGCTATATCCTTTTCGTTGAGGAATAGCGGTTCGGGAACATCGAGGCCGTCGACATATTCATAAGCCTTGCGCACCCAATGGAAGCGGGCCGTCATCGCGCCGTTGTTGCGAAGTGTCCAGCCGCTTTTCGGCGGCAGATAAGCGTAGCCGCCTTCGGTCAGCGTGTGCGTTTTGCCGGCGACGGTGACGGCGATTTCGCCCTCGACCACGAACAGCACGCCTTCCGCGCTTTCATCCAGTTCGGCACGGTCGCTGCCGCCGCCCGGCTGCACTTCCATGATGTATTGCGAGAAGGTCTCGGCGAAGCCGGAGAGTGGGCGGGCAATCACCCAAAGCCGTGTCTTGTCCCAGAAGGGCAGGAAGCTCGTCACGATATCGCTGAACGTGCCCTTGGGGATCACCGCATAGGCTTCGGTGAACATGGCGCGATCGGTGAGGAGCTGGGTCTGCGGCGGCAATCCGCCAGTCGGTGCATAATAGCTGCGATTGTTCTTGTCGTTGCCCATGTGGGGAATTCCTTATGTGAGAAGCTGGCACTCACGGCGAGTTCTGGAAAACCTGTCGTGAGATCATGGAATGAATGCGCCCGGAAGTCGACCTTCCGGGCTGCAAGGATCAGTAGAGCGCTTCCGGCAGAATATCCTTGAGGCGCAGGAGGGCGATGCGCTCCACCTGAGCGCAAGCCGTTTCAAATTCCGTATCGCGGTCATTGGAAACGCGGCGCTGGAAAGCGTCGAGGATTTCCTTTTTGTTGCGTCCCTTCACGGCGATGATGAACGGAAAGCCGAACTTCGCCGTATAGGCGTCGTTCAATTCGGTGAATGTCTGCTTTTCCGCATCAGTCAGCGCATCGAGACCCGCACCGGCCTGTTCGGCGGTCGATTCCGCTGTCAGCCGTTTGGCCTGTGCGAGCTTGCCAGCAAGATCCGGGTGCGCCTTCAACACGGCAAGCCGCTCATCTGTCGAGGCAGCGCGGAATGCCTTCGTCATCGCGGCAGCAAGACCGGATGCGGCATCTTCCTCCAGGCTGAAACCCGCATCGTATGCACGTTCGGCAATCCATGGCGAATGCTCGAAAATGCTGCCATAACGTGCGACGAACGCATCCCTGCTGGCTTTCGAAGGCACGACGTCGGCGGTAACGGGCTTGTAGTTTTCGTGCCAGTGGCGGGCAATGTCGACGCGCTTGGCGACCCATACCTTGTCATGGCTTTGCACATAGTCGAGGAACCGTTCGAGCGCGGCCACACGGCCGGGACGACCGACAAGGCGGCAATGCAGGCCAATGGACATCATCTTCGGTGCGCCTTCCGCGCCTTCGCGATAGAGCACGTCGAACGTGTCCTTCAGATAGGTGTAGAACTGATCGCCGGAATTGAAACCCTGCGGCGTCGCAAAACGCATATCATTGGCGTCGAGTGTGTAGGGCACGATCAGGTGCGGTCCCTTCGGACCCTCAACCCAATAAGGCAACTCGTCGGCATAGGAATCGGCGGAATAGAGAAAGCCACCTTCTTCCATCACCAGTTTCAGCGTGTTGTCGGAAGGCTTGCCCTGATAGATGCCGAGCGGTCGCGAGCCGGTAAGTTCCGTATGAAGGCGTACCGCATCGCGGATATGCTCGCGTTCGATCTCTTCGGGAACGTCCTTATATTCCCACCAGCGCAATCCGTGGCTGGCGATTTCCCAGTCAGCCTCTTTCATGGCGGCAACGGCTTCGGGATTGCGCGCCATGGCGAGTGTCACGCCATAGACGGTGACTGGCATGTTGCGGCGGGTGAAGGCGCGCCACAAGCGCCAGAAGCCGGATCGCGCGCCATATTCGTAGATGGATTCCATATTCAGGTTGCGCTGGCCCTGCCAGGGCTGCGCGCCGACAATCTCGGACAGAAGGCATTCGGAGGCCGCGTCACCGTCGAGAATGCTGCATTCGCCGCCTTCCTCATAGTTGACGACGAATTGAACTGCGATATTGGCTCCTCCCGGCCAGCGCGGATCTGGCGTGTTGCGTCCATAGCCGACGAGATTGCGCGGATATTTCATTGCGGGTCTTCCCTCGTTTTCGTTCGTTTTATCCATGATAATAAAGATTTATCGCTATTATTCCCCTCCAAAAATTTGAAAGACATCCAACGATAACCATCTTTCAGAATGAGGAGGATCGCGAAATACTAAATGCTGGGAACATGGTGTGGTTTGCGGCCCCCACAGCCGATGGCGACGTTGGGCTCAAATAAACCACCGGAAATCAAAAGCTTGTAACATTTTCCAATCTATTTGATGAGAGAATCAGCAAGCTGCAGGAGTGTAAATGGGTCAGGAAAACAGCGGTAATGGCCGGTTGACGACGCATGTCCTCGACACGGTAAGCGGCAAGCCGGCGGCAAATCTGCGCATCGAATTGCGTCGCGTCGAGAATCAGCAGGCCGAACCAATCCGGGAAATTCGCACCAACGACGATGGCCGCTGCAGCGAGCCGCTGCTGGCGGGCGAGAATTTGCGGGCAGGTTCCTATGAACTCCTGTTCCATGTCGGCGAATATTTCGGCAAGACAGATGATGTCATACCGTTCCTCGATGTTGTTCCTCTGCGCTTTGGCATTTCCGATGAAAAAGCGCATTATCATGTACCGCTTCTCGTTTCGCCGTTTTCCTATTCCACCTATCGCGGGAGCTAAGCGCCATGAACCAGTCTGTGCACCAGTCTGTGCGACACACGATCCGCTTTCTTCTGAACGGTGAAAAGGTTGAACTCGACCGCGTTTCCCCGACCGAAACGTTGCTCGACTATCTGCGGCTGTCCGCCAAGCTGCGTGGCACCAAGGAAGGTTGCGGCGAAGGCGATTGCGGTGCGTGCACGGTGCTGGTCGGCAAGATTTCCGACGGCAAGCTCGTTTACGAAAGCGTCAATGCCTGCATCCGCTTCATGGGTTCGCTGGATGGCTGCCATGTCGTGACGATCGAGCATCTGCGCGGCGCCGATGGCGAGCTGCATCCGGTGCAGAAGGCAATGATCGAGTTTCATGGCTCGCAATGCGGCTTCTGCACGCCAGGCTTTGTCATGTCGCTCTACGCTCTGTGGATGCGCGAACCGAAGCCCGCCGATGCACAGATCGAAAAGGCATTGCAGGGCAATCTTTGCCGCTGCACGGGCTATGAGGCGATCATGCGCGCCGCCCGCATCATTTCCGACTACGGTACGGTCATGGAAGACCCGCTTGCTGCTGAGCGCGCCCATGTTCTCGAACAGCTGACGGCCATGCGCGATGGCGTTCGGGTGGAAGTGGGTGAAGGCAAGGACCGGTTGATTGTGCCCGGTGATCTCGATGATTTCGCCACCATCCTGGCGGCAGAGCCGAAGGCGACCATCGTTGCCGGCTCTACCGATGTGGGCTTGTGGGTCACCAAGATGATGCGTGACATTTCCCCGGTCGTCTTCATCGGTCATCTGGAGGAACTGCGCTCCGTCCGTGAGGAAAATGGTGTCGTTACCATCGGCGCAGGTGTCACCTACACGGAAGCATTCGGATTTCTTGCCAAGCGCATTCCGCAGCTCGGCCAGCTCATCAACCGCATTGGCGGTGAGCAGGTGCGCAATATGGGAACCATCGGCGGCAATATCGCCAATGGTTCGCCGATTGGTGACACGCCGCCGCCGCTGATCGCGCTCAATGCAAAACTGACGCTGCGCAAAGGGGCGGAACGCCGCACTATACCGCTGGAAGAGTTCTTCATCGCTTATGGCAAGCAGGATCGCCAGCCCGGCGAGTTTGTCGAAGCCGTGCATGTACCGGTTCCGGCAGAAGGCAGCCATTTTGCCATTTACAAAGTGTCGAAGCGTTACGAGGAAGACATTACGGCGACGCTCGGCGCTTTCCATCTGACGCTTGATGCGGCAGGCAATGTGGAGACGGTCCGCATCGCCTATGGCGGCATGGCCGCAACGCCGAAGCGCGCCAGCACGGTGGAAGCCGCACTGACGGCCAAGCCCTGGACCGAGGCTACGGTTGAAGCGGCATTGGAAGCCTATGCTGAAGACTATACGCCCTTGAGCGATATGCGCGCGACAGCAGATTACCGGCTGCTCGCGGCGCGCAATCTGTTGCGGCGTTTCTTCGCCGAAACGGAAGGCAGTTACGTGCCGCTGCGTGCGGCTGAAATCGCGGCGGCGTGAGGAGGCAATCATGAACAAGCATCCTGCAAATGCATTGAAAGCTGCCCGCATTGTGGGTGGCGTCGCGACCGACCAGAAACACGATTCCGCGCACAAGCATGTGACGGGAACGGCTGTCTATATCGATGATATACCGGAGCCCGAAGGCACGTTGCATATCGGGGTCGGCTATTCGTCCGTTGCACATGGTTCATTCAAGTCGATTGATTTGTCGGCAGTGCGCGCCGCTCCCGGCGTAATCGACGTGTTGACCTACAAGGACGTGCCCGGCGAAAACGATGTTTCGCCATCGGGCATGCATGACGACCCGATCTTTGCAGTCGACAAGGTTGAGTTTCACGGCCAGCCGATCTTTGCGGTTATCGCGAAAAGTCGCGATCAGGCGCGCCGCGCCGCGCGTTTGGCAAAGATCGAATATGAAGAAACGACAGGTATCTATTCCATCGATGCGCTGGACGGTCTGAAGGACCGGCTTGTCACCACGCCGCTGACGCTGAAGCGCGGTGATGCACGTGCGGCCATCGATACCGCGCCGCACCGTATCAAGAACCGCATGTATCTTGGTGGGCAGGATCATTTCTATCTTGAGGGTCAGGTTTCGCTGGCTATCCCCGGCGAGGATGAGGACGTCACCGTCTATTGCTCCACGCAGGGGCCGAGCGAAACCCAGCATCTGGTTGCGCATGCGCTGGGCGTGCCGAGCCATTCCGTGACGGTGGAAGTGCGCCGCATGGGCGGTGGCTTCGGCGGCAAGGAAACGCAGGCCAACCAGTGGGCGGCCATTGCAGCCATTGCTGCCAAGAAGCACAAGCGCGCCATGAAGATCAGGCTCGACCGCGACGAGGACATGACCTCGACCGGCAAGCGCCATGGCTTCGTCATCGACTATGAAGTCGGCTTCGACGATGACGGCAATATTCTGGGCATCGACTATCTGTTTGCCCTCAATGCCGGGTTCTCGGCAGACCTTTCCGGACCTGTCGGCGACCGCGCACTGTTTCACTGCGACAATGCCTATTTCTTCCCCGCAGTTCATGCGCAGTCGGCACCGCTTTACACGAACACCGTGTCGAATACGGCGTTTCGCGGCTTCGGTGGGCCGCAGGGCATGGTTGGCGCAGAACGCGTGATCGATGAGGTGGCTTTCGCTGTCGGCAAGGACCCGCTCGAAATCCGCAAGCGCAATTTCTACGATGAAATGGGTAAGGACGGCACACGCAACGTCACCCCCTATCACCAGAAGGTCGAAGATTGCATTATCCAGCGCATCGTTTCGGAACTTGAGGAAAGTTCAGATTACGCGAAGCGCCGCGAAGCGATCCGCGAGTTCAACGCGAAAAGCCGTTATGTCAAACGCGGCATGGCGCTGACGCCGGTGAAATTCGGCATCTCCTTCACCAAGACGGAGTCCAATCAGGCTGGCGCTCTGGTGCATGTATACAATGACGGCTCGGTGCATATGAACCATGGCGGCACGGAAATGGGGCAGGGGCTCCATTTGAAAGTGGCGCAAGTCGTGGCCGAGGAATTCCAGATCGACATCGACCGGGTGAAGATCACCGCGACGACCACCGCCAAGGTGCCGAACACGGCGCCGACGGCGGCTTCTTCCGGTGCCGATCTCAACGGCATGGCTGCACAGGACGCAGCCCGCCAGATCAAGAAACGCCTCATCCATTTTGCGGCACAGCAATATCAGGTGCCGGAAGATCAGGTTGTCTTCCTTCCCAACCGGGTTCGTGTCGGCAATCAGGAAATCAGCTTCAACGATCTCGTAAAGCAGGCCTTTATCGGTCGTGTGCAGCTGTCGGCGGCAGGTCACTACAAGACGCCGAAAATTCACTGGGACCGTGCCAAGGGCCGGGGCCATGCCTTCTATTACTATGCTTACGGAGCAGCCTGCTCCGAAGTTTCCGTCGACACTCTGACTGGTGAATATGTGGTGGAGCGCACCGATATTCTGCATGATACCGGGCGTTCCCTGAACCGCGCCATCGATATCGGTCAGGTTGAAGGCGGCTTCGTGCAGGGCATGGGCTGGCTGACGACAGAGGAGCTTGTGTGGGACGACAAGGGGCGGCTTCGCACCCATGCGCCATCCACCTACAAGATCCCGCTGGCTTCCGACCGGCCCAAGATCTTCAATGTCGCGCTGACCGACTGGTCCGAGGCTTATGAGCCGACGATCCATCGTTCCAAGGCTGTCGGCGAACCGCCACTGCCGCTTGGGTTGTCGGTGCTGCATGCTCTGGCCGACGCCATTGCCACCGTGGCGGATCACAAGGTCTGCCCACGTCTCGATGCGCCAGCAACGCCGGAACGTGTGCTGATGGCCATCGAACGGCTCCGCAAGCAAAAGGGCTAGAGAGATGCCAGGCGCGCGCGACGATATCCGGGCTTTTCTCAACCGGCGTCCCGATAGTGTGCTGGTTGAAGTCACCGATGTGAAAGGTTCCGCACCCCGCGATGCCGGGGCGTGGATGCTGGTTGCCCGCGATATGATCTTCCGGACGATCGGTGGCGGTCAGCTTGAATATATGGCTATCGACCATGCCCGGAAGGTGCTGCTCGGCGGCAGGGACTCACCCAAGGACGTTCCACCCATGAATGTGCCACTGGGGCCCGAAATCGGCCAGTGCTGCGGCGGACGGGTAGGCCTGAGCTTCAGGCGTGTCAGCCGTGGGCTCACCGACGAGCTTGTCAGCAAGGTCGATGCGGAAATAGCCACGCGCCCGCATGTCTATGTCTTCGGCGCGGGCCATGTTGGCGATGCGCTGGCGAGTGCTCTCTCGCTCACGCCTGTCCGGGTCATTCTGGTGGATACGCGGGAAGCGGAGCTGATGGCGTGCGATGTGCCGGGCGTCGAAACCTGTCTGTCGGCCATGCCCGAACAGGTGGTGCGTTCTGCCCCGCCGGGTAGCGCGTTTATCGTTCTCACCCATGACCACGCGCTGGATTTTCTGATTGTTGCTGAGGCATTGCAGCGACGCGACGCCGTTTATGTCGGCATGATCGGCTCGAAGACCAAAAAAGCTACTTTCAAAAATTGGTTGAAACGCGAAATCGGTAGCGACAATCTTTTTGAAAATCTTGTCTGTCCCGTCGGCGGAGCCGTTGTGAAAGACAAGAGGCCGGAAGTCATTGCGGCATTGGCCGCAGCCGAAGTTCTGACGGCGGTGCTGACTTCCGTACGTGTATCGCAACCCGCCTGATCAGGCGGGTTTTCTTTTCGCATTTCCGGTAAAGCGCGAGAAGGTTTCGCGCGATATAATATTTGAAAACAAAGGAATAGAGCGGTTTGAGCCGCTCTACATCAAAGCCTCGCGGATCAATCGCTGGCACCGTTCCGTCATGAAATCGATGATCAGACGTACCTTTGGGTCCTGAAAGCGCTTGTGCGGATAGATCGCAGCAAGCTGGATCGGCGCCGGTGGTGTGCTTTCGAGGATTGGAACCAGCCGTCCGTCACGGATATATTCCTTCACTTCGAACAGCGGCTTGTTGATGATGCCGCGCCCGCCAAGCGCCCATTGCGTCAATACGTCGCCATCATCCGAGTCAAATGGCCCGGTGACTTCGAATTTGCGCAGACCTTCCGCCGTTTGCAGGGACCAGAAATATTCCTTTGAGCCTGGAAAACGCAGCAGAAGACAGTCATGCTTGTCGCCAAGCAGCTCGTCAGGAGACTGCGGAACCCCGTGTTTCTCGAGATATGCAGGCGCTGCACAGATCACGCGCTCGCAATTCATGATCCCGCGCATACGCAGGTTCGAATTCTCCAGAACGCCGAGCTTGAAAGCCACATCGACGCCTTCGCTCATAATATCGACTTCATGATCGGACAGGCGAAGCCGTACTTCGATATCCGGATATTTGTCGTGAAACTCCGGAATTCCCGATGCAATCAGCCGTCTCCCGAAGCCAAGCGGAGCGGTAATGCGAATCGATCCCTTGGGATTTTTCGCCAGTTCAGCCACGGCAGCTTCCGCCTCATCCACAGCTTCGAGGATTTTCAACGCACCGTCATAGAATACGCGACCGTGTTCGGTCGGCGTAAGCTTGCGTGTCGTCCGGTTGAAGAGCCTGACCCCCAGGTGCTTCTCCAACTCTTTGATTCGATTGCTTGCAACTGCTGGCGAAGCGCGCTGGTCGCGACCCGCTGCAGATAGATTTCCCAATTCGACAACGCGCACAAAAACGCGCAGATTATCAAGATATGACATACGTCCCCTCCACGATTGTCTAGATTTTTTTGAAAGTGCTGGTCGTGATGTGACGTTCCCTGAACCTGATTCCTTTGGCACATAATGCAACAACGAACAATGGGGCTCAAAAATGGGTCAAGAAATGGGAGTGCCTGATGTATGATTTCGCCGTAGCCTGGGACTGGCTGGGCTTCGCAGCGCGGTGGCTGCATGTGATTACCGCGATTGCGTGGATCGGCTCGTCTTTCTACTTCATCGCGCTTGATCTCGGTCTGCGCCAGCGTCCCGGCTTGCCGGTTGGTGCGCATGGCGAGGAATGGCAGGTCCATGGCGGTGGCTTCTATCACATCCAGAAATATCTGGTTGCGCCCGCCGAAATGCCGGAACACCTGACCTGGTTCAAATGGGAATCCTACGCCACCTGGCTGTCGGGTTTCACGCTGCTCTGCATCGTCTACTATGCCGGCGCCGATCTCTACCTGATCGATCCGAATGTGCTCGATGTTTCCGTACCGGTCGCCATTGCGATCTCGATCGGTTCGCTGGCCTTCGGCTGGATCGCCTATAACACCATCTGCAAGTTGATGCTCGGTAAGAGCGATACGCTCCTGATGGTCATTCTCTACTGTATTCTGGTGGTGGTGGCCTGGGGCTATACGCACCTGTTTACAGGCCGCGCCGCCTTCCTGCATCTCGGTGCCTTCACGGCAACGATCATGTCTGCCAACGTGTTCATGATCATCATCCCGAACCAGAAGATCGTGGTGGCGGATCTGATCGCAGGCCGCAAGCCGGACCCGAAATACGGCAAGATCGCCAAGCAGCGTTCGACGCATAACAACTATCTGACGCTGCCTGTTCTGTTCCTGATGCTGTCGAACCACTATCCGCTGGCTTTCGGGACGCAATTCAACTGGATCATCGCCTCGCTGGTGTTCCTGATGGGCGTCACGATCCGCCACTGGTTCAACACACAGCATGCCCGCAAGGGCAGCCCGACCTGGACCTGGCTGGTAACGGTGATCCTGTTCATCATCATCATCTGGCTCTCGACAGTGCCGAAGGTTCTGACCGGTGAGCCGGAAGAACAGAAGGTTTCGGCATTGCAGCAGTCTTTCATCTCGGACCCGCACTTTGAAAAAGTGCGGGATACCGTTCTGGGGCGTTGCGCCATGTGCCATGCCAAGGAACCGGGCTGGGAAGGTATCATTGCGCCACCGAAAGGCGTCGTGCTGGATACCGACCGGGATATTGCCGCGCATGCGCGTGAAATCTATTTGCAGGCAGGTCGCTCACATGCCATGCCGCCCGCCAATGTCACCGGCGTGAGCGAGGAAGAGCGTCAGCTTCTTGCCTCCTGGTACCAGTCTGCCACGCAAGGCCCGAAATAAGGACCACGACTAAAATGACCAAGCTTCTGATCCGCGGCCGTGTGCTGACCTTTCGTGACGAACCGCAGAGCCTCGATGACAATGCCGCTTACCGCTATATCGAGGACGGCGCTGTTCTTGTCGAAGATGGCCGTATCCTGCGCCTCGGGGACTATGCTGAAGTAAGCAGCATGGCAGGCCGCGACGTCAACGTCGCCGACCATCGCCCGCACCTGATCCTGCCCGGTTTCATCGATACGCATATCCATTATCCGCAGACGCAGGTGGTCGCTTCTTATGCAGCCAATCTGCTGGAGTGGCTCAATACCTATACGTTCGTCGCTGAACAGAAATTTGCCGATGAGCAACATGCCGAATTCATCGCGGAGCGCTTTCTTGACGAGCTGATCCGCCACGGCACCACCACGGCGGTTGCTTACTGCTCGGTACATCCGCAGAGCGTCGATGCCTATTTCCGCGCCTCGCAACATCGCAACATGCGCATGCTCGGCGGCAAGGTCATGATGGATCGCAATGCGCCGCCAGCACTCTGCGACACGGCAAAGTCCGGCTATGATGATACGAAGGCGCTGATCGCACGCTGGCAGGGCAAAGGCCGCCTCGATTATGTGATCACCCCGCGCTTTGCCATTACGTCCACGCCGGAGCAGCTTGAGGCAAGCCAGGCGCTTGTTCGTGAGCATCCCGGCAGCTACATCCAGACGCATCTTTCGGAAAATCACGACGAAATCTCTTTCACCAAGTCGCTTTATCCCGATGCACCGGACTATCTCGGCATATACGAGCATTACGGCCTGTTGGGCGACAAGACCCTGCTCGGCCATTCGATCCATCTGGAGCCGCGCGAAGTGCGCGTCATGGCGGAAACCGGCTCGATTGCCGTCTTCTGCCCGACTTCCAATATGTTCCTCGGCTCGGGTCTTTTCGATCGCGACCGCTTGAAAGCATCGGGCGTGCGCATGGCGGTGGCGACCGATGTCGGCGGCGGCACGAGTTTCTCCATGCTGCGCACTATGGACGAGGGCTACAAAGTCCTCCAGCTGCGCGAACAGCGTCTGAACCCGTTCCAGTCATTCTACATGATGACGCTGGGCAATGCCCGTGCGCTGTCGATGGAAGACAAGATCGGTACGCTCGACGAGGGCACGGAAGCGGATATCGTGGTGCTGGATTCATCGGCCACATCGCCGATGCGGCTTCGCATGGCGGCTGGCGCGACGCTGGAGCAGGAACTGTTCCTGTTGCAGACGCTGGGCGATGACCGCGCCATCGTCGAAACCTATGTGGCTGGCAAGCCGCTCAAGGCCGAACTGGCCTGATTACTCCAATCCTTGGAGGAGGATGACCCGTGGCGGAGCGATCCGCTGCGGGTCTTTTTGTTAAAACTCTTCCGGGCGTTTGCCGCCCATGGCACGGGTAAGCTCGTCGGCGGTGGAGCGGATCAGCGGCCCGAACTCCTCGAGTCTCTTTTTCGGCAGGCGCACCGCAGGGCCGGAAACGGAAATACCAGCAATCGCCTCGCCATATTCATTGAAGATGGGAGCGGCGATGCAGCACATGCCGAGCGTATGTTCTTCATCATCAACAGACCAGCCGCGGGTGCGGGTTGCCTGAATGTCTTTCAAGAGCGCGGGCAGGCTGTCGAGCGTACGCTGCGTGAAATGTTCAAGCGTGCGCCCCGAAAGAGCGTGCGCGATTTCCTTGTCCGACCAGGTGGACAATATGGCCTTGCCGATGCCGGATGCATGGATGGGCCCGCGCCGTCCGGGCCGGAAAAAGGCGCGCATCGGCGCATGACTTTCGATCTGCGAGATGAACACGACATCGCCGCCGTCCTCGACGCCGATATTGGCGGTTTCGCCGCTCGTTTCCATCAATGTCTTGAGATAAGGCCGCGCCAGAATGCCGAGCTTGCGGAACCGGCGAAAGGCATTGCCGATTTCGAAAGCCTTGACGCCGATGGTCCAATCTCCGCTTTCCAGATCGTGGGAAACCATACCATGATTTGCCAGCGACGACAGAAGGCGGTGCACGGTGGAGGGCGCCATACCGCTCTCATCGGCAAGGTCGGTCAATGTCGAGCCATCATTCTCGGCAATCAATGCCAGCAGCTTCAGGCTTCGGTCCAGAACCTGCACAGACGAGGGCGCGGCGTTTTCCGCCGCCTTGCGGCCCCGCTTTACCTTTGCCTGTTCCATTACCGTCTCCGAATCCCGCCTAAACTCACGAATTACCACTATCGCATCCATTGCTACTCGGAAAGACATCGACGGATTATCTCCATTCCGTTGAAAATCTTTATTTCCATATAATGATATGCATTTCCATTTTTTGATAATAACATTCATAAATGGAGAGTAATTCCATAGGAGGATTGGCCATGGCCAGAATGCGTGCAGTCGATGCAGCCGTGCTTGTGCTGGAAAGAGAAGGGATCAATTGTGCTTTCGGTGTACCGGGCGCAGCGATCAATCCATTTTATTCGGCGATGAAAGCGCGCGGCTCGATCCGCCACATACTGGCGCGTCATGTCGAAGGTGCTTCGCATATGGCCGAGGGCTATACCCGCGCAAAGCATGGCAATCTTGGCGTCTGCATCGGCACGTCCGGCCCTGCCGGAACGGATATGATTACGGGCCTTTATTCGGCTTCGGCTGACTCGATCCCGATCCTCTGCATCACGGGTCAGGCGCCACGTGCGCGTCTGGACAAGGAAGACTTTCAGGCGGTCGATATCGCCAAGATCGCAGCCCCCGTCACCAAGTGGGCGGTCACGGTCATGGAACCGGCATTGGTGCCTTTTGTTTTCCAGAAGGCGTTTCACATCATGAAGTCGGGCCGTCCCGGTCCGGTTCTGATCGACCTGCCGATTGATGTCCAGCTTGCCGAAATCGAATTCGACATCGACACTTACCAGCCGATGGAAGCCTACAAGCCTGCTGCCACGCGGGCACAGGCCGAAAAGGCGCTCGCCATGCTGAACGAGGCGGAACGTCCGCTGATCGTTGCTGGTGGCGGCATCATCAATGCCGATGCGTCCGATCTCCTGGTTGAGCTCGCCGAAATCACAGGCATTCCGGTCATCCCGACCCTGATGGGCTGGGGCGTCATTCCCGACGACCATCGCCTGATGGCAGGCATGTGCGGTCTGCAGACCTCGCACCGCTATGGCAATGCCAATTTGCTGGCCTCCGATGTCGTCATCGGCATCGGTAACCGCTGGGCAAACCGTCACACGGGTAATGTCGACACCTATAAGAAAGATCGCAAGTTCATCCATATCGACATTGAGCCGACGCAGATCGGCCGTGTCTTTGCACCGGACTTCGGTATCGTTTCGGATGCAGGCAAGGCGCTGAAGCTGCTGCTGGACGTTGCGACCGAATGGAAGTCTGCAGGCAAGCTGCGTGACTGGTCGGACTGGGCCAAGGAATGCGGCGAGCGCAAGCGCACCATGCTGCGCAAGACGCATTTCGATCAGACGCCGCTCAAGCCGCAGCGCGTTTATGAGGAGATGAACAAGGCATTCGGTCGCGATACCTGCTATGTCACGACCATCGGCCTTAGCCAGATCGCGGGCGCGCAGTTCCTGCATGTCTATCGCCCACGCAACTGGATCAATTGCGGTCAGGCCGGTCCGCTCGGCTGGACGCTGCCAGCAGCGCTCGGCGTGCGTGCTGCCGATCCTGACCGTCCGATTGTGGCACTTTCCGGCGACTATGATTTCCAGTTCATGATCGAGGAACTGGCGGTCGGCGCACAGCACAAGCTGCCCTACATTCATGTGGTCGTGAACAATTCCTATCTCGGCCTCATTCGGCAGGCGCAGCGCGGCTTCAACATGGATTTCGAGGTGAGCCTCGCCTTCGACAACATCAATGCCAATGGCGACGCGGAAAAGGGCTATGGCGTCGATCACGTAGCTGTCGCCGAAGGCCTCGGTTGCAAGGCGATCCGGGTTCGCAGCCCCAACCAGTTTACTGAGAGTTTTGAACAGGCAAAAGCGCTTATGGCGGAGCATCAGGTGCCGGTGGTTCTGGAATTCATCCTGGAACGCGTTACCAATATTTCCATGGGTGTCGACATCGATCAGGTTGTCGAATTCGAGGAACTGGCCGAACGTGGCGAAGATGCGCCGACCGCTATCGCAGCACTTTTGGATTAACGTAACGTCGATTTACGACTTCGTTTCCCCCTCATCCTGAGGTGCGGAGCGTAGCGAAGCCTCGAAGGACGAGGGCAGGCACGGTGCATTTTCCCTCGCCCTTCGAGACGCCTCCCCTCGACAAGCTCGGGAGGCTCCTCAGGATGAGGGAAAAGAACAAGGTTGAGGGTGATTCCAGGAAAATTGCGAAATGGCTTTTTCCAGAATTGCGCAAATAGAGAATTATAAGGAGGCGAAAATGCCGAGATTTGCAGCCAATCTCACAATGCTTTTTAATGAAGTGCCTTTCATGGACCGCTTCGCACTGGCCGCAAAGGCCGGTTTCACCGGGGTGGAATATCTCTTCCCTTACGAGTTCAACCGGCATGAGCTGAAGGCGGCGCTGACCAAGCATAATCTGGCGCAGGTCCTGCACAATCTGCCTGCGGGCAATTGGGCTGGCGGCGAGCGTGGCATTGCGGTTCTGCCGGATCGCGTCGATGATTTCCGGCGCGGTGTGGCCGATGCCATCGATTATGCCACGACGCTCAACTGTTCGCAGGTCAACTGCCTTTCCGGCATTGCCCCGCAAGGTGTCGATCCGGACGTTTTGCGCGCCACTTTTGTCAGCAATCTGCGTCTGGCGGCAAAGGAACTGGGCAAGCATGGCATTCGCCTGCTGATCGAGCCGATCAACCACTATGATATTCCGGGCTTCTATCTCAACACGGTGGAGCAGGCGGTTTCGATCATCGACGAAGTGGGCAGCAACAACCTGTTCATCCAGTACGATCTCTACCATCAGCAGCGGACACGCGGCGAGCTGGTTGCAACGTATGAACGTTACAGGCCGCTGATTGCCCATGTTCAGCTTGCCGATAATCCGGGCCGCAATGAGCCGGGCACCGGTGAGATCAATTATCCGAACGTGTTCGAAGCACTGAAAAACGCCGGATACAAGGGCTGGATCGGCTGCGAATACAAGCCGAAGACCACCACTGAAGAAGGCCTCGGCTGGTTCAAGAACCATGAAGCCGAACGGCTGACCGCATAAATTAAAGCGCATCCCGAAAAGTGTGAAACGGTTTTCGGACAAGATGCGCGTACAGGTAAAAGATTAGAGTGCTGATCTGATGAGATCAGATCGACAAGCGCTCTAGATTAGGGAGTAAGCGACATGGCCAAGATAGGCTTCATCGGACTGGGGATCATGGGTACGCCGATGGCGCGTCATTTGCAGGATGCGGGACATCAGCTCTTCACCTCCCGGTTCAATCCTCCACCGCGCCAGGAGCTGATCGACAACGGTCTGCAAATTCTGGAAACGCCGAAGGCTGTTGCCGAAGAGTGCGACACCATTATCCTCATGCTGCCGGACACGCCGCAGGTAGCCGAAGTTATTTTCGGCGAGGGTGGTGCGATCGGTGGTCTCGGCAAAGGCAAGTTGCTCATCGACATGAGCTCGATTTCCCCCATCGAGACAAAAGAGTTTGCGAAGAAGGTCCGTGCGACAGGTGGCGAATATGTCGATGCACCGGTTTCGGGCGGTGAGGTCGGCGCGAAGAATGCCAGCCTCTCCATCATGGCTGGCGGCTCGCAGGAATCGTTCGACCGCGCTCTGCCACTCCTGAAACTCATGGGCAAGAACATCACGCTCGTCGGCGATTGCGGTGATGGCCAGACCACCAAGGTTGCAAACCAGATCATCGTCGCACTCAACATCGAGGCTGTTGCCGAAGCGCTGGTTTTCGCTTCCAAGGCAGGCGCGGACCCGGCAAAGGTGCGCGAAGCCCTGATGGGCGGCTTTGCATCGTCCCGCATTCTCGAAGTGCATGGCGAACGCATGATCAAGCGGACCTTCGATCCGGGCTTCCGCATTTCGCTGCACCAGAAGGATTTGAACCTTGCGCTGCAAGGTGCAAAGGCGCTCGGTGTTTCGCTGCCGAACACGGCCATGGCACAGGAACTGTTCAATTCCTGCGCGGCGCATGGCGATGATGGTCTCGACCATTCCGGTCTCGTGCGTGCGCTTGAACGCATGGCAAACCACGAGGTAGCCTAACTCAGGGATTTGATTTCTCTGGAGGGAGAGGGTGGAGCTGGCTGCTTGGAGGAGGTGGCCGGCTCCATTGATTTTATATGCGGGGCACGAAATAGTGCCGTCAAACGATAATCAAAGCTGGGAATCTCATGACAGCCATCTCCGATCCGAAGAAATTTCTGACCAGCCTTTTTGATGCCGCTGTCGCGGCTGCCGATCCTGAACTGGTGATCCGCGCCAATCTTCCGGCCAAGCCGAAGGGACGAACGATTGTCATCGGTGCGGGTAAGGGATCGGCGCAGATGGCGGCGGCTTTCGAACGTGCCTGGGAAGCTCCACTGGAGGGCGTGGTGGTTACACGTTACGGCTATGGCACGCCCTGCGAGCGTATCGAGATTATCGAGGCCGCGCATCCGGTTCCTGATGAAGCAGGACTTCAAGCCTCGAAGCGGCTGTTCGATGCAGTGTCGAACCTGACGGAAGATGACCTCGTGGTAGCGCTTGTTTCCGGTGGTGGGTCTGCCTTGCTGCCGTCGCCGCCGGAAGGATTGACGCTTGAGGACGAAATCGCCGTCAACAAGATCCTGCTCGCCTCCGGTGCGCCGATTTCGGCCATGAATGCGGTCCGCAAACATCTGTCGACGATCAAGGGCGGCAGGCTCGCCGCAGCCGCGCATCCGGCAAAGGTCTTTTCGCTCGTTGTCTCGGATATTCCAGGCGATAATCCGGCCTTCGTGGCTTCTGGCCCGACTGTGCCGGACGAGACAAACCGCGATGAGGCTTTGAAGATCATCGAACGCTATAGACTGGAACTGCCCGATGCTGTGCTTGCGCACATCAAGAGCGAGAAGGCTCACGCGCCAAAGCCGGACGACAAGGTTTTTGCAGGCAATGAAGTGCGCGTCATTGCTTCCGCTGCCGTTTCGCTGGAAGCGGCAGTGAAGGAAGCCGCGCGTCATGGCGTCGAAGCGGTGATCCTCTCCGATGCGATGGAAGGCGAGGCGCGGGAAGTGGCGCATGTTCATGCGGCGATTGCCCGCGAGGTGGCCGACCGTGACCGCCCGTTCAGGAAGCCAGTGGTCATTCTGTCAGGCGGTGAGACGACCGTCACCATTCGCGGCAAGGGCGGCAAGGGCGGACGCAACAGCGAGTTCCTGCTGTCTTTTGCCCTCGATATTGATGGTTATGACAATATCCATGCGCTGGCCGCTGACACGGATGGTATCGACGGATCGGAGGACAATGCAGGAGCCTTTGCTGATGGTTCCACTGTTTTGCGTCTGCAAAAAGCGGGCGAGGATGGCGCGGCGCGGCTCAACGCCAATGATGCATGGACGGCATTCGACGCCATCGGCGATCTGTTCGTACCGGGGCCAACCGGCACGAATGTCAATGATCTCAGAGCTATTTTGATAGTGGCTTAGACTCATCGTCCAACAGGATGCGACTGGCCGCTCCATCCAGATCGTCGTACTGGCCGTTCTTCAACGACCAGAGAAAGGCGACAAGGCCAAGCAGGCCCAGAAACAGCGCGATTGGAATGAGAAAGAGAAGTCCGCTCATTTGTGCGCTTCCTTGATGATAGCAACAGGCGCGATGGTCTTCTGCGTCTGTTGCTTTTGTTTTCCGGCCCGCAACCGCAATGCGTTGCTGACCACCACGATGGACGATAGCGACATCGAAAGCGCAGCCACCAGCGGGGTGACATAGCCAAAAATCGCAATCGGCACGGCTATGATATTATAGCCGATGGAAAGCGCAAAATTCTGACTGATCAACCGGCCCGCTTCCTTCGAGACGGCAAAGGCAAGCGGTACTGCCGACAGGCTTTCGCGCAGAAAGACGAAATCCGCTGCATTGCGGCCAATGTCGGCTGCCGTCGCCGGGGCCATGGAAACATGGGCGGCGACAAGGGCCGGAGCATCGTTCAATCCGTCGCCGACCATCAAAACCTTGCTGCCTTCTCTCGACAGCTTCTGCACCAGCTCCGACTTGTCGGCAGGCAGTACCTGAGCCTGAAAATTGTCGACGCCGAGATAACCTGCAAGCCTCTCGACGGCAGGCAGCCTGTCGCCGGAAATGATGCCAAGCTTCAGGCCGTTGCGCTTCAGTGTGGCGATGGCTCCGGCAGCGTCCTCGCGCGGCTGATCTTCAAAGCGGAAGGTCTGAACCAGCTTGCCATCAATGGAAAGACAGGTTTCTGGGCCATCTGCATGAGGCATGACAGCGGTACCATCCGCCCAGTCCCGCTTGCCAAGCCGATAGATGGAGCCGTTCAGTTCCGCTTCGATGCCTGCGCCCGGCACTTCCTCGATACGGGTAAAGGCAGTCATCGGTTTTGCGCCCGAGAACAGCGCAAGTGCGCGCGACAAAGGATGGCGCGAATAAAGCGACAGCTCCGCAGCGATCTCCAGATTGTGGGGATCAATCGCATCGGCATTAATCAGTCTCGGCTGACCGAGGGTCAATGTGCCGGTCTTGTCGAAAATGGCAGTGTCGATCTCGGCCATCCGTTCCATGGCGGAGCCGTCCTTGATCATGATGCCGTTTTCGAACAGGCGACGGGCCGCAACCACCTGCACAATCGGCACTGCAAGGGCGAGCGCGCAAGGGCAGGTGATGATGAGGGTGCAGATCGCGATATAGATCGAGCGATACCAGTCGCCACCGGTGTAGATCATCCAGCCGACGAAGGCCGCAAAGGCGATGGTATGGACCATCGGCACGTAGAGTTCGGAAGCACGGTCGGCAAGACGACGATAATAAGCGCGGCCGCCTTCGGCGACATCCATCAGTCGCACCATTTCAGCAAGGAAGGAATCCTTGGCTTCCGCCGTAGCGCGGATGACAAGCGGCGTGGAGAGATTGAGCGTGCCCGCGCGAATATCCGAGCCGGGACCGACCGGGACCGCATCGCTTTCACCCGATGCAATGGCACAATCAAGTTCCGAACGGCCTTCCTCCACCTTGGCATCAACGGGGACGCGTTCGCCAGCGGCAAGAATGATGCGCATTCCGGGGCGGATTTCGTTGACCGGCAGGTAATTGCGTTCGTCGTTCTCGCCGATCACCACCGCGCCGCGGCTGCCGAGCTGCGCCAGACCGCGCACGGCGGAACGGGCACGGGCGCGCATCATGTAATCGAGCGTGCGGCCGATCAGCAGGAAGAACAGCAGTGTCACCGATGCGTCGAAATAGGCGTGCTGGCCATGGTTCATCGTCTCATAAACGCTCATGCCGAAGGCAAGCGTGATTGCGAGTGCAATCGGCACATCCATGTTGACGCGCCGTGCGCGCAGCGCATTCCAGGCGGAAACATAGAAAATGCGACCCGAATAGATCAGCGTCGGCAGGGCGATAAGGCCGGAAATCCAGTGAAACATGTCGCGTGTCGCGGCATCCGCGCCCGACCAGACCGCGACCGATAAAAGCATGACATTGCTCGAAGCAAAGGCCGCGACGCCAAGTGCGATCAGGAGCCGCGTGAAGGTCGGATCCTTGTCCTGCGCCATATCGAAGATATGGGCTTCATAACCGAGCCTGCGCAGCGGATCGACCACATCTGGCGGCGTCTCGCCATCTTTCCAGCGCACGGTGACGCGGCGCGCCGTCAGGTTGACGCGGACATAGACAACGCCCGCGATCTTGCCGAGCGTCTCCTCGATATTCTTGATGCACAGGCCGCAATGAACACCGGGAACCGACAGGTCGAGCTGGCGAAAGCCGTCTCCAAGCGCACGGCTTGCGACCTGCATTTCATCTACCGAGACGGCCTGAACAACGGTCGCTATCTGTGCATTCTCGACGCAGCAGCTCATAGTATCCTCCCGTCCTTCACAAGAACGCGGATGATGTGGCGATAGGGGTCTTCAAGACCGGCATCGGCATTCACTTCCATGATCCATGCACCCTCGCCCAGTTCCAGCGGAGCGGTCAGCACGCCGGGCTCGCGGACTGTCAGCGTGACCTTGGTGTCGTGCACATCGCCGACCGGGCGCTTGAACTCAACCGTGCCGCCGGTCATGGCGACGGCCTTGCCGTCACGATCGGCCAGCTGCCAGGTGAAGATGCCGCTTTCAAAAGCAGGCTTCGACTGCCATTGCAGCGCGGCCTGCTCCTTGCCGGTCTGTGCCTTGTCGTTGAACTCCTGACTGGCGACATAGGTGTTCTTCACCACCAGCCCGCTCCAGCTATGGATGGCATTATAGGCCATGGTCAGATTGACGGCGATAATGACACCGAAGAAAGCGACCATGATGCCCAGCATATGCCAGCCGGTAAACGTGCCTGAGGTTTTCGACTTGATCGACATTATCTGCCCTCCGGTGCCATGAAAGTTGCCATGTAGCGTGCATGTTCCGCGCCGTTTGCGTCACGCACTTCGATTTCATAGTCCTTGCGATGATCGGTAATCGCATCATGCGGCATGGTGACGAAGACACGCAACGTCTTCAGACGGTCCGGCTCCACCGGAACATCATAATTGCCGTCTGCATCCGCTGTTTCGTCCTGCACCGTCAGTGTTGCCCCCGGCAGACCTTCGATAGAGAGACGGAAGGTGCGCGGCGTCGGGATCATGTTGAGCAGCTTGACCGTGTAGCCATTGCGGATCGAGCCATCAGACAGAAGCACATATTGCGGGGTGCGATCATGCAGCACGTTGATGCCGATGCGCTGGCGCATCGACAGCGAGATGATGAGCGTCAGGCCGATCAGCGCCCATACGGCGAAGTAGAACATGCTGCGCGGACGCAACACCTTCTTCCACGACAGGTTCTGCACCTTGTCCGAGAAGCTGTTCGGCGCCTTGTAAACGCGTGCCGGGTCGATGGGCGCCGTGCCATTATTGGTCGCCAGCGCCATGTTGAAGTCGTAATCGGCAAGCGTTGCATAGGAGATGAGACCGCGCGGCTTGTCGATCTTGTCCATCACCGAATTGCAGGCATCGATGCACAGCGCACAGGTGATGCATTCCAGCTGCTGGCCGTCGCGAATGTCGATACCCATCGGGCAGGCAGCGACACAGGCATTGCAATCCACGCAGTCGCCCACGGTTTCGCCTGCGGCAATCGCCTTCTTGGAATGGCGTGAGCGTGGCTCGCCGCGCCAGTCATTATAGGTGACGGTGAGCGAATTTTCGTCCAGCATCGCAGCCTGAATGCGTGGCCACGGGCACATATAGGTGCAGACCTGCTCGCGCATCAGCCCGCCGAAAATATAGGTGGTGGCGGTGAGGATGGCGACGGTGAAATAGGCGACGGGTGCGGCCTGACCTGTCACGAAATCCATGAGCAGCTTCGGCGCATCGGCGAAATAGAAAATCCATGCGCCGCCGGTCAGAACACCGATGACGATCCAGACGGAGTGTTTGGCAACCCGCTTCCAGACCTTGTCGAAGGTCCAAGGTGCCTTGTCGAGTTTCATGCGCGCATTGCGGTCGCCTTCGATGGCGCGCTCGACGACCAGATAGAGATCGACCCAGACGGTCTGAGGGCAGGTATATCCACACCAGGCGCGGCCCGCGACGGACGTTACAAGAAACAGGCCGAGACCCGCCATGATAAGCAGTCCTGCGACGTAGTAGAATTCCTGCGGCCAGATTTCGACGAAGAAGAAATAGAAGCGGCGATTGGCAAGATCGATCAGCACCGCCTGATCGGGTGCATAGGGACCGCGATCCCAGCGCAGCCAGGGCGTCAGATAGTAGATGCCCAGTGTAATGAGCATGACAATCCATTTGAAGCGCCGGAACTCGCCCTGCACACGCTTTGGAAAAATCTTCACCCGCGCCGCATAAAGCGACTGCCCAATCTTAGAGGGGCGGGTCTTGGGGGAATTGACTGCCTGAACGTCAATGCGTTCGACATCGTCTGACATTTGCCTTGCTCCTGAAGCGTGATCCCGGAAAGACAGAAGCTGGTTTCCCGGAATGATCGCACTTGCAACAATTGAGAGCGGGGTGGTTATTCGCCGTCCGTTCCAATGCAGTGGTTTGAAGTGTATCCCGACCTGCCGTTTAAGCCGGGAGCATCTGCCCCCGCATCGGTTCCGATGCGGGGGCAGTGATTGTTACTCACCACCGCCCAGCGAATGGACGAAGATGGCAAGCTGCTTGACGGTCGCATCGCCGAGGCGTGTTTCCCATGCAGGCATGACGCCATGCTTGGGATGCGATACCTGACGCACGATGGCGTCCTCGCCGGAACCATAGAACCAGATGGCGTCTGTCAGGTTAGGCGCACCGAACTCACGCAGGCCCTTGGCATCCGCGCCATGGCAGACAGCACAGTTTTCGGCGAACACCTTCTTGCCTTCCGGCACCATTTCCGAATTGTGCGGCGTGCCGGAGAGGCTCACCACATAGGCCGCGACATCGCGGATCTGCTGTGGTTCCAGCACGTCGACAAAAGCCGGCATTTCGGAAACGCGGGTGTCGGCATCGTCCTTCGAGCGCACACCATGACGAATGGTCGTCAGAACGTCGTCGATGGAACCGCCCCACAGCCAGTCGTCATCGTTGAGGTTCGGATAGCCGGGTGCGCCCTGTGCGCCAGAACCGTGGCACTGCACGCAGTTGACGCGGAAGGCAGCAGCGCCACCGGCAATCGCATATTGGCGCAGGTTTTCATCAGCCAGAATCTCGTGCACGTCCTTGGCCTTGATCTGGTCGATAATGCCCTGGCGCTCGCTGTCGATCTTGGCGGTTTCTTCCCAGAAGGCGCCACGGCTCGACCAGCCGAGCACGCCGCCGGTGGAACTGGAAATCAGCGGCCAGGCGGGATAGGCGATGACATAGGCGATCGCCCAGAAAATGGTGGCGTAGAATGTCCACAGCCACCAGCGGGGCATTGGATTGTCGAGTTCCTTGATGCCGTCCCATTCGTGGCCGGTCGTCGCTACGCCGGTGACATCGTCAATTTGCTTGTCAGTCATTTGCGTCATCCTTGAAAGGAATGTCCTTCGCGTGGTCGGCTATCTGCTTGCTGCCTGGCCGGAAGGCGTAGAAGACGACGAAGAGGAAAAAGAGCGCCATGCCGAGCAAACCCCAGCTATCGGCGAACGTGCGCATGGTATTGTAATCCATCGCTAAATCTCCGCTTTATCTCGCTTTGGGGGACTGGTCGTAGGTCGAGAAATCGACCAGTGTGCCGAGCATCTGGAGATAGGCGATGAGTGCGTCCATCTCCGAGATCATCTGCGGATTGCCGTCGAAATCACCGAGCTTGGCCTTGGGATAGCGGGCCTCGACACCGGATGTATCGGCATCGGGCGTAGCCTGCGCCTTGAGATCGTCCAGCGCGCTGTCGATCATTTCCTGGCTGTAGGGCACACCGACCGCCACATTGGCCTTCAGATTGCCAGCAATGTTGGAGGCGTCCAGCGGACGGTTCTTCAGGAAGGCGTAGCTTGGCATGACCGATTCCGGCACCACGTCACGCGGACGGACAAGGTGCTGCACGTGCCATTCGTTCGAATAGCGGCCACCGACGCGCGCGAGGTCAGGCCCCGTGCGCTTGGAACCCCACTGGAACGAATGATCGTACATGGATTCCGCGGCAAGGCTGTAATGACCGTAGCGTTCCACCTCGTCGCGGAACGGACGGATCATCTGGCTGTGGCAAAGGTAGCAGCCTTCACGCACATAGACGTCACGGCCCGCGAGTTCCAGCGGCGAGTAGGGGCGCATGCCCTCCACCTTCTCGATTGTGTTCTCGAGATAGAAGAGCGGCGCGATTTCAACGATGCCACCGACCGTGACCACGGCGAGCGATGCGATCAGCAGCAGCGTTGCGTTTTTCTCCAGCTTGGAGTGGTTCTTTAGTATCGACATAAATCACACGCTCCTTATTCGGCAGGCTGCATGGTGGTGCCAGTTGCAGGCTGCGCACCGCCCATCGGGGCTTCGTTGCGCAGATTGCCGCGAATGGTCTGATAGACGTTCCAGGCCATCACGAAGCCACCGGCGAGGTAGAGCACGCCGCCAAGCGTACGGATGACGTAATATGGGAACATGGCGAGCACGGTTTCCGCGAAGGAATAGACGAGGAAGCCCTGATCGTCGTATTCGCGCCACATCAAGCCCTGCTGGATACCGGCAACCCACATGGCCGCCGCATAGAGAACGATGCCGAGCGTCGCCAGCCAGAAGTGCCAGTTGACCATGCGGATCGAATAGAGCCGCTGGCGGTTCCACAGCTTCGGTGCGAGATAATAGACGGCGGCAAAGGTGATCATGCCGTTCCAGCCGAGCGCACCCGCATGAACGTGACCGATGGTCCAGTCCGTATAGTGCGACAACGAATTGACGGCCTTGATCGAAAGCATCGGGCCTTCAAAGGTCGCCATGCCGTAGAAGGCGATAGCTGCAACCATCAGGCGGATGATCGGATCGGTACGGACCTTGTCCCATGCGCCGGAAAGCGTCATCAGACCGTTGATCATGCCACCCCAGGACGGCATCCACAGCATGATGGAGAACACCATGCCCAGCGTCTGCGCCCAATCGGGAACGGCGGTGTAATGCAGATGGTGCGGACCAGCCCAGATATAGAGAAAGATGATCGACCAGAAGTGCACGATCGACAGGCGGTAAGAGTAGATCGGACGCTCTGCCTGCTTGGGCACGAAATAGTACATCATGGCCAGGAATGGCACGGTCAGGAAGAAGGCAACGGCGTTATGGCCATACCACCACTGCGTCACAGCATCCTGAACGCCGGAAAAAGCCGAATAGCTCTTCACGCCGAGGAAGGAGACCGGGATCGCCAGATTGTTGATGATGTGCAACATGGCGATGGTGATGATGAAGGACAGGTAGAACCAGTTCGCCACATAGATATGCGGCTCCTTGCGCTTCAGGATCGTGCCGAGGAACACGACCAGATAGGCGACCCAGACGATGGTGAGCCAGATGTCGACATACCATTCCGGTTCTGCATATTCACGGCTCTGCGTGATGCCGAGCAGATAGCCGGTCGCAGCCATCACGATGAAGAGTTGATAGCCCCAGAATACGAACCATGCGAGATCGCCGCCGATGAGGCGGGCGCGGCAGGTGCGCTGCACGACATAGAACGATGACGCGATCAGGATGTTTCCGCCAAACGCAAAAACAACCGCAGAGGTATGCAGCGGACGCAGGCGGCCGAAGTTCAGGTAAGGTTCCAGATTGAGATCTGGAAAGGCGAGCTGCGCGGCGATAACCACACCGACCAGAAAACCGGTCACTCCCCAGAAAACCGTTGCGATGACGCCGTAGCGGATCGGGCCGTCCATATAGGTGGACTGGTCGACCTTTTTCGGCGTCAGGCCGTAATCGGCATTTCGCATCAGAAGAATGGTGAAGATGGCCAGTGTAGCGAACAGAATCCACATATGGGTTCTGAACAGCTCATCATGGGAAAATCCGGCCAGAAGCACGGCAAAAAGTGCTCCCAGACCGGAAAGGACTGTTCCAGCGGCGTAGTTCATGAAATCCCCTCGCAGCGCATGACAAGAGCCATCTCGGATGAGACAGCAATAGCGATAGGTTTCCTATCAGCGCTTAGAGAGCAGCTGTCATTGATCTAAATCAAAGACAGCTGCCAGAAGGCCCGAAAAATAGGGAAGAGAGCCTTGCTCAGGATTCGTCAATATTCCGCTTCAGCCGGATCATGATGCGGGACGCAGTATTATGTCATTCGACAATCGTGCCCGGCACGATGATTGATGCGCTTAACCCGCCTTGTGAGCGGTTTTGCAGCTGCAATTCGCCACCCATCCGTTCTGCCGCCATTTTCACAATTGCGAGGCCAAGGCCGCTGCCGGTTTCGTTGCGATGTGCGCCACGGAAGAAACGCTCGGTTACATGCGGCATTTCGCTGTCGGGAATGCCAGGTCCATTATCCTCGACAGTGAGCCTGACTTTGCCCGCTTCAGCTTCGATCCGGCAGCGCACGGCGCCATCCCTGGGCGAGTGATTGACGGCATTTTCGATCAGGTTGCGAGCAGCAAGCGTGAAGAGATGCGGGGAGGGCAACTGCACCAGCGGCATGTTGTCTGGCAATTCGATGGAAATGCCGCGCTGGACTGCGAGCATCCGCATGTCGGTGGATACCGCAACCAGAAGCTGGCACACCGGTTCGTATGCTGGTGCTTCGATCTCATCGCTGGTTTCAAGCGCTGCCAGATCCAGAAGCTGGTTGGTGAGGCGGCTGGTGCGGTCGACGCCCGCCGCGATCTGGCGCACCGCATTGGCGCGCATTTTTTCATCCTTCGCACCTTCGGCAATCTGTGCCTGCGTCTTCAGTCCGGCGAGCGGCGTCTTCAACTCATGCGCGGCAAAGATCGCAAAGTTGCGCTCGCGCTCGCGCGCCTCTTCAACGCGATGGAAAAGCCCGTTCAGCGCGGTGACGGCGGGTGCGATCTCCTTGGGCAGGTTCTGTTCGGGCAGTGGGCGCAGATCCTGCGCCTGCCGCTTGGAAAGCACGGATGCAAGGCGGCTCAGCGGGTCGAGGCCCCGCCGCACGCACAGCCAGATCATGAGCGCCAGAACCGGCAGCATCAGCAGGGCTGGCAGCACGAGGCCCGCCACGACGTTTTGCACCAGCCTTTCACGAACGCTCAGGCTGTCGCCGACCATGACACGCAGTCCGAGCTGGGTATTTTCGACAGCGAATACACGCCAGCGATCACCCGCAACTTCCGTATCGGAAAAGCCGTTTGCAACATTGGTGAGCCGCACGCCGGGCGCACTTTCGGAACGTCCCACCAGCTTGCCGTCAAGCGCCCATATCTGGCAGAACAGCTGCCGGTCATAAAGCGGAAAATCCGGCATTGGCTTCAGCGACAATTGCCCGCCATCGCCTTCCGGGCCAACCTCCACACGGTGCTCGGTCAGAAGCGAATTGACCATGCGTGCGGCCTCCATCAGGCGCGCATCGAGCACTTTTTCAAGCTGTGACTGGGTGCTGATATGGATCCACACCACCGCGAAAAGCCACACGAGACAGGTAACGCCGATCAGGATGCCGGTCAGGCGGCTGCGGATGGAATTCATGCGCTTGCCCCTGCCAGACGGTAGCCGACCCCACGCACCGTTTCGATATAATCCGAACCGAGTTTCGAGCGCAGATGATGGATATGGACTTCCACTGCGTTGCTCTCCACTTCCTCCTGCCAGCCATAAAGCGCTTCTTCCAGTGAGGATTTGGAGAAGGTGGCGGTCGGCCGTTCCATCAAGGCGCGCAGGATCGAGAATTCGCGTCGGGTCAGCCTGACGGGTTCACCATGAAGAAGCACCGACATCTCCGCCGGGTCCAGTTCCACGCCGCGCCATTCAAGCAGGGCATTGGCGCGCCCTGCACCGCGTCGGGCGACTGCGCGCACGCGGGCTGCAAGCTCATGCAGGTCGAAGGGCTTGCCGACATAATCGTCGGCACCTGCATCAAGGCCGGCAATGCGCTCGGGCACTTGATCGCGGGCAGTCAACAGTAGCACCGGTGTCTCGTCGCGGCCGCGCCGCATCGTTCTGAGGATGTCGAGGCCCGAGCCATCGGGCAGCATCAGGTCGAGCACCACGGCATGATAGTTCTGGGCGGCAAGGGCTGCTTCCGCATCGCCGCAATTGGAAACGGCATCCACGGTGAAACCGGCAAGCCCCAATCCTACGGTCAGTCCGTCGAGGAGGATCGCGTCGTCTTCTACCACGAGTATGCGCATGAGTTCCTGTTTCCGCCTTCATTGACAATTAGAAGCACACGGGCTTTTCACCGCGCCAGCTTAAGGCTGTCTTAAGGTGGCCGGAGCATTCGCCTTTTGCAACATGATCAATTTGTCCGAATCGAATTTATGCGGAAAATCGTAATGCGTTTCTTTACGGGCCTCGCTGGCTTATTCATCAGTTTGTTTCTTGCGCTCGGCCCGGCATCGGCAGCGAACCCGCTGCCGGTCGATCAGGCTTTCCGCCTGAGTGTGCTGAAGGATACGGATGGCCGTCTCGTGCTGAACTGGCAGATCGCGGATGGTTACTATCTTTATCGCGATCACATCGAGGCGAAGGACGGGCAGGGAAATGCGCTTGCCGTCGATACGCAGCCCGGCCAGCCCAAGGACGATCCGAATTTCGGACGGCTTGAAGTCTATTACACCCATGCCACAGCAAGTGTGAAAGCAGATGCACAGCCGGTGGAACTGACCTATCAGGGCTGTCAGGAAGACGGCATCTGCTACCGTCCGGAAACCAGAACCGTCGATCCGGTCACGCTCGCCATATCCAGCGAAATGGGGCAGAAGGCCAAAGCGCTGACGCAGGCATCGGTCTTCGCTCCAGCTGCTATGCCAACCGTTGAGCAGAATACGGCGTTTGCCCTTGCACCCGAAAAAGGCATGGTCGAAGGACTGCTCGATCAGGGCGGCACCGGGCTGGTGATCGCGGCGTTTCTGGCTTTCGGTGTTCTGCTTGCTTTCACGCCGTGCGTGTTTCCCATCTATCCGATCCTTGCCGGAACGCTGGCCCGCGAAGGTGAAAAGCTGACGGCAAAGCGCGGCTTCGTGCTTTCCGCCGTCTACGTCGTCAGTCTCGCACTGGGCTTTGCCGTGGTGGGTGCAATTGCAGGCTGGTCGGGGCAGAATCTGCAGATGGTGCTGCAGTCGAAATGGACCGCGCTTGCACTGGCCGGACTATTCACGCTTCTGGCGCTTTCCATGTTCGGCCTGTTCCAGATACAGCTTCCAAATTCATGGGTCAGCGCAATTTCGTCGCGTACTGGCCCCAATGGCCAGCAGCGGACAGGTTCCAAGCGGTCGGCAGCCATTCTCGGTTTCTCGTCCGTGCTGATTGTCGGCCCCTGCGTGACGGCTCCGCTTGCAGGCGCGCTGCTCTATATTGCGCAGACGGCCAATGTGGCTCTGGGCGCTTCCGCGCTCTTTGCGCTCGGTATCGGCAAGGGACTTCCGCTCATTGCGTTCGCCACGCTTGGCGCTGGCACGCTTCCGCGCGCAGGCGCATGGATGGAAACGGTGAAGCAGATTTTCGGCTTCGGTTTTCTGGCAACCGCAATCTTCATGGCCGCCCCGCTTCTGCCGCCCGGCGTGGACATGGTGCTGTGGGCGCTCCTGCTTTTCGGGGCTGCAAGTTTCGCATTTCTGAGGATTCCGGGGCGCAGCGTTGTGGCGCGCACAATCGGCACCGCAGCCTTCGTTTACGGTGTCATTTTGATGCTCGGCGTGGCTTCGGGCGGAAAAGACCCGTTGCAACCGCTGGCCGCATTCGGTAACCGTGGCGGCAACCAGAATCTGGCCGCGCTGCAATTTGCGCCGGTCGAGACTGTTTCTTCCCTTCAGGAGAAACTTGTTGAAGCGCGCGGCGACAAGCCGACGCTTGTCTATTTCACGGCGGACTGGTGCGTAAGCTGCTCCACCGTGGAGCGCCGGGTTTTGCCCGACGCGAGCGTGAAGAAGGCGCTGGGCGACTATCAGCTCATCAAGGCGGATATTTCGCAGCTTACCAGCGGCAATGCCGATCTTATGGCAAAGCTTGGTGTCGCCGGCCCGCCGACGATGATCTTCTTCGATCGCATCAGCAAAGAACCGGAGGGGACCAGATTGGTGGGCGATGTCACGACCGCCTCTATCGAACGTTCGGTAGGCCTTGTGAGCGCTGACTAGAGCATTTCCAGCAAAACTGCGAAGCGGTTTTGCGTCGGATAATGCAAAAAAACAAAGAGATAGAGCATTTCCGATGGCTCAGGAAAAACAGGAAATGCTCTAGAAATAAAGGATTTCAAGATGGCCCGGGGGCAAGGAAATTGATGGTACTGAATGAAAAGCCGGATGCACGGAGATCGCTGCTACGGATGGCTGTGGTTGCCTGTCTGCCTTTTGCTGCCGCAGCATGTACGACCGCATCCGCAGATCGACCGATTGCCGTTACCATGCCGCAGACTGTTGCTTTCACGCCGGAGCCTGTTGCCGTTGAACCGGTCAGCGAACCGGCACCGGAAGTACAAACGGCCAAGAGCGAATATGAGACCATGTATGGCGCGGTGAACGACCGCGGCAATCTCATTCCGGCACTTGATCTCAGCAAGATTGCGGATCGCAATCTGCGCCGGGAAGTCGATTATGCCACGACGGAGCCGGTTGGCACTATCGTGGTCGATCCCTATGCGCGCTATCTCTATCTCGTGCAGCCGGGCGGCAAGGCGATCCGTTATTCTGTGGGTGTCGGTCGCGCTGGTCTGACTTTCAAGGGTGATGCCAAGCTTGCATACAAGTCGCAGTGGCCGCGCTGGACGCCGACAGCCAACATGATCAAGCGCAATCCGGAACATTACGCAAAATACGCCAATGGTCTGGAAGGCGGCATCCGCAACCCGCTCGGTGCCCGTGCGCTTTATCTTTATCGTGATGGCAAGGACACGCTGTACCGCATCCACGGCACCAACGAGCCCTGGTCCGTCGGCAAGGCGGCATCGTCCGGCTGCATCCGTCTCTACAATCAGGACATTCTCGATCTCTACAAGCGCGCCACCGCCGGTGCGCGTGTCGTCGTGTTGGATAAATCCCAGTCTGGAGCAAAGGCGGGGAAAGGAGCAAGCTCATGATGAATCGTCGTCAGATACTGGCAGCAACGGCAGCCGGTGCCGCAACGATTGCGATTTCAGGCGGCGAAAGCCTTGCACAGCGCGTGCCGACGGTTGCGGAAGTGCTTTACGACAAGGAAATTCCGGTTCTGGGCAACCCGAACGGCAATGTGACCATCGTGGAATATTTCGATTACCAATGCCCCTATTGCAAGAAGGGGCATGGCGAGCTGATGCGCGTGGTCAAGAATGACGGCAATGTTCGCCTTGTCATGAAGGACTGGATCATCTTCGGTGACACGTCGGCCTATGCCGCACGTCTCGTTCTGGCTGCGGAAAAGTCCGGCAACTATGTGAAGGCCATGGAGGCGTTGATGGCAACGCCCGGTCGTCTTACGCCGGAACAGGTGGATACGGCACTGAAGAAGGGTGGGCTTGATCCGGCAAAGCTCAATGCAGCCTACAAAGCCGATTCCAAGCGCATCAACGCCATTCTTGAGCGCAACATGGATCAGGGCGAAGCCTTCAATTTCGGCGGTACGCCTTCCTTCGTTATCGGTACCAAGCTCTATGGCGGGGTCATGAAGGAGCCGGAACTGATCGAAGCGATCAAGGAAGCGCGGAAGGCCTAATTCAATACCATTTGTGAAAGGGCGGAGTTGAAATGCCGCCCTTTCTTGATTCAAAACGGATAATGCTGCGGGCCGTTAATGGTAATCCAGAGTGCCAAACTGGTCGATATCTGTCTTGCCACTTCATCGTCTGTCGATCGCATCCTTTCGCACTCTCCGGAGACGTATTTCGATGCTTTGAGAATATTAGCGCAATTTTACGATCAGAACTCTGTCCGACGTCATCTCCCAGGAAATATTCTTTGACCAATTGGTCCCGGTCTGGGGCACGCCATTAATGCAAATCAATCCGTAAGTACCAAGTCTGCTGGCAAGAAATGCACTTCCATTGTTGAAGTGAATTTCAGATGTATTCGGACCAGATTCATTGTCTTTTATGAAGTTGAATCGGAAGCTCGCGCCTTCAGAAAAATCCTCATCCTTTTGTCCGCTAATCTCTAGCAAGCTGGCATTAAAAATATCAAATTCAGAATTACTGATAGATGTCTTTTGAGAATAAATTATAAAACTCGCGTCTAGTATTGTTATTCTCTGGCCAAAAGCCATTTTCCCATTCGTATAAAATTCAGTTGTATAAAATTCTAATTTACTGTTTGTGATGTTTATATCATTTCCCTCGAACGCCAATACTTTGGAATTTGTATTGAGTATCGACTCGCTGATGGAGAATTCTCCGAACTTTATATTTTCTGAATCTATACTTAATGAGCTACTATTTATATATAGAATTGATCCTGTCAAATCCGTTACATCTGAGGTTAGAATGTGTGTGAGGGAGTTTTCATCTAAATATATTCTCCCAGATTCTGATATAAAGCTTGATACGTTGTGTACCAAAAAACGGCCATTGAGTATTTTTATTGTTTCGTCACCGAATGGATTATAAACATATAATGTTTGTGCATTACCCGCGAAATCAAAGATAACTTCTCCACCGGTTACTGAAATTACCGGAGTTTCTTGGTCTGCCGTCGGGTTCCAGGAAACAATGTCTGTCGCTGTGGATTGCTTCAAGGTCAGCGTTTTTCCCGGCGCATTCATCTCGAAGCTGCTTCCGTTATCCTTGGAAAAGGAGACAGCCGAGGTGCAAAGGCTCTCTTGAGATTCATAGCTGCTATCAAATACCTGTGATTTATCCGGGTCCCATGTGAACTGTTTAACCATTCTAAATTCCTTGGTGCTATTGAAAATGTATTTTAATCGATAAATAATATCGGATTGGCGGTCGAATTAAATCTAGTATTTCTTCCGGGGGAGGAGATTTATTGATTCTCTGTTTTGTTGCTGGATTTGATTTTACTGTGCGTTGAGGCAAGTTTCTGTCCGGCCAGATGATGGAGCTGATTGCCGAATTGTTCTCACTTGCGGACAAAACGTGCAACGATATCGTCTCGAATTTGAAAGCAAGCAGCGGAGTGTAGCTTCGACGCGGTGGCATTAGCCTTCCTTCATGCTCATATTGAAGGAATACCGACATGAACCTTATGACCATGAAGACCCACGACCCTGATGAAAACCGCTGGCAGAAAGTGCTCGACCGCGACAAGGCGTCGGACGGTGCATTTGTCTATGCGGTGCGCACTACGGGCGTCTATTGTCGTCCATCATGCCCGTCGCGGCGTGGAAAACGCGAAAATGTGCAGTTCTTCGACGGTTGCGAGGATGCAGAACGCGCTGGCTTCCGGCCATGCATGCGCTGCAAGCCGCATCTCTCCGAAACCTTGGCGACGCAAAACAGCACGCGTTACGCCGATATGGTAGCTGCCGCCTGCCGCTTCATTGAGATGGCGGAAGAGGTGCCTTCCCTTGAAGAAATAGCGGCTTCCGTGAAGGCGAGCCCTGCCCATTTTCATCGTGTTTTCAAGGAGTTCACGGGGCTGACCCCGAAAGCCTATGCGAATGCGCATCGTGCAAAGAAGATGCGGGCGGCGCTCGATGCACCGGAAATCCGTGTAACCGACGCCATCTATGATGCCGGTTACAATTCCAGCAGCCGATTTTATGAGGCTTCGGATGGGATTTTGGGAATGACTCCAAAGGCTTACAAGCAAGGTGGCAAGAATGCGGATATTCGTTTTGCCATCGGTCAGTCGTCACTCGGGGCCGTTCTGGTGGCCGCAAGCGGCAAGGGCGTCTGTGCCATTTTGATGGGGGACGACCCGGAAGAATTGATCCGCGATCTGGAAAAGCGTTTTCCGCAGGCCAATCTCATCGGCGCGGACCGCGATTTCGAGAACATGGTGGCCGAGGTGGTCGGCTTCGTCGAAGCGCCACGCATTGGCCTCGACCTGCCACTCGACCTGCAGGGAACCGCTTTCCAGCAGCGCGTCTGGCAGGCATTGCGCGAAATTCCTGCGGGAAAAACAGTGAGTTACACTGATATTGCCGAGCGCATCGGCGCGCCGAAATCGGTGCGGGCGGTGGCACAGGCCTGTGCGGCCAACAAGATTGCTGTCGCGGTTCCGTGCCACCGGGTCGTGCGCAACGATGGCGGTCTTTCCGGCTATCGCTGGGGCGTCGAGCGCAAGCGCGATCTCCTGGAGCGGGAGAGCCAGGCATGAACAGAAATGAACCCATGCTCGCGGATAATATCGCCGCCTATGACTGGCAAAAAATTGGCGCCGAACTGGATGAGTTCGGCGCCACAATCCTCAGGAACATAATTTCGCCACAGGATTGCCGCGAATTAGCCGCCGGCTACTACAATCTGGCCGCATTTCGAACCGTTGTTTCGATGCGAAAACACGGTTTTGGGCGCGGAGAATACAAATATTACGCAAATCCCATTCCTGCCTTAATTTGGAATCTGCGCCAGACGCTCTATCCGCAGCTTGCACCCATCGCCAATCGATGGAGTGAGAGACTGGGATCGGATGTCCGTTTTCCTCCGACCCATGACGAATTTCTGGACCGGTGCCACGCGGCAGGACAGACCCGTCCGACACCGCTCATCCTGCAATATGTAGAGGGCGACTATAATTGCCTGCATCAGGATATTTACGGTGATATCGCATTTCCGTTGCAGGTTGCGATTTTGCTTTCCGAACCGGAGAAGGATTTTACGGGCGGGGAATTCGTGCTGACCGAACAGCGCCCCCGGATGCAGAGCCGTGCGGAAGTCGTGCCGCTCCGGCAGGGCGACGGCGTGGTTTTCGCGGTCAATGACCGTCCGATGCAGGGCACACGCGGCGATTATCGCGTCAAGATGCGGCACGGTGTCAGCCGCATCCGCTCCGGCCAGCGGCATACGCTGGGCATAATCTTTCACGATTCCAGATAAAGCATGTCTCCCAAAAGTGGGAACCGGTTTTGGGATAAAGACATGCGTGAAAACAAAAGCTTAAAGCGTGTTCCCTGAATATAGTAAGATGCAACACGCTTTAAAGGTTGAAACCGGTGTTTCGATAGCCTTTGATCGCGGCTAGAGCATGATTCCAAAAAGTGGGAACCGGTTTTCGGATAAAATCATGCTCAAACAAAAGTTTAGAGTGGGATAATGGTTCAACTTGAAAACATCACGCTCTAAACGATCAAAGGAGTCGGATATGAGCGTGACCATCTACGGTATCAAGAACTGCGACACCATGAAGAAGGCGCGCACCTGGCTTGAAGACCATGGCATCGACTACGCATTTCACGATTACAAGAAGGAAGGGCTCGACGGCGAAACGCTCGACCACTTTCTGAAAAGCGTTCCGTGGGAACAATTGCTCAACCGGGCCGGAACGACGTTTCGCAAACTGCCCGAGGAAGAACGCCAAAACGTCGATGCCGCCAAGGCGCGGGCGCTGATGCTGGCACAGCCATCCATGGTCAAACGTCCGGTTCTAGACAAGGACGGAAAGCTGACGGTCGGTTTCAAGCCGGAACTATACGAAAGTTTCTTCAAGTCTTGAGGCAGAGGAGCGCTGCCATAGATAGCTGCCGATAAGCAGATGGAGAGATCTATGCGGCAGCGCGCGAATAAGGTCGTTCAGCAATGGTCGGTAAGTTGGCGTGACTCCCTGATCGCGTCCTTTGCAGGCGGTGTCGCATGGCTGATCTGCCAGTTGGCGCTGGGGCAGCCGAAACCAGTCTTTGCCATGGTAACGGCGGTGATTTGCCTGGCGCCGAACCTGCCCAACCATGGCAAGCAGGCGATAGGGGTGATGGTCGGCGTCACGACAGGCGTCTTGGTCGGCGAGCTTTCTCTGCTACTGCCTGAAACGGTTCCGGTTTTCCACACAAGCATAGTGACATTCGTTGCCATGGTTCTGGCGACCTCTTTCGGCATGGCTCCGGCAATTGCCATCCAGTCGGGCGTCTCTGCGATTCTGGTTCTCGCCATGGGACCGCAGGTCGCCGGAATAACGCGGCTGGTCGATGTTCTGGTCGGTGCCGGTGTCGGCTTGCTGTTCAGCCAGATATTGATGACGCCAAGCCCCGTGCTGCTGATCGACAAGGCCGTCCGCGGCCTGCTTGACCGTCTTGCCAACGGACTCAAGCAATCGGCAGTGGCGCTCGAAAAACAGGACCTCGTGCGCGCCCAAAGTGCAATCAACCAGTTCACATCCGCGCACCGGGCAGTGATCGCCCTCGGCGACGGTATTGCGCTGGCGCGCAGCAATGCGCGCTGGTCGCTGCGTGGTCGGCTGGTGGCGCGCGAGGTTACGGAAATGGCGGGTCGGTACGACCGGCGTGGCATCCGCCTTTACGCATCGGCGCTGCTGTTCGGTGAAGCGCTGGGCAATGCGCTGCGAAAGAAGGAGGCTCCACCGCCGCCCTGGCTGACGGAGGCCTTGCAGGTTGTCATCGCCAATTGCGAGCTGGAGGAAGGGCAGGAGCCAAGCCGGATTCCGCCCATGCCAAAAGACATTCCGTTCGGCTGGCGAGATAGCGCACACCGACTGTCATCGATGCAAGATACGCTTCTGCATTTCCTTCATTCCGATATTCCGGACAGCGTTCCCGTCACCAGACGAACGACCGAAGAAAAACCAACAGCGGCATAGATGCAGCAGCGCTTCAAAAGCGTCACGCCGCTGAAACTTCACGCCGTTCCAGTATGCGGTCGATCAACCCCCATTCGAGACCGGCTTCCGCAGTCATGAAATTATCGCGGTCAAGGGCGCGTTCCACCTCTTCATAGGTGCGACCGCAATGTTCGGCATAAAGACGCGTCATCAGCCGCTTGGTTCGTTGCGCTTCTTCGGCATGGATGAAGATATCCGATGCCTGCCCCTGAAAGCCACCGGAGGGCTGGTGGACAAGCAGGTTTGCGTTGGGAAGGGCCGCGCGATGACCGGGTTCCCCTGCCATCAACAGGAAAGAGCCCATCGAGCGGGCCGTCCCCATGCAAAGCGTGTGCACTGGCGCACGGACATAGCGCATTGTGTCATAGATCGCGAGGCCGCTGGTCACAACGCCGCCCGGCGAGTTGATATAGAGATTGATCGGCTGTTTGGAATTTTCCGCTTCCAGAAACAGCAATTGTGCGCAGATAAGCGCGGATACGGTGTCATTCACTTCGCCATTGAGAAAGATGATCCTTTCGCGCAGCAGACGCGAATAGATATCGAATGATCTTTCGCCACGGCTCGACTGTTCCACGACCATAGGGACGAGTTGCATCGTTTCGCGCATCGGCGAACTCCTCTTTTTTTAGAGTTTCAGAGCGTCAGGCGGTCAAGCGGCGCGCATCATCGGCGCCCGGTTGCTGTTGGCGGCAACTGCCGCAGTGCGCTTCAGGCGCGTGTCGTTCAGTTCATGGATGACGCGCAGAAAGGTGCCGCCGGAAACGCCTGGCACAATGCGGAACGTGACCATACTTTCCAGAAAGGGCGGTTCGCTTTCCCGCATCCGGTAACTGATCTCCTCACCGGGCTTGCAGGATGCTGGCTCCGGATCGGCCAACGCCTCGGATGGAAGCCAGTTTTCGCGAAACTCCGGAATGCTGATCGCGCGCCACACTTTCTGCGGCGCAGCATCCAGCTCATATTCAAGCTCAATGCCTTTCTCGCGTGGTTCTTCCTGCCGGTCGGTCATTGGTCCATATCCTTCAGCAAGGTTTTGAGAGCGTCGATACGTTCCGGCCAGTAGGCGCGATACTTTGCAAGCCAGTTGGCGATGAGCGTCAGCCCGTTCGGATCGACTTCGTAATTGACGAAGCGTCCCTCGCGTTCCTCACGCACCAGCCCCGCGCTGCGTAACACAGCCAGATGCTGCGACATGGCTGGCTGACTGATCTCCATACCCTGCCGCAGCGCGCTGGCATTCATGCTACCCGATGCCAGCTTCTCGAAAATCATCCGGCGGGTCGGGTCGGCAAGTGCCCTGAATATATCGTGGAATATATCATTCTCATTCATGCAATCACATAAGCACACACTTATGTGATTCGCAAGGCCATATTTGAAAGCAGATGTCTTGATTAATCAGACGAATGAAACCGCATGGTGAAGACGCTCCCGCTGATACTGTGTGCAAGAGAGGGAGCGAGCTTCAACGGGGTGCATCTTTCGACTGCTTCGATGGCAGCTATTACAAATGCTTTTCTTGTCTTGTCATCACCTTGAACATTGATTGCGCTGGCACATGGCGGTCCTTTCAGGTTTCCGTCCCGTTTGAAGCTGAAGCGCAGGGTAACGGAAGAGTTTTTGCTATCCGAGAGTGGAGACCAGCAGGCATTCAATGCGTCACGAACTTCGTTCATCGTTGTCAGTTCTTTCGCCTGAACGCCCCCCGCTGACGCAACTGCTACAACTGCCAACAGGCAGGCGGATATGCCCGATCTATTCATCCCGATCCTCCCTAACGAGTATCATGCATCGATTGTAGGGTGGTCCCACAGGGGCACAAACCCAAACAACCGGGGGCAAGCTTCAAGGAGGGCGAGCGCGTATGGAGGCTCAATAGTCGTGATCGGTCCGATCAGAAAAATTCAATTGTCCTTGGATGATTGAGGTTTATTTTCCCGCCAATGACCGAGACCTCCCTGGAAATGACCAAGCCCGCATCCCCACAACATCGCACTGCCGTCCGCTATGCTTTCGGCGGCTTTCTGGCTATGGCCGCAGCCATGGGGATCGGGCGTTTCATCTATACGCCGATCCTGCCGGGAATGATGGCTGATATCGGCTTCACTGCCGCCGATGCAGGCTTTATCGCATCGGCCAATTATATCGGCTATCTGCTGGGGGCAGTCGTTGCCGGTTATGGATGGTCCGCGGGCATCGAGCGGAAAAGCGTGATTGCGGGCCTGATCATCAGCGGATTGCTGTGCGCTGCCATGGCGTTTTTTGACGGTGTCTGGCTGTTCTCCATCATCCGCTTTGCGGCGGGTTTCATCAGTGCGGTGACGATGATCCTCTGCACGGCAATCGTGCTGAGCCATGTCACGGCGGCGGAAAGAGCGGGGCTTGGAGCCCTGCATTTCGGCGGTGTAGGCAGTGGTATCGCACTCTCTGCCGTTCTTGTGGCGCTGATCCGTTTTGCCGGGCTTGACTGGCGTGCCGACTGGATCGGCGCTGCGGTTCTGACCATCGTCATGGTTGTTCTGGTTGGCGCTTTCGTCAGGGAAGGGCCGGTTGGCGGAAACAGTGGCACGCGTGAACCGCCGCTCCCCAAGAGCTTCGCCTTCAACGCACTGGCGCTGGCCTATGGCATTTTCGGCTTTGGCTACGTGATCACGGCAACGTTCCTGATTGCAATCGTGCGCGCGACCGATGGCGGCCCGCTGATGGAAGCGGCTGTGTGGGTGGTGACCGGCCTGACGGCTGCGCCCTCGATCTGGCTGTGGGCACCGGCTGCCAGGAAATTCGGCCTTTTCAATGCATTTGCCCTGACGGCCATTCTGGAGGCTGTCGGCGTTGCCGCGAGCGTGGTTCTGGCTCCACCGCTCGGGCCTCTGGTGGGCGGCGCGCTTCTGGGCATCACTTTCATGGCATTGACGGCGTTCGGATTGCAGATCGCCCGTACACTCGCACCGGCTTCGCCAAAACGCGCTTTGGCGCGGATGACGGTCTGCTTCAGCATTGGCCAGATCATCGGCCCGCTGGTGGCTGGCTTCATGGCGCAGCGTTCCGGTTCGTTTACTTCGGCAAGTCTGGCCGCAGCGCTCTCGCTGGTGGTCGTCGCGGTGCTTGGCATCATGGCAGGACGCGCCGCCAGAACATCGGGCTGAAACCTTACAGGAATTTAACTGGTAAAGGCGCGAGAACCGGCTTCATATGCGGAAAATTCCTCACGAAGTTGGACTGAAATTCAGTGTTTGTGTCGTTCTTTCCCCGCCCGAAATTGTTCTTCTGGTCCGCGCTCGTCTGGAGCCTGCTTGCAGTGCTTGGCTGGTATGAAGGAGGGGAAAGGTTGGGTGCCATATTCGGCCTGCCACCCCTGGCGCAAGACGCAGCGCCGATTATCGGTGCGAGCCTGTTCTGGTCGGCGCCGTTTCTCTGGTTCTATATATATTTCGCGGTGGCGACATTCGCCTTCTATCTTTTCTGGGCTTGGTTTTCACCGCACCCGTGGCAACGCTGGTCCATACTTGGATCGGCACTGATCCTGTTCACTACCTATTTCGGCGTGCAGGTCAGCGTTGCGGTCAATGCCTGGTATGGGCCGTTCTACGATCTGGTTCAAAAGGCACTCACATCGCCCGGAGCCGTCAGCGCCTCCGACTTTTACTGGGGCATGGTCACATTTGCCGAAATAGCCTTTATCGGTGTGACTGTCGGTGTTCTGAGCCTGTTTTTCGTCAGCCACTATATCTTCCGCTGGCGTTCGGCGATGAATGAATACTACGTCAGTCATTGGCCGAAACTGCGTTCCATCGAAGGTGCGGCACAGCGCGTGCAGGAAGACACGATGCGCTTTTCCACGACGCTGGAACAGCTTGGTGTCAGCCTCGTCAAATCGGTGATGACGCTGATTGCCTTTCTGCCGGTCCTGTTCAGTTTTTCGGAAAAGGTCAGTGAGCTGCCGGTGGTTGGCATGGTGCCGCATGCGTTGGTCGTGGCAGCGATTTTCTGGGCTGCTTTCGGCACCGGTTTTCTGGCGCTGGTTGGTATCAAGCTGCCGGGGCTGGAGTTCAATAATCAGCGCGTCGAAGCGGCCTACCGCAAGGAACTGGTCTATGGTGAAGACCATGCGGATCGCGCCCAGCCGGTCACGCTGGGCGAGTTGTTCCGCAATGTCCGGCACAATTATTTCCGGCTCTATTTCCACTATGTCTATTTCAACGTCGCCCGCATTTTCTATATTCAGGCCGATAATATTTTCCCGACGCTGATCCTTGTTCCGTCGATTGTGGCTGGCAAGCTGACGCTTGGCCTCATGAACCAGATCACGAATGTCTTTTCGCAGGTGCAGGGATCGTTCCAGTATCTCGTCAACTCATGGACGACGATCATCGAATTGCTGTCGATCTACAAGCGTCTGAGAGCTTTCGAGGCGGTTATCCGCGACGAGCCGCTGCCGTGGCTCGATCAGGCAAATCTTGATGCAACGCCTTCAGCTTAAGGGGACGATTACGACCTGTTCTGGCTTGCATGGACGGCATCCTTGTCGAGACTGTCCAGATAATCGCTGTAGGTTGTGCATTTGACGTCGGGCTTGGTGCAGACTTCCGTCACGAGCCGCTCCATGGCGCGCCAATAGGCGCCATCATTCATCAGCACGAAATGGAAGCCGAGCTGGAGCGGAATGCGCTCGCCGGTATATTGCTTGTCGAATGCCGTGCGGAAAGCCTTGTAGGCTCGTTCCTCGAAAGCCGCCGATTGCTGCGGCGCTTCCTTGCCCTTCGAGTGACGGACATAAAGATTATAGTCCATTGCCACGATAGGGCGCTGCGACGGGCCTTCCGGAACAAGCGGCAATCCAAATGAAGCAAACTGACCGGCAAGGGTCGGCTCTTCAGGGCCGCGCGTGATGGACGATGCCTGATAGCGAAAACCGTTTGCCTTGAGCGCATCCTGCACCGGCTTCGATGCGGCGAGATAGGGCGCGCGAAACCCGTCGATGCCCTTCAGCGCAAGATCACGCCAGCCTTCCGGCTCGCCACTGATGCCATTATTCTTGTAGGCGTCAGCGGTAATGCGGCGGAACTCCTTGATTTCCTTGTCCCAGTCGGCGGTTGACCAGTCGGTGCCGTCAAAATGACCGCAGCCATGGCTGGCGATCTCGTTGCCTTCCAGATGGGCCTGCCAGATATTGCCAAGGCGGGCGACAACTTCGTCGCGGCTGAGCGCAAAGCCGACATTGGACGAACCGGCCCGCTTATGGGGCGGCTTGTAATCGCGCCGGTCCTGTTTGGTCATCAGGAAGACGCAGGAAAGGAAATAGGTGAAATGGGCGTTGTTTTTCTTCGCCAGCTCGCGCGAGCGGGTCCATAGTGCATTGTCATGTGCGCCATCGAAGGAAATCAGCACATATTGCGGCTTTGTGGATACCGGTTCCGCCTGTGCGGCACAGGTAGCCAGAACCAGGGCGGACAAAAGAACAGGGCGGGGGGACAGGATGCGCATGGACCACGAAACGAGGGGGGAAGAGGAATAGTTCCAGAAATTCCGTTGCTAGTTCTTGAATAAGGCTATTGTCGGACCGAAATGCACTTTGTGACACGTGTTTCGGCTTATTTCGCTGACGGGTCTTACATATCGCGCGAAATGCGACTAAAAGCGCCAGAACGAACAAATACGAACATCAATTTGGCTTTAGTGGCAGGTCCATGGCAGACGACAGTTTCATTCGCGAGGTAAACGAGGAAATCCGTTCGGAACGGGCAAAGCAGATCTGGCGGAATTTCGGTCCGCTGTTGATCGGCGGCGCTGTGGCCATTGTTCTGGGAACAGCTGGTTGGGTCGGCTATCAGCACTGGGTCGACAGCAAGGCTTCCGCTTCCGGTGACAAGTTCCTCGCCGCACTGGACCTCGCCTCGGAAGGCAAAAACGACGAAGCGCTGACTGCGCTCGACGATCTGGAAAAGACCGGCTACGGCTCCTATCCGGTACTGGCGCGTCTTCGCGCTGCATCGGTTATCGCTGACAAGGGCGATGCAGCGGGTGCCGTGAAGGCGTTCGATGAGGTTGCTGCCGATAACGCCGTGCCTGCACCGCTTCGCGATGTCGCGCGCCTGCGTGCCGGTTATCTGCTGGTCGACAGCGGTTCCTACGACGACGTCGCCAAGCACGTCGAGACGCTTTCCGCAGACGGCAATCCTATGCGTTCAAGCGCACGGGAAGCGTTGGGTCTGGCTGCCTGGAAGGCTGAACGGTTCGATGATGCGGTCAAACTGTTCCAGCAAATTGCCAATGACAGTCTTGCTCCGGCCAATATCCGCCAACGCGCCAATACGATGCTCGATCTGATGCGCAGTGCGGGTGTCAACGTGCCTGACGCGCAAAGCACATAATAAAACAAGCGCATCCCGAAAAGTGTGAAACGGTTTTCGGATAAGATGCGCGGGAAAATCAAAGCGCATCCCGAAAAGTGCGAAGCGGTTTTCGGACAAGATGCGCGTCAAGATAAATAAATAGAGCGGTTCCACGTTTCGGTTGAAAGCGGAACCGCTCTGGTTTCTGGAGTTATCTTCTCCCATGGGTTTCACAGTCGCCATCGTCGGGCGTCCCAATGTCGGCAAGTCCACGCTGTTCAATCGCCTCGTCGGCCGCAAGCTGGCGCTGGTCGATGACCTGCCGGGCGTCACGCGCGACCGGCGCATCCACGATGCCAAGCTCTACGATCTGAAGTTTCAGGTCATCGATACGGCAGGTCTTGAAGAAGCTGCCAATGACAGCCTGGAAGCGCGCATGCGCGCCCAGACCGAGGCTGCCATCCAGGAAGCCGACGTGATCCTGTTTGTCGTCGACGCCAAGAACGGCCTGACGCCGACCGACAGCACCTTTGCCGAAGTGGTGCGCCGTTCCGGCAAGCCGGTCGTGCTGGTCGCCAACAAGGCGGAAGCGCGCGGCGCGCAATCCGGCATGTATGACGCTTTCCAGCTTGGCCTTGGCGAACCGTGCCCGATCTCTGCCGAACACGGTCAGGGCATGCCAGACCTGCGTGATGCCATTGTCGAGCTTCTGGGCGAAGAGCGTGTCTTCGCCGACGAGAAGGAAGAGGAAACCGCAGACGAGGTTTTCACGCCGAAGGCTGTCGGTGAACTGATCGGCGATGACATCGAAGACCCGGATGAAGAAGAAATCCCGGCCTATGATGCGACCAAGCCGCTGCGGATCGCCATTGTCGGCCGACCCAACGCTGGCAAGTCGACGCTCATCAATACGATGCTCGGTGAAGACCGCCTGCTGACCGGACCGGAAGCAGGCATCACCCGTGACTCGATCTCGGTCGACTGGGAATGGCGTGGCCGCAAGATCAAGCTGTTCGATACCGCCGGTCTGCGCCGCAAGTCGCGCGTGCAGGAAAAGCTCGAAAAGCTTTCGGTTGCTGACGGCCTGCGTGCGATCCGTTTTGCGGAAGTCGTTATCATCGTTCTCGATGCGACGATCCCGTTTGAAAAACAGGATCTGCAAATTGCCGATCTCATCATCCGTGAAGGCCGTGCGCCGATCATCGCGTTCAACAAATGGGATCTGATCGAGGACCGCCAGATGGTTCTGGCCGATCTTTACGAGAAGACGGCTCGCCTGCTGCCGCAGGTGCGCGGGCTTCGCGCCGTGCCGATTTCCGGCGAGCGTGGACAGGGTATCGACAAGCTCATGGAGAATGTCGTCAAGACCCACGAAATCTGGAACCGCCGCGTTTCGACCGGACGTCTCAACCGCTGGCTGGCTGGCGTCATCGCGCACCAGCCGCCACCGGCAGTTTCTGGCCGCCGCCTGAAGGTAAAATATATGACGCAGGTGAAAACCCGTCCGCCGGGCTTCGTCGTGTCCTGCTCGCGTCCCGATGCGATGCCGCAATCCTATGTGCGCTATCTCATCAACGGCCTGCGTGAGACTTTCGATATGCCGGGTGTGCCGATAAGGCTTTCATTGCGCACCTCGGACAATCCGTTCGCAGGCCGCGCGAAGAAAAAGAAATAAGCTGACACACAAAAAGCCCGGAGCGATCCGGGCTTTTTGCTTTTCGATTCTCACGAGACGCTGTTTGCGGCCTCGGCGATCAATCCGGCGACCTCGTCGGGTCTTGATGCAAGCGAGGCATGACTTGCATCCAGTGTGATGGTCTTGCGCGGGTTCATGCGTTCGGCCATTCGCTTCTGGTTTTCCGGCGCGATCATGTGGTCCTGGCTCGATATCTGATACCAGGTTGGCTTCTTCTTCCATGCCGGTGCTGTGATCGTGTCACCAAATGTATTTGCGATGGGCGCCTTCTGCGTGATTGCCATGACCAGAGCTTCGTCGGCGCTCAAATCCTGGCAGAAGCTTTCGTGAAACTTATCGTATTTGATCCAGAGATATCCATCGCTGTCAGGAGCCAGATTGGGGAATGCCGCAGGTGGATGTTCCTGACTGATGCCGCCGGGGCTTTCGCCTGCATCTGGTGCAAAGGCAGCAATGTAAACCAGCCCCACCACATTCGGCAGATCACCTGCCTGTGTGATGACCGCACCACCATAGGAATGCCCGACCAGAAGTACCGGACCCTCCTGCTGTACGGTCATCTTGCTCAAACGCTCGGCATCGTCGGCAAGCGACGTCAGAGGCATCTCCACGGCTCTTATCTTGTCATGTCCCATTCGGGAAAGTGCGAGGATGGCCTTGCTCCAATGGGCTGCCCCTCCCCAGAAACCATGCGCAAGTACGATAGTTGGTTTTGTGCTCATGAGACGGTTTCCTAATTGACGTTGATGCCAAGTCCGGCAATCGAGAATTAGGGCGTCAGTCCTGCATGAAAATAAGCTATTACTAATATATCTGAAGGCAGAGATTGCCGACTTCCGGCATCATGCCGGAAGTTGCGTTTGGTATAGATCCTGCCCTTAGGTTTTCGGCAGCACAAATTCGACACGCCGGTTCTGTGCCCGTCCGTCGGGATTGTCCTTGCCCTTGATTTCATTGGGTGCGACAGGTTCGCTTTCGCCACGCCCTTCCGGTTTCAGTCGTGCCGATTGAACGCCATTATTGACGAGAAATTTGGTGACCGCATCGGCGCGGCTTTTCGACAGTTTATCGTTGTAGCTGTCGGCCCCTTTGGAATCCGTATAGCCCACCACACGGACTGCGGAATCCGGCATGCTTTCCAATATTTTGGCAATATCGGTCAGCGTCGCCTTGGCCTTGCCGGTCAGTTTGGCGCTGTCGAAATCGAACAGAACATCGCTCGTCACGGAAAGGACGATGCTGTCCTCGGTTTCCCGCATGGTGATATTGCCGCTCTTCTCGACAATTTCCTGTGCCGCACCGGACAGGCCACGCGCCTTGCCATCGGTGCTGCCCGATGCCGAAACCAGATCGCGGATTTCGGGCACAAGATCACGGATATAAGCGCTGTTGTCTGCGCTTGTATTCTGCGCGGTCGCGACGGATGGCAGGCAAAGCAGGGCGAGGCCGAGAGCGATGCAACCTTTGATCTGATTGGTCATGGCCAGCCCCTATTCGGCGGGAACAGCGAAAGGCCCGAGCGGCTCGACCCCCTTGATATAGAGCGTCACCTTCTGGCCCTTCGGTGGCGCGGGAAAGACGCCATGCCAGACGCCCACAACATGGCCATTGCCGAAAAGAGAAACCGATGCCGGAGCCAGCGGTTTGCCTTCGGAATCTTTCAGCAGAAGATATTTCTTGTCGCCTGCGAGAAGATAATAGTCATTCTCGTAATCCTTGTCCGACAGCGCGGTATAAAGCGTTGTCGAAACGCTTCCGCCTTCCTTGGCATTGATGAAACGGACCTTGACGGTCAGCTTGTCGCCATCTGCCACGACGCCGCTCACCTCTGCGGTGGCCTGACCGCTGCTGTGATAGCCACTTGCTATCGGCTGATTGGCTGTCTCCTGAGCATTTGCAGCGTGGGGAAGCGCACTGGTCGAAAGGAGGACAGTGGCAAGAACCGTACGTGAGAGAAACGCCATGAGTATCGCTTTCATTTGTTGGGTAACCTTGAGCATAGCGAAGCCGGATCGAAAACATCCGGGCATTGCGAAGGCGGTGAAAACAAATAAGCGGAGCAGTTCAGGGGATATGAGTGAAAGACGAACCACTCCAGATGCGGCGGTGAAACCTAACAGGCAGAAGAAGGAGGTCATGTAAACTTTGGAAACACGCATTAACATTTGCGCGACCGGAATTTTTTCTCATCTGGACCGCGATGATCGCGATCGTGATCATAACCGGCATTTAATTTGGTAATTTCAGGTTGAGCTTGGCTTGCGCGGCTGCTAATTCGCCCGCTCTCCGGTTTTCTCCAAAGAAGGTGTAGTGATGACGAAGGCTGACCAGAGCCGTTTTGACGGCGTGACATTGGGCATCGACTTCGGCACGACGAACACCGTTCTGTCCGTGGCTGCACCCGATGGAACCACGGTCGTCCTGAGCGTGCCGAAGGATGGCGTGGATATTACCGGCTACCGCTCGATCCTTTGCTTCTGGCAAGATCGCGAAACCGGCGAGCGCACCGTTGAAAGCGGACCTTGGGCGATGGACGCGTTCGTCAACGCGCCGCATTCCACGCGTATGCTGCAATCGTTCAAGACATTCGCGGCATCGAAATCCTTCACCGATACGCCGGTTTTCGGCAAGCGGTTCAAGTTCGAGGATATTCTGGCGACCTTCCTCGAAACGGTCGCCGCGCGGCTGGGCGACCGCCTGCCACCAAAGGGCAATCGCGTGGTTATCGGCAGGCCGGTGATCTTTGCGGGCGCTTCGCCGGATGAAGCGCTGGCCATGCAGCGCTATGAGAAGGCGTTCCGGGCGTTCGGCTTTACCGATATTCACTACGTCTATGAGCCGGTTGCCGCGGCTTATTTCTATGCGCAGGAACTGAATGCAGCATCCACCGTTCTGGTGGCCGACTTCGGCGGCGGTACGAGCGACTTTTCCATCGTGCGCTTCGAAGTGGGCAAGAATGGCCTCAGCTTTACGCCGCTCAGCCAGACAGGTCTGGGCATTGCAGGCGATACATTCGACTATCGCATCATCGACAATGCCGTTTCGCCGCTGCTTGGAAAGGGTACGGAATACCAGTCCTTCGGCAAAAGGCTGACCATACCGAACCATTATTATGCAAATTTTGCGCGCTGGAACACGCTGTTCCTGATGAACTCTCCAGCGACCATTCGCGATCTGGACGAACTGGCCCGGCAAGCGGTTGATCCGAAACCGCTCGAACATTTCATCAACCTGATCGAGAACGATTACGGTTACGAGATATACCGCGCCGTTTCAGACCTGAAGGTAAGGCTTTCATCGCAGCGCATGTCGGAACTGCACTTTAAAGCCGACGATTTCGAAATCCGCTCCGACATCACGCGCAACGATTTCGAAAACTGGATCGCTGACGATGTGCGCCAGATTGAACAGTCGGTGCAGCAGGCGGTGGATAAAGCGGAGCTGGAAACCTCGTCTATCGACCGTGTTTTCCTGACCGGCGGCACATCTTTCGTGCCGGTCATCCGCACGGTGTTTGAAAACCGCTTTCCCGACGCCGTGGTGACGAGCTCGAACCAGTTCGATTCCATCGCCAACGGCCTCGCATTGATCGGGCAGAGCGCGGATATCGAACGCTGGTCAGTGAAGCACGATTAAGTGTGGTTGGAGGATGGTTCACTTCAGGCCTGGAAAACCTTCCAATCGCCACTCCCGGTCTGGCTTGCGGACTGATGCAGACACCATACGAATCTTGCCCTTGATCCGGTCTTTCGATACGAGGCCAACATACTTTCCTCGGCTATCGTTGGCGTTATCGCGATTGTCTCCCATGATATAATATTGGCCGCGAGCGAGTGCCTTCTCCTTGACGTTGTCAATAAAGCCATGATCGACCGTATTCAGAAGAACATAGCTCTTACCTTCCGGTATTGTCTCACGCACGAAACGGCACTGATAATAAGAGTTCGACACGGTTTCTTCAGGGCATCCATCATCAATTGTTGATGTGATCTTCGTTGTTGCGAGTGCTTTTCCGTTGATAAGCGGTATGCCGTTCTCGATTTTGACCGTTTCACCGGGCAGCCCGATCACTCGCCCGAGGAATTCAGCTTTGATCGGTACATCGCCCGACAATTCCTTCGAAACGTAGTCAACAGTATAGACGACGAGATCGCCGCGCTCGATCTTTTCCTGTGGTCTATAGCTGGTTGCAGCGACGACATCGCCTGGCCCAAAGACGGGCATCATGGATGTGCTACTCACGCGCAGATTCATGAGTTCTGCTGTGGCGGTATTGCATGTAAGGAGGCTGCTGATGACACCGGCAAAGCCAGCTATAAATGCCTTGGTAAACTGCATTATAATTATACCTTGGATTCAAAAATTGCGTGATGAGTAGGTGGCAAGTTTGCGTTGCTCCGTCAATCATCTTACGGGCACTGGCGTCAATTGGGTCAGTGAAAGTTGAGTGTAGGTTTCTCGAACTTACGAAGCGGTTGCCGTATCGGCAAAGCAGGCGGCAATTTCCTTGTTGGCGCCCAGCTTTTCCGCCCATTTGACAAGATCGGGTATCTCGTTTCTTTCAGCCATCCCGCCCCAGATGTCTTTCAGTTTCGGCGGTTTACTGGAAAGGTCGAAAAAGAAATAGCCGGGATCGGCCACCGGAACATCCGCATAGACGACGGACCAGTTGCCATATTGCATGAAGCTCTCGATGCTGACGGAAGCCGGTTTGACTTTCTTGCCGAGACTTTGCGCGATGAAAGACCTGTAGTCTGTTTTCTGCTGTTTGGTGAGCGTTGTCGTCACACCATCGCAAGCGGATTTGGCGAATGCGCTTCCTGCCGGAAGAGCTATCGCAACAGCAAGCAGAAGTGCCGCACGGGCAGGCGAAAAGTACGTGTTCATCGTTCCCCTCAGAAAAATGTCCACTTCATTTCAGCAGCATAACCAATCTGCGGGCGATGCATAGGGGATTTTGACATGCTCATTGCCGATGCCGGATGGCGCCGATAAGGTCCGGCCGTGAAAATAGCAAGGAGTCGGTCTTTCCATGCCAAGTGATGTCAAAGCCGGTCGTTTTACCGACAATCTTCGTCAGGACGCCGAACCATTCTGGTCGCAAGCCGTCGGCCATCGCCTCGTCGGTGAAATCTATACGGGCACGGTCGCACCTGATGTCATGACGCGCTATCTGGTACAGGATCATCGCTTTATCGACTGCTTTCTGTCACTGCTGGGTGGAACGCTGGTCAATTGCGACAGGATGGAAGCCAAGCTGACATTGGGCCGTTTCATCGGCATGATCAGCAGCGATGAGAACTCCTATTTCGAACGCTCCTTTGCGAAACTCGCAGTCGCTGACGCCGAGCGTTTCGATACACCTGATGCGACGCCAACCGCTGCATTCAAGGAACTGATGCTGGAAGCTGCGCGTTCAGGCTCCTATGCGGTCTGCCTGTCGGTGCTGACCGTTGCCGAATGGCTTTATCTCGACTGGGCTGAAAAAGCGCCAAAGCCTCTGCCTGACGATTTTATTTTCGCCGAATGGATCGTGCTGCATGACAATCCATACTTCGTGGAATTTGTCGGTTTCCTGCGCTCGGAACTCGATAGGGTCGGCCCGGCAGCGGCAGAACAATGCCAGCAGTTCTTCCGGCGAGCAGTCGAACTGGAAAAGGCATTCTTCGATGCCGCCTATGAGAGCCGGAACTGATCAGTTGCTGGCGGTGGGGAAGGGGCAGTTGCTGTCGCCTTCCTCGCATTTGAGATATTTCTTGAGGTCGCTGACGCGCTCCGCCGTCAGGTCGGACAGGCAGATCGAATAGGCCATGCCGGAAATACTGCCGCCACCAACTGTCTGCATGTCGCATTCGGCGTCGCGAAAGGCGATCCATGTCCGTTGCGACTGAACCAGCTTTTTCTTCAGGTCCGCATCGTCGGCGCGGCGCTGCAAGGTCTTGAAGATCTTGTTCAGCTCGGCATCCGATTTCTTGTAGGCTTTGCCATAGCATTCATTGAGTGCGGACTGCGAACTGGCGTTCTGGCAGTCGTCGGCTTGCGCTGTGGCAATGATTGCAAAAGCACTGAACGCCACCCCGATAACCCCGATTTTCAAAACCTGCATAAATTTCCTCCCCGAAACTTTGACGATACTATCTTCATCACAAATAGAACGTTTGTCATTAAAGAAAAGATGACGCCAGGAGCATTTCCACTTTAAATAAAATGGAAGTGTCGGGAGTGCTATATTGTATTTGTTTTTCCACGCATCTTGGTCTGGTCGAAGCAGGATCAGAAATCAATCCACTGGACTGATTTCCCTGTGCAGCCAGGCGTTTCACATTCTTCGGGGTGCACTCTAATCCTCGAAGCGGCTCGACCCATCGCGGTCGCGCTCATAACCCTTCATGTCCGGGAATGGCGGCAGCCAGGATTCGCGGCGAATGGTCCAGAGTTCATAGGTCGGCTTGAACTGGTCCGGTGCGTCGAGTGAACCGAGATTGATTTCGACTTCATCCGCGCTGCGCCCGAAAACAGGCGACCCGCAACGCGGACAGAAAAATCGTCCCGCATAGTCACGGGTCTCTCCCTCGACCGTAACCGCAGCTTCGGGAAATATCGCTGAAGCGTGAAACAGGGCTCCATGGTGCTTGCGACAGTCGAGGCAGTGACAGATACCGACCCGATATGGTTGTCCCGTTGCTTCAAAGCGGACATTGCCGCACAGGCATCCACCCGTAACCTTGTCCATGATGCACCTCCTCACTACAGCAATTCGGTTTTCGCAAAGCTGAAACTGCTTAAACCCCGCATTAACCATATTCGTTCATGGTTAACGCGCTGCTGATAATGACTGTATTCGCCAGAGCTGCAAGCGTGTCCTGCACCCAGTGGGCAAGGTTAATACTTCGTTATCACCGCATCAGTTTAGTCAGTGTGAGTGGAGTGTGCGGTGCGTCTTGTATCTTTACGAGCGCTGTTTGGTCGAAGGAAGGCCGTTGCCGAGCCGGTGTGGCATTACCCTGTCACGGGCTATTGCCCGGAAGAGGGGCGCTATTACGCCGTAAGGGCAAAGCCACGCCAGACAGTTCATAAACCGCACCGTCTGGTGCCGCTGGTTCTGGCGGCCATGACTTATCTTTTCAATTCCAATGCGATTGCCTTTCAGGATATGGCGAGCCTGGTGCCGTCGGCCGATCTGGGATCGCATCGCTGGACTGCCTTTGTTGCCAAGGCACCGGTCGGCTCCGTACATCAGGCCGAAATGCCGTTCGTGGATGCAACGACGGTAACGGGCAGCATCGCAACCAACGGTATCGAAGTGCCGGGCATCGGTCGTGTTGCGCTGTCCGGGGGTAAAAAGACGGCCAAGCTCGGCCCGGACGATCCGAACCCGGACGAAAACCGCATCAATCGCTCCGACAAGACGGGCCGCCTCGTCTCGGTGAAGCCTAAGGCGCCCGCCAAGGCCTTCACTGCCGGCAGCATGTTCGACAAGATCAGCATGATCACGCGTCCGCCGGAAAAGACGGACGCGAAAATGGCCTTCTCTAACAAATTGGAGGGCAAGGAAGTCGCCATCACCATGGCGTTCCATGCGGTCAAACCGCCGAAGCCGCGCTCCGAAATGCCGACCCAGCTCGCCAAGCTCATTACCAATGACCAGCCGGATGCGCTGGCCCTTGGTTATGCGCCTGCGACGCCGGACTATGGCAAGACATCGCCCTTTGAAAGCATTTTGAAGCCCCAGCCGGACGAAGGCCGCTTCGTGCCACCGATCGGTGAGAAGGACCACGAATGGGCGGCTACGCCACTGCCGCCTTCCGCTTTCAGCAAGGGCGAACAGAAGTGCCTTGCCGAGGCTGTCTATTATGAAGCGCGCGGCGAAACGGTGAAGGGGCAGGTTGCCGTCGCCCAGGTCGTCCTCAACCGCGTGCGCAACCCGGCCTATCCGGGATCGATCTGCGGTGTGGTCTACCAGAATCGCGACTGGCTCAATGCCTGCCAGTTTTCCTTCGCCTGCGACGGCCAGAAGCACCGCGTAACCGAAATGCCGCAATGGCGCATGGCGCAGCAGGTGGCAAAGACCGTCTCTGCCGGTCAGATATGGCTGCCGGAAGTTGGCTCCGCCACCCATTATCATGCGACCTATGTTCGTCCGTTCTGGGCCCCGACCATGAAGAAGGTCGCCAAGATCGGTCTCCACATCTTCTATCGCACCTATGGCGGCGGATGGAGCTGATTGCTCCTTCTCGCGGCAATAAAGGGATCGGCCGATTTCAAGTCACGTTTTTGTTAGCGGACTAAAAGGTCGAACAGGCGCATAAGGCCGACTTTCCTCCTGCCTTGAATGCGGCATGACCATCCGAAATCGATTCCGTTTTTTTAGCCAATAATGTGGCCAATCTGATCCTTTGGTCGGAAAATGAGTCGCACTAATATCTAAGTAATTGAGATTGCTTGATAAAAAACCTTTTGGAGCAATGCCTGCACCGCCTTGACTAGCGGGCGGCGTGTCAATATGTTGCGCGCAACTTGGAAATGGGATTGAAATCCTCGTATTTCTTGAAAAAAGGAGCTGCCAATGGCGCGCGGGACTGAACCCGGAAAGCCATCCGGTGCGATCAAGAATGCGAAGAACGAACCCGGTTCCGGGGAGCTGGATCAGCGTTTGAACCGCCTGGAGGCCGAACTGGCCAAGAAGGGTGTGCTCAAGCAGCCGGCTTCCGAGGATGAGCGATCGGCGACTGCAAGCTCGGTCGCGCAGGCCATGAAGATTTCCAGCGAGTTTATCGCAGGGGTTCTGGTCGGTGCGCTGATTGGCTGGTTCATCGATCGTGTCGCTGGCACGTCGCCCTGGGGATTGATCGTATTTCTCCTTCTGGGCTTCGGTGCGGGCGTCCTCAACGTGCTTCGTTCCGCTGGATATGTTGCCGAACAGGCTAACATTAAATCTAGCGCGGAAAAGAACGACAAGAAATAGGACTTGACGGGCTTCACGGTAAAGTTCGTTCAAGTGTAAGTGAACAAGTGGGCCTTCTGGTCCGAGACTGAAACGCCTTCGGGCAGACCAAATCGCCTTCGGGCAGACCAAATCGCCTTCGGGCAGGCCAAATTGCCTTCGGGCAGGGAAGACAGACGAGGTTAAGGTGGCGAACGATCCGATCCATCAGTTTCAGGTTTCCCGGTGGATTCCCATCGATGTAGGCGGTGTGGACCTTTCGTTCACGAACGTTTCGGCCTTCATGGTCGCAACCGTCGTGGTCGCTTCGGGCTTCCTTTATCTGACGTCTTCGGGCCGCGGCCTGATCCCGACCCGTCTTCAGTCGGTGTCGGAAATGGCTTACGAATTTGTGGCCACCAGCCTGCGGGATTCAGCAGGGTCGAAGGGCATGAAGTTCTTCCCCTTCGTCTTCTCGCTCTTCATGTTCGTTCTGGTCGCAAATTTCCTCGGTCTCTTCCCGTATTTCTATACGGTTACGAGCCAGATCATCGTGACCTTCGCGCTTGCGGTTCTGGTCATCGGTACGGTCATTGTCTACGGTTTCTTTAAGCACGGTCTCGGCTTCCTCAAGCTGTTCGTGCCGAGCGGTGTTCCCGGCATCATCGTGCCGCTGGTTGTCGCCATCGAAATCATCTCGTTCCTGTCGCGTCCGATCAGCCTCTCGGTTCGTCTCTTTGCGAACATGCTTGCTGGCCATATCACGCTCAAGGTTTTTGCGGGCTTCGTCGTCTCGCTGGCCGCACTTGGGCCCATCGGCATCGGCGGCGCTGTCCTGCCGCTGATCATGACGGTGGCGATCACCGCACTCGAATTCCTCGTAGCCTTCCTGCAGGCCTACGTGTTTACCGTTCTCACCTGCATGTACATCAACGACGCAGTACATCCGGGACACTGAGTTCAAGCCGGCGGGCGACCGCCAGAACTGAAATCCGCGCTTATATTCAATCCAGAAGGAGCTTAACATGGAAGCGGAAGCAGCAAAGTACATCGGCGCCGGTCTCGCCTGTTTCGGTATGGCCGGTACGGCTCTCGGCCTCGGCAATATCTTTGGCCAATACCTCTCCGGCGCTCTGCGCAACCCGTCCGCTGCTGACAGCCAGTTCGGCCGTCTGGTGTTCGGTTTCGCCGTTACGGAAGCTCTGGGCATCTTCTCGCTGCTCATCGCGCTTCTGCTCCTCTTCGCCGTCTAATCAACGGTTGCAAGGAACTGGCTGGCCGCGATCTGTATCTTGAAATGCAGCGCGGCTGGCCTTTGCATATGACGTCTGAGTAAGGCATGATCCCTCTCCATCTGGATCAGATCGTGCTGGATTAAAGGGGAAATCTGGATGTTCGTGTCCACGGCGTTTGCCCAAACCGCCACCGAATCGCAACCGGCACCTGCTGCTGGCGAGCACGGCGCAGCCGATGCTGTGCACACCGAAACCGGGGTCGCCAACGATGCCGGACACGGCAGCGGCGTATTCCCGCCGTTTGATTCCACCCATTACGCATCGCAGATCCTTTGGCTCGCGATCACCTTCGGGCTTTTCTATCTGTTCATGTCGCGCGTGGTTCTGCCGCGCATCGGCGGCGTGATCGAAACCCGTCGCGACCGTATCGCTCAGGATCTCGAGCAGGCAGCCCGCCTCAAGCAGGATGCCGACAATGCTATTGCTGCTTACGAGCAGGAACTGACCCAGGCCCGCACCAAGGCTGCTTCGATCGCCGAAGCTGCTCGTGAAAAGGGCAAGGGCGAAGCCGACGCAGAACGCGCTACGGCCGAAGCAGCACTTGAACGCAAGCTCAAGGAAGCTGAAGAACGTATCGCCGCGATCAAGGCGAAGGCCATGAACGACGTCGGCAACATTGCCGAGGAAACCACGGCAGAGATCGTCGAACAGCTTCTGGGCACCAAGGCCGACAAGGCTTCGGTAACAGCAGCCGTCAAGGCTTCGAACGCCTGAGGAGAGGACAATGGACGCTACATTTTGGGCACTGATTGGCCTCATTATCTTTCTGGCAATCCTGGCTTACCTGAAGGTTCCGGGTATGGTCGGTCGTTCGCTCGATGAGCGCGCTGACCGCATCAAGAACGAACTGGAAGAAGCCCGCACGCTTCGTGAAGAGGCCCAGCAGCTGCTGGCCGAATATCATCGCAAGCGCAAGGAAGCCGAAAAGGAAGCAGGCGACATCGTTGCTTCCGCCGAGCGTGAAGCCAAGGCACTTCTCGAAGACGCCAAGCGCGCGACGGAAGAATATGTTGCGCGCCGCAACAAGCTTGCCGAACAGAAGATCGCAACGGCTGAAGTCGATGCCATCAACGCAGTTCGCGCTTCGGCGGTCGATTTGGCAGTTGCTGCAGCTGGCAAGATCGTTGCCGACAAGGTCGACACGAAGGTCGCAGGCAACCTGTTCAAGGATGCTCTGTCGCAGGTCAAGTCGAACCTGAACTAATCCCGGCTTATACAGTTTTCTAGAAAACGCCGCCTCGAAAGGGCGGCGTTTTTGTTTTCCGGGTTGAGAAATCGATTTCGATCCAGTCCGATCAGCGGCTGGCTGCCATGCCACTCAATTTATGAAACAACGGTCGATATTCCTCCAAAGCAAGGTCATCCAGTGCGCAGGCTTCCTCTGGCATGAATCACCGCAGTTCCGTATGTTCCTGGTCGCGAATGGCAGGGCGGCCGCCCCAGGCGGTGACGGTAAAGAGGTGGAATGACGCTGCCGGACTTGCGATCTCTATAGTGGTGAGGAACGAAAACGAGTGAAGCGTTAGTCCGAGCTCCTCTTGGATTTCCCGTTGGAGTGCGCGTTCAAAACTCTCTCCTGCTTCAACATGACCGCCCGGAAAGCTCCAACGGTTTGGATAGGCGCGGCGATCCGGACTGCGACGACCCAGAAGAACGCCCTGAGAGCCGACAAGAACTGCATTGACAATATCCGGCATGATGGTGCTTCGATGGTGCGAGGTGAGGTCAGTCCTTGAGGCCCGTGAGATGGGCGAGCGGCAGCTCTCCCTGTGACTTGACCGTCTGGATGGCGAAGTTGCTCCGAATGTCGATCACGCCGGGAAGTCGCAGCAGCGTGCCGGTTAGAAAGCGCTCATAGGCTGCGAGATCAGGCACCACCACCTGCAGCAGAAAGTCGGATTCTCCCGACACGAGATGGCATGAAAAGACCTCCGGCAGATTCTGCACGGAGGTGCGAAACGCCGTCGCGGTTTCCTCGTGATGGCGCTCTACCCGGATGCCCACGAAAACAGTCAATCCAAGCCCGACCGCGTTTCGATCCAGCGCTGCATGATAGCCTTGAATGACGCCTGCCTTTTCGAGCATCTTGACGCGCCGCAGGCACGGAGAGGGCGACAGACCAATTTTCTCCGCCAATTGCACATTGGAGAGCCGCGCATCGTCCTGGAGTGCGGTCAGTATTTTGCGGTCGATAGCGTCCAGTTTCAGTGTTGGCATAATCCGACAATCATAGTTGTTATGTTGGCAGAATGTACCACAAAGCCGTAACATTGCGCCACAAATCGCAAGGACATGCGCATCCATCTCCGCATAGTTTCGACCATGCAGCTGCTTCGCATAGCGGACCGGCCGGCACTCTCTTTTTTCGCATTAGCCTACGCAAAACTGCTTCGCGCTTTTGCTGGAAATGCTCTGGTGGACGATATCGATGAGCGAGATGTGGTTATATGCAGGTGCACTAGCTGCTGCATTTCTTATTCCGGGACCGGATATGCTTCTGCTCCTCCAGACTGGTGCGGCACAGGGCAGGACACATGCGCTTGCAGCGGCAGCAGGGCTTGCAATCGCGCGCGCTTGTCACGTCGCCCTTGCCGCACTTGGTCTGGCTGCACTTCTTCATGCTTTTCCTGTCGCGTTTCAGTTCGTCCGGATCATCGGTGCCTGCTATTTGGTCTGGATTGCCATCGGCATTCTGCGCCACCCCTTGCCGACAGTGGATGCAGCTGGCGGCGTGCGCGAACGCCGGTCCTATCTGGCTTCGGCTCGCAAGGGTCTCCTCACCAATCTGCTCAACCCGAAAGCGTTGCTTTTCTGTTCGGTCCTGCTGCCGCAGTTCGTTCATCCCGAAAATGGCAGCATTACGCTCCAGTTCGCGTTGCTGGGGACTGTGATGACGATCGTGGGATTGTCGTTCGACACAATCTACGCCTTCACAGGTTCGTCGCTCGGAAGCCTGTTCAAACGTTATCCTGCCATACAGTCAGTCCAACGCTGGGGCTTTGCAGCGCTGCTTTTCGGCTTCGCGGCCAAGCTTGCAACTGTTTAAACGCTGTAACGGCCTTTGATGGGCGCGAAAGTATAGCGGTGGATACCGGGAACGGGGCCAGTCGTTTCGATGGCGGCACGATGTTTCACAGTCGCGTAGCCCGCATGGATTTCCAGTCCGTAAGGTGGATGCGCCGCTCCGGCACGGATCATCATACGGTCGCGCGTTACCTTGGCGACGATAGACGCAGCGGCGATGGAGACGGAACGCTGATCGCCTTTGACCAGAGCCGAGCCAGGGCAGGGAAGTCCGGGCGGAACATCGCGTCCGTCAATCAGCGCATGGCATGGCTGCAAGGTCAGGCCGACAGAAGCGCGACGCATGGCTTCAAGCGCGGCTTTCCTGATATCGCTTGCATCGATGCTGCGCGCGCTGAGGCTTGCCACCGAAACGGTGATGGCTTTTTCCAGAATGGTTTCGTAGAGCGCTTCGCGCTTTACAGCCGTGAGACGCTTGGAATCGTCCAGACCGTTTGGAAGGTTGTCGATATCGAGCACCACGGCAGCAGCCACGACAGGACCGGCCAAAGGTCCACGTCCCGCTTCATCTATGCCGACGATGTGTTTCAGTCCGCGCGCAAGCAATCTTTTCTCTTCAGAAAAGTCAGGCGCGAGTGGGATATCAAAGAGAAGCGGAGAATCAGAAGCCGAGCGTTTCATTTGGCGGCGATGCTCGCATTGCTTCCGATTCTCCGCAAGGGCCCTGCTCGAGGATGGTGGCGTGAAAGCAGGTAGCCCCTCCGTCCGAAAAGAGATCAGACGGGAATTGAACTGACGACTGATAGGATATGCAGTTTGAAAAGCGGCACCAGCCCAAGGTGAAGTTCGCCTTTTGGAGCCCCTTTGTGTGCCTCGCCTAAAACAGTGAAAGCTGTTTGCCTCCCTTTTCGACCGGTTCGAACAGATCGGTGCGCAACTGAAGGCGGCGCGCATTGAAACCGAGCTTGCGTGCGGTGATCTCGAAACGACGTCCGATCTGCCATGCATAGGGACCTGTGCCGCGCATGCGCTTGCCCCATTCGGCATCGTAATCCTTGCCGTCGCGCATGGAGCGCACCAGCGACATGACATGACGATAGCGATCCGGGTAATTGCGCAACAGCCAGTCCTTGAACAAAGGGGCTACTTCGAGCGGCAGGCGCAGCAGAACATAACCCGCCTCGCGCGCGCCCTGCGCATAGGCTGCATCCAGAATGCGCTCGATCTCGTGATCGTTGATACCCGGAATGACCGGCCCCATCATGACGGACGCTGGAATACCCGCATCGGCAAGCTTACGGATGGCCTGAAGCCGCAGTGTCGGCGTCGAGGCGCGCGGCTCCATCGTGCGAGACAGATGAGCATCGAGCGTCGTGACTGACAAGGCGACCTTGGCCAGCCCCTTCTCGGCCATGCGGCTTAGAATATCGATGTCACGCACCACCAGGGCGGATTTCGTCACGATGCCGACCGGATGATTGGCAGCCTCCAGCACTTCGAGAATTTCGCGCATGATGCGCCATTTCTTCTCGACCGGCTGATAGGGATCTGTATTGGTGCCGATGGCGATGGTCCTCGGCTGATAATTGGGCTTGGCGAGCTCGCGCTCCAGAAGGCGCGCTGCATCCGGCTTCGCGAACAGGCGGGATTCGAAATCGAGACCGGCAGAAAGCCCCATGTAACTATGGGTCGGACGGGCAAAGCAATAGATGCAACCGTGCTCGCAACCGCGATAGGGATTGATCGAGCGGTCGAAATTGATGTCGGGTGAATCATTGCGGGTGATGATCGTGCGCGGCTTTTCGATCTGCACGTCGGTCTTGAACGGCGGCAGTTCCTCAAGCGTGGTCCAGCCGTCATCGAAATCATGCCGCGTCGTCGGCTCGAAGCGTCCGGTCGGGTTGATGCCCGCGCCGCGTCCGCGCCTGCGAGCATGGTCGATGCGCAGGCCTGCCTCACCGATCATCGCATTGGCGTGATCCGCGCGTCCACTACCGAAGGCAGCCATGTCGGCCTGCTTGATGATATCTGCCTGCTGGATCACTTCCATTTTCGTCTCCCTGAATGGAAACATCTGGCGTTGTGCAGCCACGACGAAAGCAAACCGGGAACAGGATACCCCTTCAGGGCTGATAACTGTTCTGTTGCGCGTGCCGTGCTGCCATGCGACTCTGTTCTGATGAATCTATTCCTATCGCAAGATTTAGAACAAAGCAAGAACATATGTGCAGCAGCTTTCCGTTCACGCGTTCTTGATATATGAAGCGCGCATGTTGTCCGTCGTCATCGAAACCCTGAATTCAGAAAGAGCGCTGGCCCACACGCTTTCGGCTTTGGTGCCGGCTGTTGTGGAGGGGTTGCTGCGCCGTGTTACGGTCATCGACCGGGGGTCATCGGACGAAACCGCTCTCGTCGCGCTCGGTGCCGGCTGTAGCTTTTATGCCGAAATGGATATTGAGGCGGCGCTCGCAGAAATCCGCACGCCGTGGGTACTGTTGCTGAAACCGGGCGCTATTCCGCAGGAAGGATGGGAGGAAGTCCTCCGCCGCCACATGGATAGTGATGGGGGTACCGCGCGCTTTTCACTGCCGGAAGATAGCGGCTTGGGCACGGTCCGTAAAATCTTCGGCCACAAGGCGACGCTCGATGCCGGGCTTCTGGTTCGGTTGGATCTTTTGAAGCCGCTGTTGCTCGACGGCGTGGCGTTTGATCTGCTTCCACAGCACTTGCGGCCGGTCCGTCTCAAACACCCCATTCTGCCGCCCGACGAAGACTGAACAAAACAAAAAGGCGAAGCTGGAAGCTTCGCCTTTTTCATCAGACATGCTGACCGGATTAGTTCTGACCGGATTAGTTCTGGCCGGATTAGTTCTGGTAAGAGGAAGGCGAAGCATCGCCAAAGCGATGAGCCGAACCGTCCTGATAGACCGGAGCCTTGATCGAGGCAGGAGCCGTGTAGTCGAGCTTCTGGCTCTGCGTTGCAACCGGCGTACGGTCGTTTTCATAGAGATCGGCAGGTTCGCCGACATGCGGGTTTTCAGCGAAAGCGGCACCGGCGCTAAGGGCAACGGCAACAGCAGCAAGAGCAAACTTTTTCATTTTCGTAATCCTTAAAATCGCCCCTTCGGATGGCATAGAAGCCTTTCCGGGGCTCCCGGGTGGCACCATGCCATCCATCGGGGAGATAACTGGGGAAGCTGAATGATTGGGAGGAATATCCAGCTTGGGAATTCATCGGGGCGTCATCCGCTGGGAGGCTTTTGACGACGCCCTGCGCCTAAGTTTTCGGAAAACTTAGTTCTGGTAGCTCGAAGGCGATGCGTCACCGAAGCGATGAGCCGAACCGTCCTGGAATGAGGACTGGCTGATCGAAGCGGGAGCGGTGTAGTCGACCTTCTGGGAAGCAACCGGGGTGCGGTCGTTTGCATAGAGATCGGCAGGTTCGCCAACGCGTGGGTTTTCAGCAAAGGCAGCACCGGCGCTAAGAGCGAGGGCAGCGGCAGCAAGAACAATCTTTTTCATTTTCCTATCTCCTTGGAAAGTCGAGCGGCGTTTTGTTCGTCGTTCCGATGCAGCTGAAATGGGTGACAGTGGGTAAAAGTTCCAGTCACGAAAATGTTTTCTTAATCACACATTCGTGCAGCCAATTTTATGGAATGTTGATAATTTATGAGAAATAACTAAATATAATCAATAAGTTATATTATATATCAGTATTCACGAAACTGTTGTAAAAGGCATTTTGTTCAAAAAGAGCGAACAGTCTGTCCCAATATATTGTCCAATGAGAGTGAACAATAGGGCGATTTTTCAGACTTTCGGTTGGGAGGCCGTTCAGAAACTACTTTTGGGAGGGAGCCGTTTGGGTTGCGACGACGAACCAGTCGGGTCGTTCGGCCAAGAGAAGTGCTGCTGCCCGCTCTGTGGCGGCCATATCTTCGTAGATCGCATAACAGGTTGCACCTGAGCCTGACATCTGTGCGTAAAGCGATCCGCTTGCGCGAAGCAGGTCAAGTTTGTCACCGATCTGGGGGGCAAGTTTTAGGGCCGGAGGCAGAAGATCGTTGCGGGTTGTCTGCAGATAGGCGCAAAGGGGGGCGATATCTGCATGGGAGCCAAGGTTCAGCGCTGGATGGTCGCGTTTGTCGAGTGCGCGAAAGACATCCGGCGTTGCAACAGCGGTTCCATCATTGACGAGGAGCATCGGCAGGGCTGGAAATCCGACAACCGGGCTCAGGTCTTCACCGATGCCGCGCGCGGCAAGCGGTGTGCCCTTGGATGCGCCATGCAGGCACATGGGCAGATCGGCGCCAAGGGTAAGCCCCATCGCGGCGAGTTGCTCTAAACCGAGATCGAGCCCCCACAATTCATCGAGCGCGAGCAGCGTTGCTGCGGCATCGCTCGATCCGCCGCCTATACCCGACGCAATCGGAAGGTTCTTTTCCAAATGAACGGCGACGGGCGGCAATGCCCTTTGCGTATGATCACGCAAGGCCTCGCGTGCCTTGAGAACCAGATTGCCACCATCGAGCGGTATGCCTTTTGCGAAAGGGCCGCTGACCGTGAAGCTATCCTTTTCAGCGTGCTCGATACGGATGATGTCGCCATAGCGCGCAAAGACCACCAGCATATCGAGCAGATGATAGCCATCGTCACGACGCCCTGTAACATGCAGTGCGAGATTGATCTTGGCCGGTGCCAGACGCGTCACCGCATGTGCGGACCCGGCATTCGCGGGCGTTTCGGTTGTCGGAAAAAGGGTCATTTCTGGCTACGGACCGGGAATAGCGCATTTCCAGCAAAAGTGTGAAACGGTTTTGCGTGAGGCAAATGCTATGAAACAAATAGTTGGAGCGGCTCCGACGATATTGTTAAAATTGGAACCGCTCTTGAGAAAACATGGCATCCGGCTGCGGCGAGCAACCGCACCACTTCGTTGGCAACCTCTCTTACAAGACAGGTCAGTCCTTCTTGACGTAATATTCGCCGGTTTTAGGGTCCTGCACCAACGTGCCTTGAGCCCGGTTCTGCGCTTCCTTTTCTGCCTGACGCACACGCTGGGACACGCGCGAGGCTTCACGCTTGAACGAGCGATAGCCGTACCAGGCGGCGGCGATGATCAGCAGCAGAAAGATGAGCTGGGGCATGGCCTCAAGTCCTTAAGGGTCGCATTTCGGATCGCCGGATCGCAACGCCGAAATGCCGAGTGTTCATGAAGGGGCGGGAAGCGGCCCACCCCGCTTTCTGACACCATATCATGGTGAAACGAGGGAATTCAAAGCTTTGGTTCGAAAATCGACGCTGATTTTCGACTTCGCTTTGTTTTTACAGGCCATAACGGCCCCAAAGTGCCTTTTCTTCGGCTACTGAAAGCAGCCCGTCGCCGAGATGCGCGGCAATGGAAGCCGGTTCAAGATTACCGAGTGCCATATCAATGCCGGGCATCTTGCGCCCCAGAAGGCCGCGTTTCTGTTCCACGAGCTTGAGCTTAACCTTGTCGCCGTAGGTTTTGCGCAGGAAGCTGCGCATATCGCCAAGCCCGTCAATCAGGCCAAGCTCATGCCCCTTGATGCCGGTCCAGAACAGCCCGGTAAACAGGTCCTTGTCTTCTGCAAGTTTCGTACCGCGCCGTTCCTTCACCATGTCGATGAAGGTCTCGTGGATTTCGAGCTGCAGTGATTTCAGCCGCTCGATGTCGGTCTTCTTCTCCGGCTGGAACGGGTCGAGCGTCACCTTGTTGGAGCCTGCCGTATAGACGCGGCGCTCCACACCGATCTTTTTCAGAAGTTCGGGGAAGCCGAACGAGGCCGACACCACGCCGATAGAACCCACGATGGATGACGGATCGGCGATGATTTCGTCACCAGCCAGCGCGATCATGTAGCCACCCGAGGCGGCAACATCTTCGACGAAGATAAAAACCTTCTTCTGGTGTTCGGCGGCAAGGTCGCGGATACGCCGGTAGATCAGTCGGGACTGAACCGGTGATCCGCCGGGCGAGTTGAGCGAAATGGCGACGGCGGGCGTCTCCTTGTCGGTGAACGCCTTTTCAAGGACTGCTGCGGTCGACGCCAGTGAAAGCATCGGACGGAATGCAGATCCACCGGACATGATGGCGCCATGCAGCCGCACGACAGGTATCTCGATGGAAACCGGGCGGAAGCGGCGTGGAACAAGGCGCGTCAATAAACCGGGCAAGGCAAACTCCTGCTAACTGAAATCATTCAGGCTCTCAGCCGGAATGTAGGAAGCCATTTGGGAAACACAAAGAAAACCGCCCGGAAATTTTGTTTTCCGGGCGGTGATGTCGTTTCTGTCAGGTGTTTTTCGGCTTTGTGACCAGCCGCAGCAGGATATAGCCGCAAATGGCCGACAGGCCCGAACCGGCCAGAACACCGATCTTCGTTTCCGCCTGCATGAGATCGGACGGGAAGGAGAGGAGGCCGATGAAGATGCTCATTGTAAAGCCGATCCCGCACAGGACCGCCACGCCGTAAAGCTGGATCCACGTGGCCCCGAGCGGCTTTTGTGCGAGACCTGTCTTGATCGCAAGCCAGGCGGCTCCGAAAACGCCGAGCTGTTTGCCGATGAAGAGGCCAAGCATAATGCCAAGCGTGAGTGTATCCCGCATCACCGAGGCATCGAGACCGGCAAACGATATGCCCGCATTGGCGAAGCCGAAAATCGGCACGATGATGAAGGCAACAGGCTTGGCCAGCGCGTGTTCCAGCACATGCAGCGGCGAGGTCATGTCGTCAGGCCTGCCGGGCGCGGCCTTCAGCGGAATCATAAGTGCTGTCACCACGCCTGCAACCGTTGCATGAACACCGGAATTCAACACGAAGAACCAGAGCGCTGCTCCGCCGATCAGGTAGGGCAGGAGCTTCATCACGCCCATCCGGTTCATGACGAACAGAACGATAGCGGCGGCGAAAGCTCCGCCAAGATATGGCATGGAGATTTCAGCCGTATAGAAAATGGCGATGATGACGACGGCTGCGAGATCGTCCAGGATAGCAAGTGTCGCCAGAAACACCTTGAGGCTGGAAGGAACCCGTGAACCCAGAAGCGACAGAACGCCGAGCGCGAAGGCGATGTCGGTGGCAGATGGCACAGCCCAGCCGCGTACCTTGGCAGGGTCGTGCCAGTTGAAAGCGGTGAAGATGATGGCTGGCAGGATGACGCCGCCCGCAGCGGCGATACCGGGCAGCATTCGGTTTGGCCAGCTTGCCAGTTGACCGTCGAGAAATTCGCGTTTGATCTCCAGCCCCACAAGCAGGAAGAACACCGCCATCAAGGCATCGTTGATCCAGTCCGTCAGACTCAGCGGACCGATATGAGTGTGCAGTATATCGAAATAGGCCTGCGAGAACGGAGAATTCGCCACGATCAGCGCAAGCGCTGCCGCCACCATGAGGCTTACACCCCCTGCAGATTCGCTATCCAGAAAGCGCCGCATGATGGATACGGGGCGGCTTTGGTTTGGGCTATGGTTCATTGGTTCCCGTTGCCTGTTCTTGTCGTTTTGCTGTTTGCGCTTTTTCGGAAAAGGGCGGCGGGGAGCCGCAGAACGAAAATTGCGGTTTTAGGAATATTGGCTCGAATATAGGGTTTCAACCAAAATCACCCGCTCGGACCGAAATCGGCAGGTCTGGACTATCGGAACTTCCGGAATGCTACCGTGTTATCCGATCCGGGAGGACACCACGATGGTGCTCACTGCTATTTTCGCCCAGCTCAATTGCTCCGACCTCGAACGCAGCACGGAATGGTTTGCCACGATCTTCGATCGCAATCCCGATGCGCGACCGATGCAGGGACTGGCTGAATGGCATCACGGGTTGAGTGCGGGCTTCCAGCTTTACCAGAACCCGGCGGAAGCAGGGCACGGCACACTGACACTCATCGTCCACGACGTACGAGCCGAACATGCGCGTCTTTCATTCGATGGGATTCGCCCCGGAAATGTCGAGATAGCTGACTATACGACGATTCTGAGATTGCACGACCCGGACCGCAATCTGGTCGTGCTGGCACAGCCGCGTTTCTAGATCAGAGCGTCGAGCCCGTTATTGATGCCGTTGGCGCGTGGGGTGAAGCCGTGGCCGTCGCTGCCGTGGAGAACAAGCGCCGGCATCAGCGAAAGACCGGCGCGGCTCCCGCGTGTGCCTGTCACGACAATACGGATCGCCGCCGCTTCGGGGCGGGGCTGAACGGGAATGATTCTCAGCCCGCCAAATCGTCCCGACAGTGCTTCGAGGATGGAAGAAATCGAACCGGGTCGGGCAATAATGGCAATGCCTCCGCCAGGCTTCACAATGGCCGCCGCAGTGCGCACCCATTGCTCGAACATACCTTCGGGCATGACATGCGCTTCCGCCTTCAGCGGATCGGGTGTGCTGCGATCGCGCGCTTCGTTGAAGGGCGGATTCATGATGACGAAGTCGAAACTGTTGTCGACAAGCCCTGCGGCGATGCGCGCCTTGCCTCTCAGGCCGACGTCGGCTTCGATCACACTGATACGGCCTGCAAGAGCGGCGTTCAGCGGATGCGCAACACTTCTGCGGGCAAAGCCCGCCATGAAAGCGGAACGTTCGACGAGGGTGATATTGGCGTCAGGGCAGCGCGACGCAACAGCAAGCCCTGCAGCGCCCGCACCGCTGCCAAGATCGGCAACGCGCCCGGCAAAGCCGTTTGGAACGGAGCTTGCCAGAATCATCGCATCCACACCGGAACGATGGCCTTTCAATGCGGGCTGGATGAGGTGAAACGCCCCACGATGAAACACATCGAGCGTTTCTCCAGCCTCATCTTCAGTTTCAAAACTTGCTTCCGAAGTCATCGATCGCGCAGTTCGTGTTCAATCTCGGCATCGATCAGAATCTGCCTTGCTTCTTCAAGCTGCTCTTCGCTGACCAGAAGGCGGCGCGGCAATACGCCCAAAGAGCCTTCGATGATGCTCATATTCGTGTCGGCAATGAAATAGGCGATCCCGGCCTCTTTCATCAAGGCCTCGGCAAAGGACAGCAGAACGGAATCATTCGTACGGATAAGTTCGATCATTTGAACAGTTTGTAGCGAATGCACCGCATTGACAACAGCTTCCTTCAATGGTGAACAGGCGCTGGAATAGTATCGCTTTGAGGGCGCTTTGGGGGCAGTTGCGTCTTGAGCAATCCGGTCCGTTTCAATAATGTGGCCGGGCAGCTAGGAGAAATGGCATTGGGTGTGGTTCTAAATCTGGACGGTAAAAAGAAACAGGAAGGATCGGTTCAACCGCTTGTCGATCTGACAAAGGCCGATATGGCGCGGGTGAACGAGATGATCCTTTCCCGGGCCGGGTCCGATGTTGAAATGATACCGGAAGTCGCCAATCATCTGATTTCCTCAGGCGGCAAGCGCCTGCGTCCCATGATGACGCTCGCGGCAGCTCGCATGTTCGGCTACGAAGGCGACGGTCATGTGCGTCTCGCGACTGCTGTGGAATTCATGCACACTGCGACGCTTCTGCACGACGATGTGGTTGATGAAAGCGATCTGCGGCGCGGAAAAAGCACGGCGCGCATGATCTGGGGCAACCAGGCCAGCGTTCTCGTTGGCGATTTCCTTCTGGGGCAGGCCTTCAAGATGATGGTTGATGTCGGTTCGCTCGACGCGCTCGACGTTCTGGCGACCTCGGCTTCGGTGATCGCCGAAGGCGAAGTAATGCAGCTTGCCGCTGCCAAGAACATGGAAACCACCGAAGACGAATATCTGGCGGTCATCAAGGCCAAGACTGCGGCGCTGTTCTCGGCTGCCGGTGAAGTCGGCCCGATCATCGCCGGCGCACAGCGTTCGGATCGTGCGGCGCTGCGCGATTATGGCCTCAATCTCGGTCTTGCCTTTCAGCTGGTCGATGACGCGCTCGATTATGGCGGCTCGGCAGCCGATCTCGGCAAGAATACCGGTGACGATTTCCGCGAAGGCAAGATCACGCTCCCGGTGATTCTGAGCTATCGCCGCGGCACCGACGATGAGCGCGCTTTCTGGAAACACGCAATCGAAGACGGTGCGAGCGATGACGCCTCGCTTGAAAAGGCCATCGGCCTGATGACGAAGCACGGCGCGATTGCCGACACGGTGCAGCGCGCGCGGCATTTCGGCGAAATTGCCCGAGATGCTCTGGCACCTCTGAAAGCGACGCCTCAAAAGGACGCGCTGATCGAAGTCATTGATTTCTGCATCAGCCGCGTGAACTGACAGGCAACAGCTGCAAGCTACCGCCAGCATTTCTTGCGGGTGAAGAATACTCAGGAAAAGCGTCCCATCACGGATGCTTTTCTTGCCCCGCCATCCCAAAAAGGCCATGCTTGGGGTGCCTTTTCCGGCAAAGAGACAGCGTGCCCCGGCTTTTGAGCCACTTGAGGGTTTGCTTGCCGGTATCTGTCACAGGGATTTGAGAAGAGGATAGGGCTTTATGCGGCAAGGATCGAAATACCGCCCGCTTTATGGTTTGCTGCTCTCGCTTCTGGCGGGAATCGCGATCCCGACAAGCGGCGCTTTGGCCAAGGCGACAAATGATCCTGCACCGCCTCCTGTCCGCGCCGGTTCGTTTGCCGGGGCCTATCTTGCCGGACGTACCGCCGAATCCGACAATAATCTCGCGACCGCCGTCGATTTCTATCGTCAGGCTATGGCCTTCGATCCGGGCAATGCGCAGATCAAGCAGGATCTGCTACTGGTTTTGCTGACGGAGGGCCGTTTCAAGGATGCGCTGCCTCTGGCGGAAGAACTGAAGAACGTCCCGGACATCGAGCGTTTTTCGCGCGTGGCGCTGGCCATCGACGCCATTGACCGCAAGCAATATCGCAAGGTCGGGCAGCTTCTGATGCTGTCGCTGCAATCCGATATGGATCGCCTTGCGACCGGCTTCATGAGCGCGTGGGTGAAGGTCGGGCAGGGCAACCCCAAACAGGCGCTCGCCGATATCCAGAAAATGCAGGGACCGGAATGGTATGGTCTGTTCCGCACCTATAATTCCGCACTGATAGCCGATCTCGCCGGCCAGAAGCAGGAAGCGCGTGATTTCTACCAGCAGGCCATCGACGATCGGCCCGGCGGGAGCGCTGCCCCTGACACTTACGAACGCATCGTGATGGCCTATGCCTCCTTCAAGCTTCGTCAGGGTGACAAGGAAGGTGCTATCAAGACGTTGAATGATGCAGCCGAGCTTTTGAACGGTCGCATGACGATCACCGAAATGCGTGAAAAGATCGAGGCTGGCGAGAAATATGGCCGCCTGATCAAAACCGCTCAGGAAGGGACTGCCGAAGCGCTCTATACTCTTGGCACTGCGATCAACCGCAGCGGCGCGGAAGCCTTTGCAAAGCTTTATCTGCAGATGTCGTTGCCGCTGCGTCCGGACAATGACGCAACGCTTTATCAGCTGGGCGATATTTCCGCCAAGTTGCGCCAGCCGGAAAAGGCCATCGACTACTATGGTCGCGTGCCGGAGAAGTCGCCTTATCGTCGTGATGCGGAAATGCAGCGTGCACTCAATCTGGCGGAAAACGACCAGTCTGCCGACGCCGTCAAGCAGCTGAGAGTTCTGCTCGACCGTGACAAGACCGACATGCGCACTTATCTGGCGCTCGGTGGTGTCTATGCACAGGACAAGAATTTCGCCGATGCGGCGAAGATTTATGATGCTGCGGTGGAACAGATCAAGACGCCGGAACGCAAGGACTGGCCGGTCTTCTACCAGCGCGGCATCGCCTATGAACGCCTGAAGCAATGGGACAAGGCGGAGCCCAATTTCCGCAAGGCGCTGGAGCTTTATCCCGATCAGCCACAGGTGCTGAACTATCTTGGTTATTCCTGGGTCGACCGGGGTGAAAATCTCGATGAAGCGCTGGGCATGATCAAGAAGGCGGTCGAGCTGCGTCCGCAGGACGGCTATATCGTCGACTCGCTGGGCTGGGCCTATTACATGCTGGGCCGGTATGACGAGGCGGTGGTCGAACTGGAAAAGGCGGTCAAGCTTCGTCCGGAAGACCCGACGATCAACGACCATATGGGCGATGCCTACTGGCGTGTCGGGCGTCTTCTGGAAGCGACATTCCAGTGGAACCATGCCATTGCAGGCAAGCCCGAGCCGGAAGATCTGGTGAAGATCGAGGCGAAGCTGAAGAAGGGTTTGCCGGATATCCCGGGGCAATCTTCTGCCGATGCTGCAAAGCCCGACGAGAAAAAGCCTGTCGAGCAGAAGCCGGAAGCTCCTGAACAATCGCCTGCGCCTGCCGCACCGTCCGACAAGGCTCCAGAAAAACCGGCTACTGACTAAGAGCTTCAGGCTGCCGGTTTCAAGATGGTGTGACACCGAAACTGGCAGCCTGTGCTTGACCCTGCGTTACGGACAAATTAGACCGGGCCATCATTTCAATTACAAGGCCCGACCCCGTGTCCAGTACGTTGCCAGCACATATGCATCCCACCCGTTCCTTTCAGGGTCTGATCCTGACGCTCCATAACTATTGGGCGGAGCACGGTTGCGCTATCTTGCAGCCCTATGACATGGAAGTGGGTGCGGGTACGTTCCACCCGGCAACGACGCTGCGTTCGCTGGGGCCGAAGCCGTGGAAGGCTGCCTATGTGCAGCCATCGCGTCGTCCGAAGGATGGCCGTTACGGTGAAAACCCGAACCGTCTCCAGCACTATTACCAGTATCAGGTGATCATCAAGCCATCGCCACCGAACCTTCAGGATCTCTATCTCGGTTCGCTGCGCGCCATCGGTCTCGATCCGACGCTGCATGACGTGCGCTTCGTGGAAGATGACTGGGAAAGCCCGACGCTCGGCGCATGGGGTCTCGGCTGGGAATGCTGGTGCGACGGCATGGAAGTGTCGCAGTTCACCTATTTCCAGCAGGTCTGCGGCATCGAATGCTCGCCGGTTTCCGGTGAGCTGACCTATGGTCTCGAACGCCTCGCCATGTATGTGCAGGGTGTGGACAATGTTTACGACCTCAACTTCAACGGTCTCGAAGGTGATGAAAAGGTCACCTATGGCGAGGTGTTCCTGCAGGCTGAGCAGGAGTATTCTCGCTACAACTTTGAAATGGCCAATACCGAGGCTTTGCGTCAGCATTTCATCGATGCCGAGCGCGAGTGCGAGGCCATTCTGAAGGCTGGTGCGCCTGGTCCGAACGCCAATCATCAAATGCATAAGAGTGTCTTCCCGGCCTATGACCAGTGCATCAAGGCATCCCACGTGTTCAATCTGATGGATGCGCGCGGCGTGATCTCGGTTACCGAGCGTCAGAGCTATATTCTGCGCGTGCGCAATCTTGCGCGTCAGTGCGGCGAGGCATTCCTTTTGACGGATGCCGGTGGTTTCAATTTCAAGCGTGAGGGCGAGTAAAGAACATGCCTGATTTGTTGCTCGAACTCTTTTCCGAAGAAATCCCCGCCCGCATGCAACGCAAGGCTGCTGGTGATCTGAAGAAGATGATTACCGATGGTCTGGTGGAAGCCGGTCTTACCTATGAAGCTGCGACCCCTTATTGGACGCCACGTCGTCTGACGCTCGATATTCGCGGCCTCACCGTGCGTTCCAAGGACGTGCACGAAGACATTAAGGGCCCGTCGGTCACAGCACCGGAACAGGCCATTCAGGGTTTTCTGCGCAAGGCCGGTCTGACGGATGTCGCCCAAGCCCATGTCCACTCCGATCCGAAGAAGGGTGATTTCTATGTCGCCCATCTGACGAAGCCGGGCCGCGCAGCGGAAGAGATCGTCGCCGAACTGGTGCCGCAGACGATCCGCAATTTCCCATGGCCGAAATCCATGCGCTGGGGTGCGGCTTCGGCCAGGCCGGGTTCGCTTCGTTGGGTGCGTCCGCTGCAGTCGATCCTCTGCACCTTCGGTCCCGAAACCGAGGAAACCGTGGTCATCGATTTCGATGTCGATGGCATCAAGTCGGGTAATGTCACCTATGGCCATCGTTTCCTGAGCGACGGTCAGCCAATCAAGGTACGTCGCTTCGAGGATTATGTCGAAAAACTCGAAAAGGCTTTCGTGGTTCTCGACGCCGAGCGCCGCAAGGAAATCATTTCGCAGGACGCGCATAATCTCGCCTTCGCTTCCGGTCTTGAGCTGGTCGAAGACGATGGGCTTCTGGAAGAAGTGTCCGGTCTGGTCGAATGGCCGGTCGTGCTGATGGGCGAATTCGAGGAAGAATTCCTGGCCATTCCGCCGGAAGTCATCCGCCTCACCATCCGCGCCAACCAGAAGTGCTTCGTCACTCGCAAGCAGGGCGAAGCCGAAGCGCTTTCCAACAAGTTCATTCTGGTGTCGAACATCGCTGCCCGCGATGGCGGCACGGAAATCGCTTACGGTAACGGCAAGGTCGTGCGCGCACGCCTGTCGGATGCACTCTATTTCTGGCACACAGATCAGCATGATCTGCCCGACCTCGACAAGCTCGTCGCTTCGGCGGAAAAGTTCGGTCTTGATCTGAAGAAGCCGCTCGATCAGCGCATGGCGCGTCTGGATGCATTGAATGTGACCTTCCATGCCAAGCTTGGCACGCAAGGCGCACGCGTTGAACGCATTCGCGAACTGGCTGCGCAGATTGCGCCGCTGGTGGGTGCCGATCCGAAACTTGCAGCGCGTGCGGCAGTTCTGGCAAAGGCTGACCTCACCACGGAAGTTGTCGGCGAATTCCCTGAACTTCAGGGCGCAATGGGTCGCAAATATGCGTTGCTTCAGGGCGAAGATGAAGCCGTCGCTGCTGCGATTGAAGAACACTACAAGCCGCAAGGCCCGTCCGATGTTGTGCCGAAGAACCCGGTTTCGGTTGCCGTCGCGCTTGCCGACAAGCTCGACACGTTGGTCGGATTCTGGGCGATCGATGAAAAGCCGACCGGCTCGAAGGACCCGTTTGCTCTGCGTCGTGCGGCATTGGGTGTGATCCGTCTCCTGCTGTCGCAGGAATGGAAGTTCCCGCTGCTGCCGCTCTTCCGCTCGGCCTTTGCCGCGCTGAAAGAAGGTCAGGTCCAGCGCAAGTTGCGCGAGTTTGAAACCAAGCTTGCTGGGGAAAACTCCGGTGATATCGACGGCGAACAGGACGTTGACAACGCATTGGCCAGCTATGAAAAGCAGGTTCGCGCCGAGGCGGAAGCATCGTCCGAGCCGGTGCTGGCTGATCTCTTGTCGTTCCTCCATGACCGTTTCAAGGTGCATCTGAAAGAAGAAGGTGCACGCTACGACGCCATTGATGCCGTGTTGTCGCCGGAAGCCGACAATCTGCTGCTGGTCGCGCGTCGACTGGAAGCGCTGATCGTCTTCATCAACGAAGAAGACGGCAAGAACCTTCTGGCTGGCACCAAGCGCGCCGCCAACATTCTCGCTGCCGAAGAGAAGAAGGGTACGAAGGTTGCAGACAGCGTAAGCGCGTCTCTTCTCCACGAAGCGGAAGAAAAGGCGCTGTTCGAAGCCGTCACTCTGGCTTCGCAAGATGCCGAGGCTGCCATTGCCCGTGAAGATTTCAACGGTGCGATGCTGGCGCTCGCCAAGCTGCGTGGTCCGGTCGATACGTTCTTCGAAAAGGTGCTGGTGAACGACGAGGACGAGAATGTCCGCGCTAATCGTCTGGCCTTGCTCGACCAGATTCGTGCAGCTACCGGAAAAGTGGCGGATTTCTCGAAAATCGCGGGCTGACTATTGGCAGTACGATAAAAAATATGGCGCTTTCGGGCGCCATTTTTGTTTATTTCAGGCTGGGTCTGAGTTCGAGCGAACTGAGATCGATTTCGTCGGATGCCCCGGCCCAGGGATCGCCAACGACGCGCACCGGCTTTGTGGGGTCAAAGTCTTCTGCTGGTGCGGCGGCTGGCTCAAGCAGATCGTCCGGAACGGGCTGGCCCTGCATGCGCGCCATATAGGCACGGGCGCGCTTGCGGCGGGCCTCGATTTCCTTCTGTGCGTCCAGTTCGGCTGCCTGCTTTTGCGCACAGGTGCCGCAAACCGGCAGGCCGTTGGCACCGATCTTGTCATAGCCGATATAATCGATGGAGCCGACCTGATAGGTCAATGCCGCGCGCTCACCTCCGTTTGCGGAAGCAATCGCGGGCAGTCCGATGGCCGTCAGCGAAATAGCGATAAATCGCGATAACATTATTCACCTCACGCATGAATAATATCACCATACCCTGAAAAACCTAACAAAACGCAATTTTTCATGCGCAATCATGATCGTCTTGCCGTGATTGTGCCCGGATAGAGTCCGAGCTTGCTTGCACATCACTTGCACCGGGGCCAGAGCTTGTGTAGGCAGAACGGGCTTGGAGCGCATTTCGATCTGATAGTGTCAGACCGGCGCTCTAACTGTCTGTTTTGATGCGCATCTTATCCGAAAACCGTTTCGCATTTTTCGGGATGCGCTCCAACTTGGGACGCTCGAGAGGCGGAAAACCAGTGTCCGATATAGTCAAATTCGATGATGAGGCAGTCCAGCGCGCGGTGGAAGTGCTGCGGCGCGGCGGTCTCGTCGCCATTCCGACCGAAACCGTTTATGGCCTTGCCGCCGACGCTGCGAACGGCGAGGGTGTGGCGGGTATTTTCGCGGCCAAAGGGCGGCCTCAGTTCAATCCGCTGATCGCGCATGTGAGCGGTATTGCGATGGCCGAGCGCTATGTCACTTTCGACGCTCTTTCGCGCAAGCTTGCCGAGATGTTCTGGCCCGGCCCGCTGACCATCGTGCTGCCGCTGAAGGACAGGCAGGATACGGATCGCCCGATCCATCCGCTTGTGACCGCCGGACTTTCGACCCTCGCCATCCGCATGCCGCTTGGCCGCGTGCGCGATATCATCGAGGGGCTCGACAGTCCGGTTGCAGCGCCAAGCGCCAACACGTCAGGCCGTATCAGCCCAACAAGCGCTCGTGCCGTTGCCGACGACCTCGGCAACAAGCTTGATCTGATCCTCGATGCCGGTCCCTGCGGCGTTGGGGTTGAATCCACCATCGTCAAGGTTGACGGTAATAAAGTGCATCTGCTCCGGCCGGGCGGACTGGCTGCGGAAGAAATCGAAGCCGTGATTGGTGAGAAGCTCGTGCGCGCCGACCACACATCGGCAATTCAGGCGCCGGGCATGATGGCCTCGCATTATGCGCCTGATGCTGCGATGCGGCTCGGTGTCGGCTCGGTGCAGCCGGGCGAAGCCCTGCTTGCCTTTGGCCCGCAGCGCGTGGCCGGGGCCGATACGGCAAAGGTGATCATGAACTTGAGCGCTGATGGCAATTTGCGCGAAGCCGCGGCCAATCTGTTCGATTTCATGCGCAGGCTGGACGCGACAGGTGCCACCACCATTGCCGTCGAGCCTATCCCCTTTGAAGGCCTCGGCGAGGCCATCAACGACCGTTTGAAACGCGCGGCGGCCCCGCGTTAACATCCTCCTATGTAAGAGGCAGACTATGCTGGACACCGCTCTGATCGAACGTTTCTCCGCCATCGTGGGCGAAAAGAATGCGCTCACCGCGCCGGAAGATCTCGCCGCTTATCTCGTCGAGCAGCGCGATCTCTATCACGGTCGCACACCTCTCGTCCTTCGTCCGGGTTCGACGGAAGAAGTCGCGGCGATCATGAAACTTGCCAGCGAGACGAAAACGCCGGTGGTGCCGCAGGGTGGCAATACGGGCCTCGTTGGTGGCCAGCAGCCCGATGAAAGCGGCGCAGCCATCACTCTGTCGCTCGGTCGTATGAACCGTATCCGTAACCTCGATACGGTCGGCAATCTGGTAACGCTTGAAGCCGGTGTCATCCTGAAGAACCTTCAGGAAGCTGCTGAAAAAGCCGGTCGCCTGTTTCCGCTGTCGCTGGGTGCCGAAGGTTCATGCCAGATCGGTGGCAATCTTGGTTCCAACGCTGGCGGCACGGCAGTGCTTGCCTATGGCAACATGCGCGAGCTTTGCCTCGGCCTTGAGGTTGTGCTGCCGACCGGCGAGATTCTCAACGATCTTCGCTATGTGAAGAAGGACAATACTGGTTACGACCTGAAAGACCTTTTCATCGGTTCGGAAGGCACGCTTGGTGTCATCACGGCTGCGGTGCTGAACATCTTCCCGCAGCCGAAGGGCAAGGGCGTGGCTTATGCAGGACTGCGCAATCCGGAAGACGTGCTGCGCCTGTTCCAGCTTGCAACGGAACATGCAGGCCCGTCGCTGACCGGCTTCGAATTGATGCCGCGCGTGGGGGTTGAGTTTACGGTGCGCCATGTCGATGGCGTGCGCGATCCGCTCGAAAGCCCGCATGACTGGTATGTACTGATCGATATTTCTTCTACCCGCTCAGAAGAAGATGCGCGCACGACGCTGGAAACGATCCTGACCGAAGCCTTCGAGAACGATATTATTCAGGATGCGGCCATCGGCGAAAGCGTTGCGCAGGCGCAGTCCTTCTGGAAAATGCGCGAGGAAATGTCCTGGGCGCAGAAGCCGGAAGGTGGCTCGATCAAGCACGATATATCTGTGCCGGTCGCATCCATCCCCGCCTTCATCCACGAAGCCAATGCCGCGACGCTGGAAATGATTCCCGGTGCGCGCATCGTTTGCTTCGGCCATATCGGCGACGGCAACCTGCATTACAACGTTTCGCAGCCGGTAGGCGCTGACAAGGAAGCCTTTCTTGCGCGTTGGCACGAGCTGAACCACCGTATCCACACGATCGTCGCGAGCTATACGGGTTCGATTTCGGCAGAACACGGCATTGGTCAGCTCAAGCGCGAAGAACTGGCTTTCTTCAAGCAGGATGTCGCGCTTGACCTGATGCGCCGCATCAAGTCAGCTTTCGATCCGGCGGGCATTATGAACCCCGGCAAGGTTCTATAAAGTATCACTATTTAATCGAGTAAGGCGGGCGGTATTAACCGCCCGTTTGTTTTAGTAAACACTTCTTCAGAAGAATTTCCGAATTCTTACACCTGGTTGCAATCTGCTAACCAAAGGAAAAGGCAGGAAAAAGTTAACTTAACTCATTAAGCCCGTCGGTAATAAACCGCGCCTATTCTCCATCTCAACGAAGAGCAAAAAGCTCGACAAAGGGAAGTCGGAATAACCGGCTCTCAAAAATAAAAAACAGAGAGACAGAGGCGTCGAAAATGATGAGCAAGGGACTGAAGCCCGACTGGGCAGGACGGGAATTGCGGCTCGATCCGTTTCACTTTCCGCAGGTTGTGAGCTATGCGACCCATGACGGGAGCAGCGACGTTACCTTCACCATCAACGAGCGCGGTGCAGTGATCCGGCAGGTTCTGCCTTCAAGCGGCCTGCCGATGTCGATCGCTCTCCCGGCCAACGCATTTGTCGGCGTTGCCGCCCGTGCGGTGGAAGACGAGTTCGGCGAAATCACGGTGACGCTGGAGCTGATGCATGAAGACCCGCAACTCTCCGTTCCCTTGCTTGTCGCACATGATCTGACTGACGTTGCCGCCGACTGGCGCGCCTGGGCGGCAAGCTTCAATCTGCCGATGATGCTGGTCGAGGAAGACGGCGTCGCCCGCCCGCTTTATGAAAGCACCGGTGCGGTCCGCACCAGCCAGCCGCAGGCTCGCCGTCAGGGGCAGGAGCCGCGCCGTCGCCGTCCGCGTTTTCTCGCTCGCCGCAAGACCGGTACGCTTGGCGTCCGTCTGGTGATCTCCGGCAAGGAAATCATTGCTCGAAATTGAATTGGAACGCATCCCGAAAAGTGTGAAGCGGTTTTCGGACGAGATGCGCTCTAGAAAGGGTAAAGGGTCGCCTGAGATAAGGCGACCCCTTCAAAAAAACCTTGGCTGACCTCCAAAAAGCCCCCGAACGTTCACAACGTTCGGGTTTATTTTTTTCGGCTGAGAAATGCCATGACGGCCTCGCGGGCTTCATCCGAGGTAAGCCGTTCAGCAAAATGTTTGGCCTCACGTGCAATACGTTCGGAAACTTTTTCAGCTGGCATGCGCATCAGCGCACGGGCGATCTGCATGGCCTGCGGAGGCTTGACAGCGATTTCTTCTGCGGCCTTCATCACTTCCGTTTCCAGCGCATCTTCGGCAACGATCTGATAGACGATCCCGGCTTCCTGTGCGGCTTCCGCGGTAAATCCATGACCGAGCGCCAGCAGGGCAAATGCCTTTTGGTGTCCCATCAGCGGTGGTGCCAGCAGACTGGAAGCTGCTTCCGGCACAAGGCCAAGATCGACGAAAGGCGTGCGGAACAAGGCCCGCGACGTTGCAAATGTCAGGTCGCAATGCAGGTGGATGGTCGTGCCGATGCCGATGGCAAGGCCATCGACACCGGAAACGATCGGCTTTTTTGCGCTGGAAAGAGCACCCAGAAAATCCAGAATGTCGTTGCCGAGATCGCCGCCCATCGCAGCCGCCATGAAATCCTGCATGTCGTTGCCGGATGAGAATGCACCTGGAACCCCGAGAAACACATGCACACGCACCGCGTCATCGGCATCGCCGTCCTTGAGCGCCTTTGCCATGGTGGCATACATGGCGCGGGTAATGGCGTTTTTCTTGTCGGCCCGGTTAAGACGGATGATTTGGATCGCGCCTTTGCGCTCAATCAGGATGTGTTCGCTCATGCCTATGCCTCCAGCGCGGATTTGGCGGCGGCTAGGCTGGCAGCGCCGGTGATGACGGTGTCTTTCAGGGACGATACTTCGGCAAGCATATTTTCCGCAAAGAAGCGGCTCAGCACTGCGCGGCCGCTATCGTCATCCGCGAGCGCCGCACGCGCGAGATAGGCGCCGCCGGAAACGAGCGACAAAAGCCGCTGATAAGGCGAGGCTCCGGCAAGTGCTGCCTCAAGCTGCCCTTCGGCAACTGCCTTTTGCAGCCAGTCCGTGGCTTCGCGGGCCTCATTGATGGCCTTGGAAAGGCGAGCGCCGGTTTCGCCGAGTTCCGGACGATTGGATGCGGCGGCCTTGTCGGCGTCGTCCTGCAATTCTGCAAGGAAGCCCTTGATATGCTCGCCATGCCCAAGCGGCAGCTTGCGCGCCACGAGGTCGATGGCCTGAATGCCGTTGGTGCCTTCGTAGATCGGGGTAATCCGGGCATCACGCAGCAATTGCGCAGCACCTGTCTCTTCGATGAAGCCCATGCCGCCGTGAATCTGGATGCCCAGCGAAGCAACATCCACGCCTGCATCGGTCGCAAAGCTCTTGGCGAGCGGCGTCAGCAGACCGGCGCGATCCGACCAGAACTGCTGGTCTGCGCCCTCCGTTGCATGGCTCATGTCGATGGCATGTGCGCAGGAATAGGTGATCGAACGGGCAACCTGCGTTAGCGCCTTCATGGTCAGCAACATGCGCTGTACATCGGGATGCTCGATAATCGGGCTCATGCCTTGCTTAGGATCAGCACCGATGGCGCGGCCCTGCTTGCGCTCCTTGGCATAGGCAAGGGCCTGTTGATAAGCGGCCTCGGCAACGCCGACACCCTGAATGCCGACCAGAAGACGCGCATTGTTCATCATGGTGAACATGCAGGCCAGCCCACGATTTTCCTCGCCGATCAGGTAGCCAACCGCGCCCTGTTCTTCACCCTTCACGAAACCATCACCATAGATCATGGTGCAGGTTGGCGAGGCATGGATGCCCATCTTGTGCTCAAGGCCGGAGCAGAACAGATCGTTCCTGCGGCCAAGCGAGCCATCATCGTTGACGAGGAATTTGGGTACGAGGAAAAGCGAAATGCCCTTCGTCCCGGCCGGGGCATCGGGCAGGCGCGCCAGCACCAGATGCACGATATTGTCGGTCAGGTCATGCTCGCCATAGGTGATGAAAATCTTCTGGCCGAAGATGCGGTAGCTGCCGTCACCGGCACGTTCCGCACGGGTACGCATTACACCAAGATCGGAACCGGCGTGCGGTTCAGTCAGATTCATCGTGCCCATCCACTCGCCGCTGATGAGCTTTTCGAGATAGATGTCCTTCAACTCCTTGGAGGCGTGCTTTTCGACCGCTTCGACTGCGCCCATGGTCAGTGTCGGCGCGATGGCGAAGGCAAGCGTCCCGGAGTTCCACATTTCGCTCACTGCCACCGACATCATCGTGGGCAGGCCCTGACCGCCATATTCCGGCGTGCCGGTCAGCGAGTTCCAGCCGCCTTCGATCCAGTCGCGATATAGCTCTTTCCAGCCCGGCGCGGTGGTGACAACGCCGTCCTTGACGGTCGCGCCATGCTTGTCGCCGGTGATGCGCAGCGGCTCGACGCGCTCTGAGGCAAACTTGCCGGCTTCTTCCAGAATGGCAGCGGCAAGATCGGCGGAAAAATCGGGGAAGCGGTTGTCGTCGAGGGCTTTCTCCAGCCCTGCAACCTTCATCAGCGTATGGGAAATTTCAGAAACCGGCGCGCGATACATCTTTCCTCCGAGTATGTTTCGCGGACTTCTCCTCGGAAGCCCGCCCTGCGCCGGTGCTTCATGCAATCCGGCAGGAGCCATTTTGGCTGTTCAATACAAGAGCTATCGGCTTATTACGTAAACGTCAATATTGTGCTGCGGCTTCACAGCCATTTGTACGGAGGTGAACAATCTCGTGGATTTTTCGAATTTGACGTTTGAAACGGGATTAATATCGGACGGATATCAAACGTCAAATGCAATCCACTAGGCATTGTCCGCCTGTGAGGCCGAAACTCGGCGGTTACAGATAATGCTGTCGAGGCTATTTCTTGTCGGCTTGGGTTTCCCGCTCGACAGCGCGCCAGCCGATATCGGAGCGATAGAAGCCTTCCGGCCAGTCGATGAGCTTTACGGCTTCATAGGCGCGTGCCTGTGCTTCGGCGACCGTGTCGGCAATGGCAGTGATGTTGAGCACGCGGCCCCCACTGGCAACGATGCTGCCGTCCTTCTCCGCCGTTCCCGCGTGGAAGAGTTTGACGCCATCAATGCCTTCGAGCTTGTCGAGATCGCGGATGACGCTGCCCTTCTTCACATTGGACGGATAGCCCTCCGCAGCCATCACAACCGTCAGCGCAGGCTGGTTTTTCCAGTCGAGCGAGACTTCATCAAGTTTGCCGTCCACGGCAGCATTGATGAGCGCGAGCAGGTCGCTGTTGAGGCGCATCATAAGCACCTGGCATTCCGGGTCACCGAAACGGGTGTTGTATTCGATGAGCTTCGGGCCGTCCTTGCCGATCATCAGGCCGAGGAACAAAATGCCGGAGAAGGGCGCGCCGATTTCCGCCATGCCGCGCATGGTCGGTTCGATCAGTTCGCGCATGGTGCGTTCGACGATTTCCGGCGTCATGACCGGAGCTGGAGCATAGGCACCCATGCCGCCTGTATTCGGGCCGGTGTCGCCGTCGCCGACACGCTTGTGATCTTGCGCCGAGCCGAGCGGCAAGGCGGTCTTGCCATCGCATATGCAGAAGAAGCTTGCTTCTTCGCCGTCCAGAAATTCCTCAACCACCACTTCGGCACCGGCGGAACCGAATGCGCCCTCGAAACAGGCATCCACGGCGTCGAGCGCTTCATCGAGCGTCATCGCAACGATCACGCCCTTGCCTGCGGCGAGCCCGTCGGCCTTGACGACGATGGGCGCACCCTGCTGGCGGATATAGGCCTTGGCCTTGGGCGCATTGTTGAAGCGGCCATAAGCGCCTGTCGGAATATCGAAGCGCGCGCAGAGATCCTTGGTGAAACCCTTCGACCCTTCAAGCTGTGCCGCAGCCTTGGAGGGGCCGAACACACGGATACCCTCGGCACGCATTTCATCGGAAAGGCCAGCCACCAGTGGTGCTTCAGGCCCGACCACCACGAGATCGATCTTCTTGTCCTTGGCGAAAGCAATCAGAGCCTGATGGTCATCGACACCGATGTCGACGAGTTCCGCGATCGTCGCAATGCCCGGATTGCCGGGAGCGCAATAGAGTTTTGTCAGTGACGGAGAAGCGGACAGTTTCCAGGCCAGAGCATGTTCACGACCGCCAGAACCGATTAAAAGAACTCTCATTGCTTGCTCCGTCTTCGTCGGGGTTATAGTGATGGCTGCATATATCAAGGATTTCGCCATGTCACAGCCCGAACTACACGGATCGATTCAGTCACGCAATGCGCAAGGGCGTGTAAAGGATGCTCCATCGGGCCATTGGGTCTATAAGCTGCTGCCGCACTGGCTCTGGCCCTATGCGCAGCTCGCCCGCTGGGATCGTCCCATCGGATGGCAGCTCCTGCTCTGGCCATGCTGGTGGTCGGCAGCGTTGGTGGCAGGTGCGGGCGCCAAGCCGGGCGATGGCGCCTGGGCCGTCATGCCTTCGATCTGGCATCTCGTTCTGTTCCTGATCGGCGCCATTGCCATGCGTGGCTCCGGCTGCACCTATAACGATCTTGTCGATCAGGATATTGACGACAAGGTGGATCGCACACGTTCAAGGCCACTGCCGTCGGGGCAGGTGACACGTGGTCAGGCCAAGATTTTTCTGGTTCTGCAGGCGCTGGTTGGTCTTGTGGTGGTGCTGCAGTTCAACTGGTTTACGATTGGACTGGGCATTTTCTCGCTTCTGATCGTCGCCGCTTATCCTTTCATGAAGCGCATTACCAACTGGCCGCAATTCGTGCTTGGTCTTGCTTTCTCATGGGGCGCACTCATGGGCTGGGCTGCGGTGGAAGGTTCGCTCAGCCTTGCGCCGGTGCTTCTCTATATCGGCGCGATCCTGTGGACGATCGGCTATGACACGATCTATGCGCATCAGGATAAGGAAGACGATGCGCTGGTGGGCGTGCGCTCCACGGCGCGCCTGTTCGGCAAGCACACCAAGACGGCGCTGATGATCCTTTATGGCGGCGCTATTGGTTTCTTCGCGGCGGCTTTCGCCGTGGCGCAGGTGCCGATGCCAGCACTGGCCGGATTGCTCGCAGCAGGCGTGCATCTCTATCGCCAGATCATCGTGCTCGATATCGACAATCCCGACCAGTGCCTGAAACTGTTCAAATCCAACAATATTGTTGGCTGGCTGATTTTCCTCGGGCTCGTTCTCGGAAGTCTCTGGGTGGCGGTCAAGCCGCTGGTATAAATAAGAAGGCCACCGTGTCCGGTGGCCTTCTTATTATGGGATCATGGATAAAGCCGTTCCTTGTTCCAGTCGCCCTCAGGTGCGGGACGTGTGAACAGAACGCGGTCATGCAGGCGGAAGGCCCTGTCATGCCAGAATTCAATCGAGACCGGACGAATACGGAAACCCGACCAGTAGGACGGGCGTGGAATGTCGCCGATGGCATATTTTGCGGTGTATTCCGCAACGGCCTTTTCCAGCGCGAAACGGCTTTCCAGCGGGCGTGACTGCTTGGATGCCCAGGCGCCGATGCGGCTGCCGCGCGGGCGTGAAGCGTAATAGGCATCGGCCTCGGCATCGCTGACTTTCTCCACCGCGCCGCGCACGCGCACCTGACGGCGCAGCGTCTTCCAATGGAAGCACATCGCAGCCTTTTCCGCTGACAGGATTTCCTTGCCCTTGGTGCTTTCATAATTGGTGTAGAAGACGAATCCCTGTTCGTCGAAATCCTTCAACAGCACCATGCGCACATTGGGCAGGCCGTCGGGATCGACTGTTGCCAGCGCGACCGCATTCGGATCGTTCGGTTCGCTTGCTTTGGCGTCGGTCAGCCAGTCTGCAAAAAGTTTGAACGGCTGGGAGGATTCGGTGAAGTCGTCGCTTGCGTTTGTCATTTTGGATATTTCAAAAGCCTGTCGGAATTTGCGGATCATCCTGCAAGGGAATCCCCGCCAAAGAAACCCCAATGGGGCGGGTCGGGAGGGAGCTTCTTCCATAACCGGCATTTTGTCCATGGTCTTGCCGGGATGTGTCGTCGCAGGGTTCGACATGGCTTTACTTAGCGGGCAACTTCTTGTAGGGCGCCGGTCAAGGTGGGGGCTATGCCAAAACTCGACTTTTTGACGCTTTATATTGTAATTCTCTTAAATTCGCTGACGGTCTGCATCATCTGGACCGCTATCGCCTTCTCTTATCGCAAATTCCGGCCTGCCAGAATCTGGCTTCTTTCGACGACGCTTCTGTTGGTCGGAGGCTTCGTGCTTTCGCTGCAGGGTAATGAGGGTGCGTTCTGGCCTGCGGTCACCGGTAATACCATCATCATTTACGGCTTCTGCCTTGCCTGGGTTGGTGCGCGTTATTTCTATGGCCACAAAGGCGGCTGGCGGCTGGCGATGGGAATATCGCTCGCAAGTTTCGCCGTGATGGCGGCATTTCATTCGAGCTGGCAGGGGCGCAACATTGCTTATGCCGTGGGACAGTCAGTGCCCATGGGGATGACGGTTTTCTATCTGGCCCGGCAGAAGGGCATTGGTCTCGGCGGTCAGATTGCTATCATGGCCTTTTTGCTCGGTATCATTGGGCACGCCATTGAGACCTCGCTGAACATCGCCGCATGGGTGGGTGAGTTCGATCAGTCGCTCTATTTTACCATCGAAAGCTATGCGCTTGTCTGTGTGATCTATAGTGGCATGATCTGGAATTTCGGCTTTATCGTCATGGCGATGAACCGCTTGCATGGCGATATGGCCAAGGTAGCAGAAACGGACGAGCTGACCGGGCTTCCGAACCGCCGTCATTTCATGAAAAGACTCGCAAGGGCGGAGTTGGCGTTCAGCGAGGACGGTACAGCCTATAGCGTCATGCTGATCGACATCGATAATTTCAAACAATGGAACGACACCTATGGTCATGCGCTGGGCGATCAGGCGCTCGTGCATTTTGCCGATGTGGCGGTCGACGTCCTTAATCGGCGCGGTGTGCTGGCACGTCTCGGCGGTGATGAGTTTTCCATTCTGCTGACAAAGATGGACGAGCAGGAAGCGACGGAAATCGCACGCGACATCGTCAGGGCGATCAACGATGCCCCGCTTGCCTTCAATGGACAGAAACTCGCCATGACTGTCAGTATCGGCATTGCCAGTGAGGAACGCGACAACGAAACGAGTGACCTTGACGTTTTTGCCCGGGCCGATCTTGCGCTTTACAAGGTAAAGCAGGCTGGCCGGAACGGCTACGCAACACGCACGGCGACGGTGAACGCGCCGTGCTCTTCATTTTCGGACGGGCAACGAGCTGCCGGTTGATTGACCTTTCTCGAACCGGATGCAGAAAGCCGGGCACATCGTTTGATGGCTGAATAAAGTGCGGAGTTGGGCGTTGTGCTCCGATTCCGATTTGTTTACCTTTCCGGCACACTGCTTGTTAACTCAAGTTCACTCATAATCCCTGCATCTTTAGCGTGTAAAAATAAGGGAATAGCGTTGGCTGTCGAGACGCTTCGCCACAAGGACAATCTCTGGAGCCTGAGCTGCCGCGCAAATGCGCTGCGCAAGGCCGTGATTGGCATATGCATTCTCTCGCTTGCCGGTTGCGCCATGGGTGGCGTGAGCATTGAAAAGGCCGTTCCCGATTCTTCCACGATCACCGGATCGGTGAAACAGCCGCAGCCGGTTGAGACCGATACTGGCAAGCTTTCCGACCAATCCGCGATCAGGAACGTTGTTTCAGCGCTCAATTTCACGGAATGGGGCAAGAAGCCCGTACCGTGGGCCAATCCCGATACGGGCAGCCAGGGCACGATCACCACCATTGCCGAGAACAGCAAGAACAACCAGCTTTGCCGCGAATTCGAAACCTCGCGTGAAGCTTTTGACGGTGTTTCCATCTATCGCGGCGAAACCTGCATGCAGCGTGGTGGTCAATGGACGGTGACTTCGTTCGCGCCCATTTGAAAAGAAAAGCCCGGCCTGACTGGAACTTTTCCGGCCATATGCGCATATTATGGGCAACGAGTCTTACTCATCTCATAGTTATTTTCCTGAAAGAGGAACTATATGCGCGATCCCTATAGCGTGCTGGGCGTCGCCAAAACGGCGAAGCCCGAGGAAATAAAATCGGCTTTTCGCAAACTGGCCAAAAAGCACCATCCGGATCAGAACAAGGATGATCCGAAAGCGCAGGAGCGCTTTGCAGAACTGAACCAGGCCTATGAAATTGTGGGCGACAAGGACAAGCGTGGTCAGTTTGACCGGGGCGAGATAGATGCCGAAGGCAAGCCTGCCTTTCAGGGTTTCACCGGCGGACAGGGCTTCGGCGGCGCTCATGGCGACCCGTTTGGCGGTTTCCGGCAAGGTGGCGACGGCAACAGTCACTTTGAATTCCGTTCTGGTCCCGGCGGCTTTCAGCAAGGCGGCGGTTTCGGCGGCGCGGATGATATTCTGAACGACCTTTTCGGCGGCGCTTTCGGTGGAGGCGCCCGTGCTGGTGGTGGTGCGCGTCAGCGCGGCCCGGCCAAGGGAGCTGACCTTTCCGCGTCTATTAATATTACGCTGGAGCAGGCGGCCGGTGCGGAGAAGGTCGAGGCGATCTTCCCGAATGGCAAGCACCTGAAGATCAAGTTGCCGAGATTCGTTGAAGACGGTCAGACCATTCGCCTGAAAGGGCAGGGCGAGCCGTTGATGGGCGGAACGGCAGGCGATGCGCTGGTCACGATACACTTCAAGGCACATCCGCGGTTTCGCCTCGAAGGACGTGATGTCCATGTAGATATGCCGGTCGAGCTTGCCGATGCGGTTCTGGGCGGCAAGCAGGAAGTCGAAACGCTGGATGGGCGTATCGCAGTCAAAATTCCGGCCTGGTCGAGTTCCGATCGCGTGCTGCGCCTGAAAGAAAAAGGCCTCCCGTTGAAAGCTGATGGGCGCGGCGATCTCTACGTTCATGTGCGGATCATGCTGCCGGAAGGCGGCGACAAGGAACTGGAAGAATTCCTGCAAAAGCGCAGAGTCGCCTGATACCAGGACGCTGAGACGCTAGCGCATCACGCCCTGAAAATGCTCAATCGTTGCACAGGCTTAACCAAAACTCGACTTCAATCGTTTAAAGCCGGGTGTTGTCTCTTTGCGGCAGTAAAGTGACAATGCCCGGCTTTTTCACTGCAATTGCTTGAAGGAGAGCCGAGCCTGTGCGATAGGGCAACAAGTTAATTGTTTTCAATGAGGACCCCTAATGACCGCACAGTCAGGTTTGTTGCAGGGCAAGCGTGGATTGATTCTGGGCGTCGCCAACAACCGCTCCATCGCATGGGGTATTGCCAAGGCCGCTCGTGATGCAGGCGCAGAGCTCGCATTCACCTATCAGGGCGATGCATTGAAGAAGCGTGTCGAACCGCTGGCTGAAGAGCTCGGCGCATTCGTGGCAGGACATTGCGATGTGGCTGATGCTGCCAGCATGGATGCTGTTTTCGAGACGCTTGAAAAGAAGTGGGGCAAGCTCGATTTCGTGGTGCATGCCATCGGCTTTTCCGACAAGGATGAGCTGACGGGTCGTTATGTCGATACGTCGGAAGCCAACTTCACCAACACGATGCTGATCTCGGTCTATTCGCTGACGGCTATTTCGCGTCGCGCGGAAAAGCTGATGGCGGACGGCGGATCTATCCTGACGCTGACCTATTACGGCGCCGAAAAGGTCATGCCGAACTATAACGTCATGGGTGTTGCCAAGGCTGCTCTCGAAGCAAGCGTGAAGTATCTGGCCGTCGATCTCGGCCCCCAGAACATCCGCGTCAATGCAATCTCGGCTGGCCCGATCAAGACGCTTGCCGCTTCGGGCATCGGTGACTTCCGCTATATCCTCAAGTGGAACGAGTACAACGCGCCGCTGCGCCGTACCGTCACCATCGAGGAAGTGGGCGATGTCGGCCTCTATTTCCTTTCCGACCTGTCCCGTTCGGTGACTGGCGAAGTTCATCACGCGGATAGCGGCTATCATGTCATCGGCATGAAAGCGGTTGACGCTCCGGATATTTCGGTCGTGAAAGACTGAAGCAGCGAATACAAAATCCCGAAAGGCTAACCGGCTTTTCGGGATTTTTCTTTGTCTTTCCCGCTGCGGGGAAGTTATCCAGATTATTCATTGGCGGCAGATAGGGGTAGGGCTGTGGCTCGGGAGATCATCTACTTTTCGCGTCACGGCGAGACAGACTGGAATGTTTCGCAGCGTATTCAGGGGCAGCTTGATATCGATATCAACGATAATGGGCGCAGCCAGGCCGACCGCAACGGCGATATGCTGAGATCGCTGATTGGCGAGGGTGCAGGCTTCGACTTCGTTGCAAGCCCGCTGCGACGCACGCGCGAGACGATGGAACGTATCCGTTTGCGCATGGGTCTTGATCCGTATGAATACCGCACCGATCCACAACTGATGGAAGTCAATTTCGGCGACTGGCAGGGCTTCATGATGGAAGACATTGCCAGGGAGCGTGAAGACCTTCTGGAAGCGCGCGCCCGCGACAAGTGGAATTTCGTGCCGCCGGGCACAACCGCCGAGAGCTACATGGGCCTGTCGCGCCGCATCGGGCGCTGGGTGGAAGCCGTGGAATGGCCGACTATCTGCGTGACGCATGGTGGCTGCATCCGCACGCTGTTTTACCTCTACGGGGACATGGACGGCCACGCCGCTGCCAATCTCTCCATCCCGCAGGACAAGATTCTGAAGTTTGCAAACGGCAAGCTGGAGTGGGTTTGATCCCGCAAATCAGTCTATAGTGACCGTAAACATAATTTTGCCAGCGGTGGAGGCGTTTTATGCCCTTCGAACGTTTCGCGGTCATATCGGATATTCACGGTAACAATGACGCCTTGGCTGCAGTGCTGGCCGATATCGATGCTTTGCAAATCCAGACGATTATCAATCTCGGCGATCATCTAAGTGGTCCTTTGGCCGCGCGTGAGACAGCAGATATGCTGATGGCGCGAGAAATGATCTGCATTCGTGGCAATCATGATCGCTGGCTTGTCGAAAAGCCGCTCGCAGATATGGCGCCGTCGGATCGGGTCGCGCGCCAGCAGCTTGATGACCGACACATCGAATGGCTGCTTGGAATGCCGGCATCGCAGTCTCTGGTCGATGGACGGATATTCATCTGCCACGGGACACCGTCAAGCGATACCACCTACTGGATGGAGAAAGTGACCGCGAACGGCGAAGTCGTTCTGCGAACCCGAGATGAGATCGAGGCCGAAGCTGAAGATATAGCTGCATCGCTGATCTTTTGCGGGCATACGCACACGCCGAGGATCGTTCGCCTGGGAGATGGGCGAATGCTGGTCAATCCGGGAAGCGTGGGTTGCCCCGGTTACGACGACGATCATCCGGTTCCGCACGTCGTCCAGACCGGCAATCCCAATGCATCCTACGCTGTCATCGAACAGACCGGGTCTGGCTGGCAGATAACCCTGCGCAATATTCCCTACGATACGGCGCGGATGGTCCGGATGGCGGAGAACAACGGTCGCGCCGATTGGGCGCGTGTTGTCAGAAGTGGCTGGTTTCAGCCCACATGAAAAGAGCGACTTATGAGCCGCTCATTCTCTTTCTGGGGGCGTGCTTACGGCGCTTCCTGAATGTCGGTGATGAAGCGCGTGCTGTCGACCATGTCATAAATGATAAGGACCTTCATGCCCTTGTTGATCGCGCTGTAATCGAACTCACCGGGCAGCTTGTATGTCTGGCCGTCATCGAGTGTTATGGTTTCGCTGTCCTTGTTGATACCGGTGATCTTGCCTTCGGCATCGTCTGCCATCGCTACCGTCGAGAAAAGCGACGCCACGATGAGAATTAATCCGACCAGATAATGCATGACTTTCCGTTCCTTTGGTTGTGCCTCGGGTTGGGTTGTCGCCTGACCGATTCGACACGATTGTCGTGATTGCGATTTTCAGCGCGTTGCGCCGGATATCCCACAGTGTAGCGTGCGGAATGTGTCAAAAAAAATGCCGGATATCGAACTTCAGAAGGAAATTTTACGTCCTCAAGGAGCTTGATTTGACCGGCGTCAAAAAGCTCAATAAAACCGGGCCGTAAAGTAGCTGCTCTCTCCTTGACCCGCTCCGGACAAGGACAATTTATTCAGGCGTCGCGCATGTCTCACAATAGTTTCGGTCATCTGTTCCGCGTAACCACCTGGGGCGAAAGCCACGGTCTGGCGCTCGGTTGCGTTGTTGACGGCTGCCCGCCCGGCATTACGTTCACGGAAGCCGAAATTCAGGCCTATCTCGACAAGCGCAAGCCCGGCCAGTCCAAATATACGACGCAGCGCCGCGAACCGGATCAGGTTCGCGTGCTTTCCGGTGTTCTTCTGGGCGACGACGGCGTGACCATGACGACGACTGGCACACCGATCTCGATGATGATCGAGAACACCGATCAGCGCTCGAAGGATTATGGCGAGATTGCCCGTCAGTATCGTCCCGGTCATGCCGATTATACCTATGACGTCAAATACGGCATTCGCGACTATCGCGGCGGCGGACGTTCGTCGGCGCGCGAAACGGCAGCTCGTGTGGCAGCAGGCGCCATAGCGCGCAAGGTCGTGCCGGGGCTTGAGGTCAAGGGCGCGCTGGTGGCCATGGGCGTGCACGGTATCGACCGCCGTCGCTGGAACTGGTCGGAAGTGGACAACAACCCTTTCTTCTCGCCGGATGCCGGTTCGGTCGAGTTGTTCGCAGACTATCTTGATGGCATTCGCAAGAGCGGATCGTCGGTCGGCGCAGTCATCGAGATTATCGCTGAAGGTGTGCCTGCTGGTATCGGGGCGCCGATCTACGGCAAGCTCGATCAGGATATTGCCAGCCTGCTGATGTCGATCAACGCCGTGAAGGGTGTGGAAATCGGCAACGGTTTCGAGGCTGCCCGTCTTACCGGCGAAGAGAACGCCGACGAAATGCGCATTGGCAATGACGGCAAGCCGCTGTTCCTGTCCAATCATGCTGGCGGGATTCTCGGTGGCATTGCGACTGGTGCGCCGGTTGTGGCGCGTTTCGCCGTCAAGCCGACCTCGTCGATCCTGACCCCGCGCCGCTCCATCGACAAGGACGGCAAGGAAGTGGATGTGATGACCAAGGGTCGTCACGATCCGTGTGTGGGTATTCGTGCCGTACCGATCGGCGAGGCGATGGTGGCCTGTGCGATTGCAGATCATTATCTGCGTCACCGCGGCCAGACTGGCCGCGTCTGACTAACTTGGGGCCAGACTGGCCGCATGTGATTGAATTCGGCCATATTGGCCATATCTGACCGACGATAGGGCCCGTTGGTTGCCTGACACATAGAGGTCGAAATGAGCTATAACCAGAAACAGGTCGTGGATGCGCTTCGCGCTTTCGAACGCGGCGAAATCGTTGTGGTCATGGATGATGACGGGCGCGAGAACGAAGGCGACCTGATTGTTGCCGCCGTGCATTGCACGCCGGAAAAGATGGCCTTCATCGTCCGCCATACGTCCGGCATCGTCTGTACGCCGATGACTCGCGACGAAGCCAAGCGTCTCAACCTCGCGCCGATGGTTGCCGAAAACGAATCCGCTCACACAACAGCGTTCACTGTGACGGTCGATTACCGCCATGGCACGACGACCGGCATTTCGGCAGAAGACCGCACGCTGACCGTGCGCAATCTGGCGAACCCGAATGCCGGTGCTTCGGATTTTGTGCGTCCCGGCCATATTTTTCCGCTGGTTGCCCGCGAAGGCGGCGTCTTGATGCGCTCCGGCCATACGGAAGCCGCTGTCGACCTCTGCAAGCTCGCAAACCTGCCGCCCATCGGCGTTATCTGCGAACTGGTCAATGATGACGGTTCCGTCATGCGTGGTCCGGACGTGAAGGCCTTTGCTGAAAAGCACACGCTGCATCGGGTTACGGTCGCCGACCTCATCGCCTATCGCCAGCGCAAGGAAACGCTGGTCAAGCGCGTTGGTGATGCACCGGTCAAGACCTGTGCAGGTGCGGCCCATGCCTACACCTACGAACTGCCATGGGAACCCATGCAGCACGTAGCCGTCGTGTTCGGCGATATTCGTGACGGCGAGGAAGTGCCGGTCCGCCTGCATCGCGAAGATGTGCTGAACGATGTCTTTGGCAAAGGTGGCAGCAATCTCGATGCCATCATGGAAAAGATGGGCAAGGAAGGTCGCGGCGTACTGGTCTATCTGCGCGAAGGTTCTGTTGGCGTGCGTTCCGATCACCACGACACCCGCGCCCGTGACGCGATCCAGAGCGAGCATGAAAGCCATGCCGAAGCGGTTGCCCGCGAGGAGGAATGGCGTCAGATCGGCCTTGGTGCGCAGATATTGAAGGATCTCGGAATCACGTCGATTGTGCTTTTGGCATCGCGTGAGCGTCACTATGTTGGCCTTGAAGGTTTCGGCATCCACATCGCCCGTACGGAAATCATCTAGTCTCCTTCAGACAAAGCTGGCGCATGGCCGTCATGGTCATGTGCCGGTGAGATGCTATAGTGAATCGATGACGACACGGCTTTACTGGCATCCGATCTATCTCGAACATCTGACCCCGCCCGGCCATCCCGAGCGCCCGGATCGTATCCGTGCCTTGATGAGCGAATTGGAGGGGCCGGATTTCTATCGGCTCGACCGGGTGGAAGCGCCGCGCGGCGACGAGGCGTCAGTGTTGCTTGCCCATCCGGAAAAGCATCTGGAAGCCATACGCGCCGAAATACCGGAGCCTGCTTCGGACGAGGCAGCGCCAGCGCCCGTGGTGAAGCTTGACGGCGACACCTATGTCAGCCCGAAAAGTCTGGATGCAGCGCTGACGGCGATTGGTGCGGCGACAGCGGCGGTCGATGATGTCTTTTCCGGTGCTGCAAACAACGTGTTCGTTGCAGCCCGCCCGCCGGGACATCATGCTGAGCGTTCCACTGCGATGGGCTTTTGCCTTTTCAACAATATTGCGATTGCCGCCCGTCATGCACAGCAGCGTCATGGCGCGGAACGTGTCGCTATCGTCGATTGGGATGTCCATCACGGCAACGGAACGCAGGATATTTTCAGGGACGATCCAAGCGTCCTGTTCTGTTCGACGCATCAGTTTCCCTTGTATCCCGGAACGGGGTCGAAGGACGAAACCGGCGTCGGCAACATCTTCAATGCACCGCTTTCCCCCGATACGGGAAGCCGCGAATTCCGCGAGGCATTTAATAGTCGTGTATTGCCCGCTTTGGACAATTTCCGGCCAGATTTGATCCTTATTTCGGCGGGCTTCGATGCTCATTTTCGCGATCCGCTGGCCGAGCTCAATCTTGACGAAGCGGATTTTGACTGGGCGACGGGCAAACTCATGGAGCGGGCAGAAAGGTTCTGCGATCACCGGCTAGTGAGTGTGCTTGAAGGTGGATATGATCTAGAGGGCTTGTCGCAGTCCGCGTCTACGCATATTACGCGGCTGTTGAAAGGATGAATCATGGTAACCGAACCGTCCAACGCCGACATTGCAGTAATGAGCTTCGAGGATGCGTTGAAGCAGCTTGAGAAGATCGTCGACGATCTGGAGCGGGGCGACGTGCCGCTGGAAGAGTCCATTCGCATCTATGAGCGTGGCGAGGCTCTGAAAAAGCATTGCGATACGCTTCTGAAGTCTGCCGAGGACAAGGTGGAGAAGATTCGCATTGGCCGCGACGGCCAGCCGGTCGGAACCGAACCGCTCGATCCGGAATAAACTGGTCCAATAATTCTGCTCAGAACAGCGTTTTGAGCTGGGTGACATAAGGCGCGAGAATCCCGCTCAGCATGTAGGGACCTAGGCCCCAGACCAGTGTCCATCCTGCAGCTGCGACGATATTGGCCGCCAGAAAATGCAGCGGGTTCATTTTCATCGAACCCGCAACGATGCCGTTGAGCTGTCGCAGGAGCACGACGAAACGAGCCGTCGCGACCACGTAAATTCCCTTGCTGTCGAAAAGTTTCTCGAACTGTTCCAGCCGTTCAGGCGTCAGCTTGACGAGGTGCCCGTATCGCAGGATCAGGCGGCGGCCACCGAAACGGCCGATCAGGTATCCGGTGCAATCGCCAAGTACGGCGCCGATGAATACGGCAATCAGTACGGCTTCGATATTGAGCGTTCCATGCAAGGCAAGCAGCGAGCTTGCTATAAGGGCGCTCTCACCGGGCAATGGTGCACCGAAAGATTCGAAATATACGATTACGAAAAGCGCGAGCGCGCCATAGGCTGCAATATATGGTTCCAGAAAGCTCATGGATTGGCAGGTCTTTCGGCCGACAGAACTAAAAAGGCTCCGGACGAGCCGGAGCCTGAAATCTGTAACTATCACATCAGCCGATGGAACGCTTGCCGGTAATTGCGTGGTATACCCACAACACGATTATTGAGCCGATGATCGCGATAACAAGGCTGATCGGATCGAATGCGCCAGTGACGCCACGTCCAAAAAGCTGAGACGAGATCACACCGCCGACAATGGCGCCGACAATGCCGAGAGCAATATCCAGGAACAGGCCCTGGCCACTTTTATTAACGATCTTGCTGCCGATGAAGCCGGCAATCAAGCCTAGTATTATCCAGCTTATAACAGACATCTAATATCTCCCGATGCGTAAATACACTTTTGCATCACGCACTTAGGAAATTTTCACACTGCTATAAAATTTGCAAGGTATAATGCTTGTCAAATCGGGAAACCCATTTAACTTTAACTTACCGAATGCACAGTTGGCATCGGATAACAGGGAGTATCGTGTGATGGGAAGTTATGACGACAACTCAGGCAATTCGCCCATTCCCGGCGGAAGCCTCGCGAAACCGGTTCTGATTGCGCTCGGCGCCCTGCTGATCGGCAAGATGCTGAAGGGTAATAGCGAAGAGACGGAGGCCACTCAGGCGCAGCCCGTACCAGTACCGGATCAGTCGCAAGCAGGCGGCGGCCTGCTTGGCGGTATCCTTGGCGGGCTTGGTGGTCTGCTTGGCGGTGCGGCTGCCGGAAATGCCTCAGCAGCTCCCTCGGCTCCGGGTTCACTGGGCGGCGGTCTTGGCGGCCTCCTTGATCAGTTGAAACAGGCTGGCCTCGGTGAAAAGGTGGATTCCTGGGTCGGCCAGGGAACCAATCATTCAATCGAGCCGGGCCAGCTTGGCGACGCAATCGGCCAGAAAACACTGAGCGAAATTGCTCAGCACGCCGGTATCGACCAGCAGGAACTTCTGGATCAGCTGTCGCAGGTTCTGCCGGGATTGGTGGACAAGCTGACGACAAACGGACAGGTACCTGACGCCAGCTCGCTTTCCAAGCTGTTGCAGGGACGCTGACAGAATTTGCATCCTGATCGAACCGCACCGCTTGTCGGTGCGGTTTTGTTTTGGGGCTACATTCGATAAAATGACGGCGCCGCTTATATAAGCGTTGTAGAGCAATAGCTGGAGTTGCGTTGCATGAGTTTCTTTCCGTGTCCTGATCCGGTTCTTGGCGACAAGACGTCGGTAGACAGCATTGAAACGCTGGTCATTCCACGCACAAGCGACATCGGTGGACTGGAAGTGCGGCGAGCCTTGCCGACCGTGCGCCGCCGTCTGGTCGGGCCGTTCATTTTCTTTGATCGCATGGGACCCGCCGTTCTGAGGGATGGTGATGCGCTGGATGTGCGCCCGCACCCGCATATCGGACTTTCGACCGTGACCTATCTGTTTGACGGACATATCCGCCACAGAGACAGTCTCGGCACCGAAATGGTTATTCGTCCCGGTGACGCGAACCTCATGACCGCCGGTCGTGGCATCGTGCATTCCGAACGATCGCCAGAAGAGGAGCGCAACGGGCCACTGTCTATTTCCGGCATTCAGACCTGGCTCGCGCTGCCCGATGCGCTGGAAGAAATCAGCCCGGAATTTTTTCACACCAATGCGCCAGAACTGCCGGTGATGGAGGATCGCGATTTCTCCGGTCGGCTGATCATGGGCTCCATGCTGGGGCTGAAGTCTCCAGTGATCCAGCACGCCGATACGCTTTATGCGGATATTCGTATAGAACCGAACGGGCGCTTTCCGATTCCGCCCGTGGCCGAAGAACGCGCCATCTATACGCTGCAGGGCAATGTCGGCATTGGCGGTGAGGTCTTCCCGCCGGACCGTTTGCTGGCATTCCGCCCTGGCGACGATATTGTCGTGCAGGCCGGGCCGGAAGGTGCTCATATTATGCTTTTTGGCGGTGCAACTCTCGGCTCGAAGCGCTATGTATGGTGGAACTTCGTATCCTCATCGCGAGAGAGGATAGAGCAGGCCAAGGAAGAATGGCGCAGCGGGCGTTTCGACATCGTGCCCGGTGACGAGAAGGATTTCATACCTCTGCCTGAATAATGTGGATTGCCTCCCGCTGTAGGACACGATGTTCCGCCCTGCTTGATCCTGTCGCGTTGCTGCTATACCGACAACAAAACCGAACCAGAAACAGGTTGTTTTAATGTCCCGACCCACGACCCCATTGCTTGACAAGGCGCCGATCCCGGAAGCCCTGCGCGCATTGCCGGAATCTGATCTGCCGCAGCTCGCGCAGGAATTGCGTGCAGAGCTGATCGACGTGGTTTCAACCACCGGCGGGCATCTGGGAGCGGGACTGGGAGTGGTGGAGCTGACAGTGGCATTGCACCATGTCTTCGACACACCGCACGACCGTATCATCTGGGACGTTGGTCATCAGGCTTATCCGCACAAGATTTTGACCGGGCGCCGCGACCGTATCCGCACATTGCGCCAGACCGGCGGTCTTTCGGGTTTCACCAAGCGTACTGAAAGTGAATATGATCCTTTCGGTGCTGCACATTCATCGACATCGATTTCCGCTGGCCTCGGCATGGCGGTCGCATCCGATCTTTCGGGCGAAAAGCGCAATGTTATTGCCGTCATTGGCGATGGCTCCATGTCGGCAGGCATGGCCTATGAGGCGATGAATAATGCTGGTGCGCTCGACGCGCGCCTCATTGTCATCCTCAACGATAATGATATGTCGATTGCGCCGCCGACCGGTGCGATGAGCGCCTATCTGGCGCGTCTTGTCTCCGGCAAGACCTATCGCAGCGTTCGCGAGGCCGCCAAGCAGGTCGCCAAGAAACTGCCGAAGTTTTTGCAGGACAAGGCCCGCAAATCAGAAGAATATGCGCGTGCCTTCTTTACAGGCGGCACCCTGTTCGAGGAACTTGGTTTTTACTATGTCGGTCCTATCGACGGCCATAATCTGGATCATCTGCTGCCGATCCTGAAAAACGTACGCGATACGCAGGAAGGCCCGGTGCTCATTCATGTGGTGACACAGAAGGGCAAGGGCTATGCGCCTGCAGAAGCTGCCGCCGATAAATATCACGGCGTCAACAAGTTCGACGTCATCACCGGCAAGCAGTCGAAGCCGCCTGCAAATGCACCGAGCTACACCAAGATTTTCGGCACGAGCCTGATCGAAGAAGCCCGTCACGACGACAGAATAGTGGCAATCACCGCCGCCATGCCATCGGGCACCGGGCTTGATCTTTTTGGCGAAGTGTTTCCTCAGCGCACATTCGATGTCGGTATTGCCGAGCAACATGCGGTAACCTTCGCCGCCGGTCTGGCCAGCGAGGGCTATAAGCCCTTCTGCGCGATCTATTCCACCTTCCTGCAGCGTGGTTACGACCAGGTCGTGCATGACGTGTCGATCCAGAATCTGCCGGTGCGCTTCCCCATTGATCGCGCCGGACTGGTTGGTGCCGATGGCCCGACCCATGCAGGCTCCTTCGATACGGGCTTTCTCGCAGCTCTTCCCGGTTTTGTAGTGATGGCTGCATCGGATGAAGCCGAACTGCGCCATATGGTGCGCACGGCTGCCGAATATGATGAAGGCCCGATCTCTTTCCGCTATCCGCGTGGCGACGGTGTAGGTGTTGACCTGCCAGAGCGTGGACAACTGCTCGAAATCGGCAAGGGCCGCATCGTGCGCGAGGGCACGAAGGTTGCTCTGCTGTCCTTCGGAACGCGCTTGCAGGAATGTCTTGCCGCCGCCGATGAACTGGGTGCTGCCGGTCTTTCCACCACAGTTGCCGATGCGCGCTTTGCCAAGCCACTCGACCACGATCTGATCCGTCGTCTGGCACGCGAGCATGAAGTGCTGGTTATGGTGGAAGAGGGCGCTGTCGGTGGCTTTGCTTCCCACGTGCTGCAATTCCTTGCGACTGACGGCCTTCTTGATCGTGGCCTCAAGGTGCGGGCTTTGACCTTGCCGGATACTTATCAGGACCACGGCAAGCCGGATGCGATGTATGCCGAGGCCGGCCTTGACCGGACAGGCATCGTGCATGCGGTGTTTGCAGCTCTTGGCCGCGAGGCCGTTGCAGCGCCGTTTAGCGCCTGACCGATGAGCGGAGAAACGAGCGACAAGAACCTGCGGCTCGATCAACTGCTGGTGGAGCTTGGACTGTTTGCAACGCGTTCGCGGGCGCGTGATGCAATCCAGCGCGGCACGGTCAAGGTGGACGGCAAGCCCGTCACCAAGCCGGGCCAGACGGTTTTGCGCACCGCAAAGATCGCCGTGGATGATCCGGCGAGTGCTTATGTTTCTCGCGCTGCCTTGAAGCTTATCGCGGCGCTTGACCATTTCGAGCTTGATGTGAAGGGGCGCACCGCGCTCGACATAGGCGCATCGACAGGCGGTTTCACGCAAGTTTTGCTGGAGCGCGGCGCAAGTCATGTTCTTGCCATCGATGTCGGCCACGACCAGTTGCACGAGACCCTGCGCGCCGATCCACGCGTCACCAACAAGGAAGGGCTCAATGCTCGTGCGCTGGAACTTTCCCATCTCGATGGACGCGAAATCGATTGCGTGGTTTCGGACGTGAGTTTTATTTCGCTGAAACTCGCCTTGCCTCCGGCATTGGCCTTTGCGCAAAAAGGTGCTATCTGCGCGCTTCTCGTAAAGCCGCAATTTGAAGCGGGCCGCGAGGCTATCGGCAAGGGCGGCATTTTGCGCGATCCGAAAGATGGCGAACGCATAGCAGAAGAACTGAAATCATGGCTTGAGACGCTGCCCGGCTGGCGCGCGCTCGGCCTCTGCCCGTCGCCCATCGAAGGCGGCGATGGCAATCGTGAATATCTCCTGGCAGGAAAGAAGGACCAATGACAACGCAGGCAATGGGGCAAATAACAATCCGCTCGATTGGTGCGGGCGGCGATGGCGTCGCCAACCTTCCTGATGGCCAGATTTATGTGCCTTTCACACTGCCGGGCGAAGTGGCCAATGTTGCGCGCGACAAGAACCGCGCGACGGTTATGGCGCTTCTCGAAACATCGCCTGAACGGCAGGCGCCTGCCTGCCAGCATTTCGAGGATTGCGGCGGCTGCGCGCTGCAGCATTGGCAGGATGAACCCTATCGCCTGTGGAAGCGAGAACTGGTTGTCTCCGCGCTGAAGGGCAGGGGGATCGACACGGAGGTTGCGCCTCTGGTGGCTTGCCAGCCGCGCACACGTCGCCGTGCTGTTTTTGCGGCGCGCAAGACGGAGAAGGGCGTGTTGCTCGGCTTCAACCGTCACCTCAGCCATGAAATCATCGATATCGTCGAATGCGCGGTAACCGTTCCGGAAATCATTGCGCGGCTTGACGATCTGCGTGAAGTCGGGGCCTTGATTGCACCCGGCTCCAAACCGTTCAAGCTGGCAGCGACGCAGACGGAATCCGGCCTCGATCTTGCGGCAAGCGGTTGCGGTAAGCTGAGCGATGAGCAACGGCGCGCGCTGACCGCGCTTGTCATGAAAAAGGGCTTTGCGCGCCTTTCGCATGAAGGCGAGATCATCGTGGAGCCGAAGAAGCCGCTCATCCATTTCGGCAAGGTTCCGGTTCCGGTTCCGCCGGGTTGCTTCTTGCAGGCAACTGCCGATGCCGAGGAAGCAATGGTTTCGCTCGTCCTTTCGCATCTTGGCAAAGCAAAACGCGTTGCAGATCTCTTCTGCGGTGTCGGCACATTTGCGCTGCGGATTGCAGAAAAAAGTGCAGTTCATGCCGTTGAAAACGACGCGCTGGCTCTCGCAGCTCTCGACCGTGGCGTGCGCCATGTGCAGGGATTGAAGCCCGTTTCAGTTGAACGTCGCGACCTGTTCCGCCGTCCGCTGATGCCGAAGGAGTTGCTGCCTTATAACGCCGTGGTTTTCGATCCTCCGCGCGCAGGTGCGGAAGAACAGGCGCTTGAACTGGCAAAATCCAAGGTGGAGAAGGTTGTCGCGGTTTCGTGCAATCCGGTGACGCTCGCCCGCGATCTGGCCATTCTGGTGAAGGGCGGCTATCGCGTCACGCGCGTCACGCCGATTGACCAGTTCCTCTGGTCGCCACATGTTGAGGCCGTGGCGACACTGGTGAAGAAGTGAGCGTTTAAATCAACGCCCAATCCACCGCCGCTTCTGCATGTAGGCGCGTCGTATCGAATACCGGCACGGGGCTATCCTGCTGACCGATGAGCAACATGATTTCGGTGCAGCCGAGAATGATGGCTCTAGCCCCGCGCTCAACCAGACGATTGATGACGGCGCGGTATTTTTCGCGTGACGCATCGCGTATTTCGCCGACGACCAGTTCCTGATAGATGATGTCATGCACGGTTTTGCGGTCGGCATCGTCGGGCGTCAGAACCTCAAGCCCATGTTTGGCTACGAGGCGGCCTTTGTAGAAATCCTGCTCCATCGTGAAGGCGGTGCCTAGGAGCCCGACTTTGGACAAGCCTGCGGCCTTGATCTTCTCCGCCGTCGGGTCAGCAATATGCACAAGGGGGATCGATGTGGCGTTTTCAACGTCAGCGGCCATTTTATGCATGGTGTTGGTGCAGATCAGGATGAAATCCGCGCCACCCTTTTCAAGGTTCTGCGCGGCCTCGATCATAAGTCTGGTCAGCTCTTCCCATTTGCCTTGATGCTGAAGCTGCTCGATTTCACCAAAATCCATCGACCACATCAGGCTCTTGGCGGAGTGCGTGCCGCCGAGCCGTGCGCGGATTTCCTGATTGATGATGCGATAATATTCCTGCGAGCTTTCCCAGCTCATCCCGCCTATAAGCCCGATCGTCTTCATCAACCCCTCCCGGATAAAATTAAGGGCGGATCACTCCGCCCTTGTTACTCGGTTTTGTGTTTTGGGCGAAAGCCGCAATCACATCTTTTCGATGATCTTCTGGTCGCCTTCATGCGCCTTGCCGTTGGCAGCGATAATGGCGGGAACGATGTCCTCCGCCTTGTTGATGACCAGCGGCTTTACCTGATGTGCGGTGTGCAGGAAGCCTTCGGTCGTCATGTGCTCAAGAAGCGAAAGCATTGGCTGCCAGAAATTGTTGATGTTAGCGAACACCATCGGCTTGCGATGCTTGCCGAGCTGCGCCCAGGTCATCATTTCCACGATTTCCTCAACCGTGCCGATGCCGCCGGGAAGGGTGACGAACGCATCCGACTTCTGGAACATGAGGTGTTTGCGCTCATGCATGTCACCCACGACGATAAGTTCGGTGAGCTGTTCGGCCTTTTCAAGGCTCGCTTCCTTGTCGAGCAGGAAGGTCGGAATGATGCCGGTGACTTCGCCGCCGGCCTCCATCACGCCTTGCGCAACCGCGCCCATGATGCCGCGCGTGCCGCCGCCATAAACAAGGCGCAGACCATGTTCGGCGATGGACCGGCCGAGCGTGACGCCCGCTTCGCGATAGATGGGATTCAGGCCCGTAGACGAGCCGCAATAAACACAGATGGATCGAATCTCAGACATGATTTTCTTGTGCGCTTTTGACCTTTCAGCGTCAAGCGTCTGCGATTTCATTTTGCAGTGAAGATTGCCGTCAGTGAGCCGTTTACGTCAGGTTCCGGGTGGACATTCACAGTGATTGTTATATCTCAATCCGTATGTACTCCAGATTGAGAAGTGGATTGGATATGAAGAACTGGGTTGTGTTTCTCGGGCTCACCTTTGCCGCATCATCCGCATCGGCTGGCGAGATCAACATCAAACTGCCGGACGATACCGAAGTAACGACCAACTCCGTTCTGTATAAATGTGGCGAGAAGAATGTCTCGGTAACCTACTACAATGCTGGTGATATTTCGCTTGCTGAACTGGAGCTTGAAGACGAGACTATTGTCGCTTCCAACGTCATTTCAGGGTCTGGAGCCAAATATGCCGGTGGCGTCTATATCTGGTGGACCAAGGGCGAAACGGCCGATCTCTATAACCTTATGGACGATCCGGACCAATCAAAGCCGACAAACTGTGTAGAACAGTAACCTAGCTAATAAAAAGCCTCGTACCTTTTGCTGTTTCGGTGCAGATTCCTTGTAGGGGGAAGCCAAAAGCTATAAACCCGCTATTATAGTCTCTGGCGTGGATTTCGAAACGAAATGCAAAAGAACAGTTTAGGATTGCTCGGTATCGGGCTCGTCGCAATCGTCGCCGGGCTCGGCCTCTATTGGAATGCAACACGATCCCGCGTTGAAGCCCCGCAACCTAATGCCACTGCACCAGCTTCGAGCAATGCGCCAGCGCAGCCAGAAGCAACGCCATCCGAGACGAAGACGCCAGACGCCGCCAAGCCTGCGGGCGATGTTGCGGCAAACGATGCGAAGCCGCAAGGCGTGCAATCCGAAGAGCCAGCCAAGCAGGCTGATGCCGCTCCCGCAGAGCAGGCCAGCAAAACGCCGGTTTTCGACCTCCTTCGTGTCGAGCCTGACGGTTCGGTCGTGATCGCAGGCAAGTCCCTTCCCAACGCTGATGTCGAGGTTGTCGCAGGTGCCACCGTTGTGGGCAAAGCCAAGGCCGGAGCCAGTGGGGATTTTGCCATTGTTCTGGATAATCCTTTGAAGGCAGGTGATCATCAGCTGGTCTTGCGTTCAACTGGTGCTGACAACAATGTCGCTACTTCCGCGCAGACCGCCATCGTGTCGGTGCCTGAAACCAAATCGGGGCAGGTGCTGGCGCTGGTTGAGGAGCCGGGGCAGGCGAGCCGCCTGATTACCAAGCCAGAAACGGCAGAGAAGCCACAGGACAATGCGGAAGCTAACCCTGCAGCTGCGACCAAGGCAGACAAGCCGGAAGCCAAACCTGCACAGGATTTGCCGATTGCAATCGAGGCTGTGGAGATTGAAGGTCAGGCTGTTTTCGTGGCGGGTAAAGCCAAGGGCGGCAATCGCGTGATCGTCCACGCCAATGATACATTGCTTGGCGCAAGCCTCATTTCGCCTGATGGCCGTTTCCTCGTGCAGAGCAAACAACCGCTCAGCGTTGGTGATTACATCATTCGCGCCGACCTGCTCGACAATGCCAATCAGGTTCTGGCCACAGCCCGCGTCCCGTTCCGTCGCGAAGCTGGCGAGAATATCTCGGCTGTTGCTTCCGACACGGACGGTCAGACGGCGGCTGCATCGGAAGCGATTGGTGATAAGGCCGCTTCGTCGGCAACTCCACTGCAGAAAGTCGATGGCTCCGTCATCATTCGGCGTGGGGATAATCTCTGGACGATTTCCAAGCGCGCCTATGGCAAGGGTACGCGATATACGACGATCTATCTCGCCAACCGCGACCAGATCCGCAATCCAGATCTCATCTGGCCGGGTCAGGTATTGAACATGCCAAAGGAACCCTTGGGCGATGGCGAAGCCAAGCGCCAGTTGGAAGATCGCGCTAACTGACGGAGAGTTCATGGAACTGAAGCGCGGCTCCCAACGCAGGGAGGTGCGCTTCAGCAATAAACGTCAGTCACGATAGTGTGTTTCCGCTTTGGCGGTCTTTTCTGGAATGAACGTCTCCAAATCTTGAACTTCTGAGCATAATCGTATATCGTCGATATACGATGAAGATAGTTCTGGACAAAAGCTCGACCGAAACTGTCGCCGATCTGGCGCAGCTCGGCATTGACGATGAAGCGGCAGCGCGCATTTGCGCCGCGCTGGGCCATCCTGTCCGCATTCGCATTATCCGCCAGTTGATGATGGAGGACGCCTGCTGCTGCAAGGATATTGTCGGCAAGCTCGACCTTGCGCAATCGACGGTTTCCCAACACCTCAAGGTCCTCGTGCAGGCTGGTCTTATCGACTATCGGCCTGAGCGCCAGTCCTCGCGTTACAGCGTCAACTGGCAGCAACTAAACGCTGTCCGCACGCATTTTGCTTCCTTCAAGAGCAGATGCTGCGGCTAGAGCATGTCTCCCGAAAGTGTGAACCGGTTTCGGGATAAAGACATGCTTGAAAACAAAGAGATAGAGCGCATCTCGAAAAGCTCGAAGTGGCTTTCGGAAGCGTTGCGTCAATACAAATAGATAGAGCGATGACGGAGTTTCATCTCGTACGAAATCGCTTGAGCCCACCGACTTGAAAGAACGCACCATGAGTTCCCCCAAAACGGTTTCCGCCGACTCCGGCGAAACGTTCAAGACACTGCGAAATCTCTGGCCCTATATGTGGCCGTCCGACAGGCCCGATCTGCGTATGCGCGTCGTCTGGGCCACGTTCTATCTGGTGATTTCCAAGATCGTGCTCATCCTCGTGCCCTATTTCTTCAAATGGGTGACGAATGCCTTGACCGGTCAATTGAACCCGCCGGATTATATCCCGATGTTTCTGGTCGGCGCAGTGATGCTTGTGCTGGCTTATAACGGCGCCAAGATCGTACAGGCCGGCCTCAACCAGCTTCGCGATGCATTGTTTGCAAGCGTCGGGCAATATGCGGTGCGCCAGCTGGCCTACCGAACCTTCGTGCACATGCACCAGCTGTCGCTCAGGTTCCATCTAGAACGGCGTACGGGCGGGCTTTCGCGGGTTATCGAGCGCGGCACCAAGGGCATCGAAACGATTGTTCGTTTCACGATCCTCAACACCCTGCCCACCATTCTCGAATTTGCACTGACGGCGGTGATTTTCGCTTTCGCTTACGGCATTTCCTATCTGCTCGTGGTCGCGGCGACGGTCTGGCTCTATACCTGGTTTACGATCAAGGCGAGCGACTGGCGCATCAATATTCGCCGCGAAATGAACGATTCCGATACGGATGCCAACACCAAGGCAATCGACTCGCTGCTCAACTTCGAAACGGTCAAATATTTCGGCAACGAGAACATGGAAGCAAAGCGCTTCGATGCTTCGATGGCTCGCTATGAAAAGGCTGCAACCCAGACCTGGACGTCGCTTGGCTGGCTGAACTTCGGTCAGGCCGTTATCTTTGGTGTCGGCATGGCGGTGGTCATGGTCATGTCGGCGTTGGAAGTCCGGGCCGGAACGCAATCCATCGGCGATTTCGTTTTCATCAATGCCATGCTGATGCAGCTATCCATCCCGCTCAATTTCATCGGTTTCATCTATCGCGAAATCCGTCAGGGTTTGACCGATATCGAGCAGATGTTCGATCTCCTCGATGTGAAGCAGGAAGTCGTCGACAAGCCCAATGCACCAGCATTGAAAATCGATCACGGCGCAATCCGTTTCGATGATGTGCATTTTGCCTATGATGCGAACCGCCCGATCCTCAAGGGCATCAGTTTTGAAGTTCCGGCAGGAAAGACGGTAGCGATAGTCGGACCGTCGGGTGCGGGTAAATCCACGATCTCGCGACTGCTGTTTCGCTTCTATGATGTCCAGTCGGGATCGGTTTCCATCGACGGGCAGGACGTTCGCGACGTCACGCAGGAAAGCCTGCGCAAGGTCATCGGCATGGTGCCGCAGGACACTGTGCTGTTCAACGATACGATCGCTTACAACATTCGTTATGGCCGTCCTGATGCCACGACCGAAGAAGTGGAAAAGGCGGCTGAGCTGGCGCAGATTTCCGGCTTCATCAAGCATCTGCCGGAAGGCTATCAGGCCATGGTTGGCGAACGCGGCCTCAAGCTTTCGGGCGGTGAGAAACAGCGTGTCGCGATTGCCCGCACGATCCTGAAAGCGCCTCCAATCCTGATACTCGATGAGGCGACCTCCGCGCTCGATACCGCGACCGAGCAGGAAATCCAGTCTGCACTCGACATCGTTAGCCGTGGGCGTACCACGCTTGTCATCGCGCACCGTCTGTCGACCGTCATCAGTGCGGATGAGATCATCGTTCTGAAGGACGGTCTGATTGCCGAGCGCGGCACTCACCGCATGCTTCTCAAGCATAAGGGGCTTTACGCGTCCATGTGGGCTCGTCAGCGCGAGGCGGATGAGGCGGAAGAGCGTCTGCGTCAGGTTCGCGAAAGCGACGAATTGGGTATCGTCACACGTGGTGTTCCGGCGGCGGAATAGGCAGTTTATCGGCAGCTAGTTATATTAGGGCGCGATCACGTGCCCTAACAGCCGTGAATAATTTGCGAAATGGATTTCGATTCTGAACAGGATGAGGTAAATAACGGCCAAACTCAAAGGAAGAGCGATGAGCCTTACTGACACCATCCGCAATACTTTCGTGCCGATCCATCGGGAAGGCTATCCGTTTATCGCGGGCTTTTTCGTGGTTTCGCTAATTCTGGGCTGGCTTTGGGACCCGTTGTTCTGGATCGGCATGGTGCTGACCGTCTGGTGCATCTACTTCTATCGTGATCCGGAGCGCGTGACGCCGATGGACGACGATCTGGTCATCAGCCCCGCTGACGGCAAGGTTTCCTTCGTCGGTCCGGCTGTGCCACCAGCCGAGCTGGATCTTGGCGCTGAACCACGCATGCGCGTGTCGGTTTTCATGAATGTGTTCTCGGTTCACATCAACCGGTCTCCGGTGCGTGGCAAGATCGAGAAGGTCGTGCATCGTCCGGGCAAGTTCCTCAACGCGGAACTGGACAAGGCCAGCACGGAAAATGAACGCAACAGCGTCCTTATCGAAAGCCCGCATGGCAAGATCGGTGTTGTCCAGATTGCCGGTCTGGTCGCGCGGCGCATCGTTTGCTGGTCGAACGAGGATGATGATTTGTCCGTGGGCGAGCGGTTCGGCCTGATCCGTTTCGGATCGCGCGTCGATGTGTATCTTCCTGCCGATGCGACCGTTCGTGTTGCAGTTGGCCAGACGGCAGTCGCAGGCGAAACCGTGCTCGCCGATTATGGCAGCGTGCGCGGCGAGCCCGTGGTGCGGATCGGCTGAGCCGATGGAAACGCCTTTTCCGCCTTTTGAGCCCAATGGCCGCGTGGATTTATCGCGCGGCCCAAAGCTGTCGCAGATACCGCTGCGTATCGTCATTCCCAATGTCATAACAGTTCTCGCCATCTGTGCTGGTCTTACCGGCATCCGTCTGGCTTTCGAGAACCGCTTCGAGCTTGCCGTCGTGATGGTGCTCGTCGCAGCCTTTCTCGATGGCATTGATGGGCGCGTTGCTCGCATGATGAAGGGATCATCGAAGTTCGGCGCGCAGATGGATTCGCTCGCCGATATCGTCAATTTCGGTGTCGCGCCCGCTCTGGTGCTCTATGCCTTCATGCTCGATCAGGCGCGCTCGTTCGGCTGGATTGCTGCACTTCTTTATGCCATCGCCTGCTGCCTGCGGCTTGCGCGTTTCAATGTCATGCTCGAAGACCCGAACCGTCCGGCATGGCAGAGCAACTATTTCATCGGTGTGCCTGCACCGGCAGGCGCCATGCTTGTCCTGTTGCCGGTCTACCTCGGCTTTCTTGGTCTGACACCAACGCGGGCGCTCGCTTTCGGTGTGGCGATCTATACCGTCGCAATCGCGTTTCTGCTTGTAAGCCGCCTGCCGGTCTATAACGGTAAGTCCGCCGGAAGCCTTGTCCGGCGCGATATCGTCATGCCGCTCATCCTGTTCGTGGTGGTTTACGTCGCGTTCCTGATGAGCTTTACCTGGCAGACATTGAGCCTCACGGCGCTCGCCTATCTCGTGTTTCTTCCGTTCAGTCTGGCTGCCTGGAACAAGCGCGAAGCTGCTGACCGAAAAGCGGAGGAAGAAGCCGGAACCGAAGAGGATACACCGTCAGAGGAAAACTGATGGCAATGCCTGTTTGATGAAACCAACGCGCTCCTCGACCGATGATTTTGGCAGGAGCGCGATTTCATATCCAAGCCGTTTGTAGGTTTTATCCATCGCCTCGAATGTGCGTGCGGCTTCCTCGAAATCCTGCTTCCGCTCGGCATCCTGACCAAAGATTTCCGCCCATGGCGGAGCAAGAAACACTGTTCTGTTGTACTGAAACTGCCGTGCGGCTTCTTCCATATGCTGCGGAACGGGCAGGTTACACAACATCAGATAGCCGATTACGTCAGGAACACCGCGGTCGAAGAGGACCGTCCCACGCTGTTGTTCCGCCATCGTGTGCGAGCGCATTTCCCATGAAAGCATAAGCTCCGCAAAAAGCGCGCGATCACTCCAGGGCAGCGCATTTCCGCCGATGGCGACCTGATCCTGAATGATGGCACGTCCAGCCTCCACAGTGCGGGGAAAGCCCTGCCTTTCGAGTGCATCGATCAGTGTGCTTTTGCCTGATCCGGGCCCGCCGCTGATAATAATGAAACGCTGGTGATCTTTGATCATAAGTTCTCCAATAGCAAAGGGAACGCGCACCAAATTTGGCAGCACGTGACAAAGGGGTCTGAGAGGGGGAGAAATGCCCGCTGAAAAAAGAGCCAACAGATGGCCAGGCGGGAAACATTAATAAGTAAATACATAGAACCGGCCTTGCATATAGGCAAGGCCGGAGGACCGAAATCAGCTCGGCAGATGATAGTCGAGGAAGCGATCCTGTCGCACATCAAAAAGCTTGCCGCTGACTTCAAGGTTCGGATCGGCGAGCTTGACGATCTTTTCAGCGACCGACTGCGGCGTTGGCAGGGTTTCCGGATCTTCGCCCGGCATGGCTTGCGCGCGCATTGCCGTGCGGGTGGCGCCCGGATTGACCGAGTTGATCTTGAGCTTCATCTGCTTCGTTTCTTCTGCCCAGCTGCGCGCCATGACTTCGACAGCAGCTTTCGAGGCAGCATACGGCCCCCAGAACGCGCGGCAGGTATGCGCCACACCGGAAGAGAGCAGAATGGCACGTCCGGCATCGGAAGCGCGCAGAAGTGGATCAGTGGACCGAATGAGGCGCCAGACGCTGGTAACATTGACGTTCATGAGCTTCTCGAACGTCTTGGCCTCGACATGGCCAATCGGTGAGATCGTGCCGAGGACACCCGCATTGGCAACCATGATATCGAGCTTGCCCCAGCGCTCATGAATGGAACCGCCGAGGCGGTCGATCGCTTCCATATCGGTAATATCGAGAGGCACCAGCGTCGCATTGCCACCCAGTTTACGGATATCGTCGTCCAGCTCTTCAAGCCCGCCGACGGTGCGAGCGACTGCGATTACATGTGCGCCGCGTTTTGCCAGTTCAAGCGAAAGAAAATAACCAATACCGCGCGATGCGCCTGTCACCAGTGCGATGCGGCCCGTAAGGTCGATGCTCATCTAGTCCCCATATGATGCAAAAACATGAAACAGGCGGCCTTTTGGGCCGCCTGCGTGAAGAATTGGGCGATCAGCCGTTGCTTGCGAGCAGCGACAGCGTGTGCACATTGCTCTCGCCTTCCTGATCGAGGAGGCGGGTCGGATATTCGCCCGTGAAATAGTGATCGGTGAAAGCCGGTGCTTTCGGATTACGTGGCTTCCCGCCAACGGCCTTGTAGAGCCCGTCGATGGAAAGAAATGCCAGAGAATCCGCGCCGATATAGCGGCACATGGATTCCAGGTCTTTGTGCTGGTTGGCCAGCAGCTTATCGGCATGGGGGGTGTCGATACCGTAGAAATCCGGATGGTAAATCATTGGACTTGCCACGCGGATATGCACTTCCTTTGCGCCCGCATCGCGGATCATCTGAACGATCTTGACCGATGTGGTGCCGCGCACAATGGAATCATCCACCAGCACCACGCGCTTGCCTTCGATCATGGCGCGATTGGCTGAATGCTTCAGCTTGACGCCCAGTGCACGAATTTGCTGCGTCGGCTCGATAAAGGTGCGGCCCACATAATGATTGCGGATGATGCCATATTCGAACGGAATGCCGCTTGCCTGCGCGAAGCCGAGAGCGGCAGGCGTGCCGCCATCAGGCACCGGCACGACAACATCAGCTTCGATACCGGCTTCCTTGGCAAGCTCCATGCCCATATTCTTGCGCGCGACATAGACGCTGCGACCGCCGACGACGGAGTCGGGGCGGGCGAAATAGACATACTCGAACAGGCAGAGCCGTTCCGGCTGTGGGTTTTCAGCCTTGATGGATTCGATGGTGATGGAGCCGTCTTTCTGGATCTCGCAGATGATCACTTCGCCATTTTCGACGTCGCGAACATACTTCGCGCCGATAATGTCGAGGGCACAGGTCTCTGAGCAGAAGATAGGCTTGCCGTCGAGCTCACCCATGACAAGCGGGCGGATGCCGATTACGTCACGCGCGGCAATCAGCTTGGTGCGGGTCAGCGCCAGCATGGCGTAACCGCCTTCGACCTGACGAATGGCATCGACGAAACGGTCGGACGAGGATGCATGGCGCGAACGGGCGATCATGTGCAGCACGACTTCGGTATCGGACGTCGCCTGGAAGATTGCGCCGGAAGCAATCAGTTGTTTGCGCAGCGTTATGCCGTTGGTGAAATTGCCGTTATGGGCAATGGCAATGCCGCCGACTTCCAGTTCCGCGAACAATGGCTGCACATTGCGCAGGATCGTCTCGCCGGTGGTGGAATAGCGCACATGACCGATGGCGCGGTCACCGGGCAGGCGGTTCAGCGTTGCTGCATCGGTGAAATGATCGCCGACGAGGCCCATATGGCGTTCGGAATGAAAACGGCGATTGTGATAGGAAACGATACCGGCGGCTTCCTGCCCGCGATGCTGGAGGGCATGCAGGCCCAATGCGGTCAGCGCGGCTGCGTCTTCATGGCCAAGTATGCCAAATACGCCGCACTCTTCATGCAGGGTGTCATCGTCCAGCATAAAGGAGGCATTTTCAGAAGAATGGCTGGTCATTGCCGCAAGGCCTTTCGATTGCAGAGGCAACTAAAGCATGTCGCGGAAAAGTGGAGACCGGTTTTCCGATAACGACATGCGTAAAGACTTCAAGCGCCTCTCTATCACAAGATAGCTTTTTGTTAAAAGCGAAGAGTTCACCGCTGCGTCGATATAGTCTCATGAACATTAGTATCGCACGATGCCGGCGAATAATCTCGCAAATTCCCGCCTGAAATATGATCGCGGAACCGAAATGACAATGTGTAAGCGTCATTTTGGCTATTTCACATCTGTCGGCTTTTGCCTCCAGAATTGAAAAAGCCGCCAGCAGGGCTGGCGGCTTCTCGATTTCTTGGAACAGCTTATTGCTGTGCAGGTGTATCGTCCGGAACAGGCGCTTCTTCCTGCTCGCCAGAGGCCGGAACATTATGCTGTGGCTTGAACTTGTCGATCATCTGGTCGGGATTAGCCGGCAGAAGGTCGATCAGCTGCTGGCCGAACGAATCGAGCATTGGCTTCGATTTCGCGTTCGTCACCCAGGCTGGCTGGTTCGTCGGGACGAGCCAGTTGAAGAACAGCATGGCAACGACAACGAGAAGCACACCGCGCACGCCGCCGAACAGGAAGCCGAGCGTGCGGTCAAGCGCGCCGATACGGCTGTCGATGATGAAATCGGCGATCTTCATGGTGATCAGCGAAACGACGATCAGCACGACGAGGAAGACGGCGCCAGCGGCGGCAATCTTCGCGATGGTTTCGTTGTTAATATAGGGCTGCACGAAAGGCAGAACCGGCTGGTAGAAAAGGTAGGCCGCAGCGGCCGCTGCCGCCCACGATACCAGCGACAGCACCTCGCGGGAAAAACCGCGCACCATCGCCAAAACGGCTGAAACCAGCGTTATCCCGAGTAGAATTCCATCAAGCATGGTTATCGGCATTCTGCCTGTCCTCAGTTATTATGCGCAATCACTTTAATACGCAGGGCAGTCAAAGATGCTGGAGCTTATCACCGGAAGGTTGACAGATTCTTCCAGTCATAAAACTCCAGATTTATTGCTTCTTTCCGGAGCCTGAAGCCGCGATGCGCGCAACAAGGTCGGGCAGAGCCGAAGTTTCCATAAGCCGGAAGTTGCGATCTTTCCAAAGTTCGCCGCTGCCGCCGGGCACTTCTGCCTGCCGGAAACCGAGCTTCTCGGCTTCCTTGAGCCTCTGTACTGCATGCGTTACCGCACGAACAGCACCGGAAAGGCTGATTTCGCCGAAATAAACACAATCTGGCGGAAGGGCAATACCGGCCATGGATGAAACCAGTGCAGCAGCCACAGCTATATCGGCGGCAGGCTCGCTGATACGATAACCGCCCGCGACATTCAGGTAGACATCATGCTGGCCGAAACGAACGCCGCAATGCGATTCGAGCACGGCGAGGATCATGGCAAGTCGTCCGCCATCCCAGCCGACGACCGCACGACGCGGGGTGCCGAGCGAGGAGGGGGCGACAAGCGCCTGTATCTCCACCAGCACCGGGCGCGTGCCTTCCATGCCGGCAAAGACAGCTGCACCTGGAGCCTTGGCGTTACGCTCGCCGAGGAAAAGCTCGGACGGGTTGGAAACCTCACGCAGCCCACCATCGGACATCTCGAAGACACCGATCTCGTCGGTCGGGCCAAAACGGTTCTTCACCGTGCGCAGGATGCGATAGTGATGTCCGCCTTCACCTTCGAAATAGAGGACACCATCGACCATATGTTCGACCACACGAGGGCCTGCAATCTGGCCGTCTTTGGTAACATGTCCCACCAGTACGACTGCGGAACCAGTCTGCTTGGCATAGCGGATCATGGCTTGTGCCGACGAGCGCACCTGCGTGACCGTGCCGGGAGCAGAATCCGCCATATCGGTCCAGAGCGTCTGGATCGAATCTATGATGACGAGATCGGGTCGCTTGGTATCAGAAATGGTGGCAATGATGTCTTCGACATTGGTCTCTGCGGCGAGCTCAACCGCTGACGATGCCACGCCGAGACGCTGCGCGCGTAGACGTATCTGCGCGACGGCTTCTTCGCCCGAAACATAGACAATGCGATGGCCACGATTGGAAAGGGCGGCTGCAGCCTGCGTCAAAAGCGTGGATTTGCCGATGCCGGGATCACCGCCGATCAGAAGGGCTGAACCGCGCACGAATCCGCCGCCGGTAACCCGGTCAAGCTCGCTGATACCGGAAATGATCCGCGGCGCATCTTCAATATCGCCAGACAGGGAGGTGAGGGCGACGGCGCGACCTTTGCGCTTGGACAACATGGCGCCGGGCCCAGACCCGATGCCGCTATTGGTGCCTTCCTCGACAAGCGTGTTCCACTCGCCGCAGGAATCGCACTTGCCCGCCCAGCGCGAATGAACCGCGCCGCAATTCTGGCAGATGAATTGAACGCGCGCCTTGGCCATCAGACGCGCTCCGTCTTGATCGTGATCTTCTTATTCATACTGTTCCGGGAGATAGGAACCTTCGGCCAGATCTGCAAATCGCGTGAATTCAGACTGGAAGGCGAGCTTGACGGTGCCGGTAGGCCCGTGACGCTGCTTGGCGATGATGACGTCAGCAGTGCCGCGCACTTTTTCAAAGTGCTGCTTCCATTCTTCATATTTCGGATCGAATTCGTCACGCGGTTCGAGGTTCTTGACGTAATATTCCTCGCGGAACACGAAAAGCACCACGTCGGCGTCCTGCTCGATAGAGCCCGATTCACGAAGATCGGAGAGCTGTGGTCGCTTGTCATCGCGGCTTTCCACCTGACGGGAGAGCTGTGAGAGCGCGATAATGGGAACGTTCAGTTCCTTGCCGAGCGCCTTGAGGCCGGTAGTGATTTCGGTGATTTCCTGCACGCGGTTCTGTGCCGAAGCTTTCGACGAACCGGTCATCAGCTGCACGTAGTCGATCACCAGAACGTCGAGACCGCGCTGGCGCTTCAGGCGGCGTGCACGTGCTGCAAGCTGCGCAATCGAGATACCACCGGTCTGGTCGATATAGAGCGGGATTTTCTGCATCACCTGCGAGCAGGCGACAAGCTTCTCGAAATCGGTTTCGGTGATGTCACCACGACGGATTTTTGAAGAGGAGACTTCCGTCTGCTCGGAAATGATACGGGTTGCAAGCTGTTCCGCCGACATTTCGAGCGAGAAGAAGCCGACGACGCCACCATTTATGGCTTTTACGCTACCATCGGCCTGCTGTTCGCCTTCGTAGGCGTTGGCGATGTTGAATGCGATGTTGGTGGCAAGCGAGGTCTTGCCCATACCCGGACGGCCTGCAAGGATGATCAAGTCGGAAGGCTGTAGACCGCCCATCTTGCCATCGAGCGTATGGATTCCGGTGGAAACACCCGAAAGATGGCCATCACGCATAAAGGCGGCGTTGGCCATGTCAACTGCTGTGGTCACTGCATCCTTGAAGGGCAGGAAACCGCCATCATAACGCCCTGTTTCGGCAAGCTCGAACAAGCGGCGTTCGGCGTCTTCAATCTGCTCCTGCGGTGCCATGTCGACAGGCGCATCATAGGCAACGTTCACCATGTCCTCGCCAATGCCAATCAGCGCGCGACGCGTCGCCAGATCGTAAATCGCGCGGCCGTAATCTTCGGCATTGATAATGGTGACGGCTTCGGTTGCGAGGCGAGTCACATATTGGAAGATCGTGAGATCACCCACCTTGCCTTCGGTAGGCAGGAAGGTCTTCATCGTTACGGGATTGGCCATCTTGCCGACGCGAATGAGGTCAGTCGTGATCTCATAGATGCGACGATGCAGCGGCTCGAAGAAATGGGTTGGCTTGAGGAAGTCCGATACCCGGTAAAAGGCATCGTTATTGATCAGGATCGCGCCCAGCAGCGCCTGTTCCGCTTCAATATTATGGGGTGCTTCCCGATAAAGCGCGTCTTTCTGATCCCGCGCATCGTCGAGTTTGCGTACCGCCGCTTCCGCCATGATTCTTAATCCTGTCCCTGATGCACCCAGCTAGCCCTCAAGCGATGCCAAACGCAACGCAGCTTCGGATGATTCCTGCTGGAAGAGAAAACCTATACCATGATTCACACTGATCCACAGTTCAGGCGTTGCCTTTATGCACTTCCTATTGACGGAGATTGCGGGGAGCAATCGGCAATATTAATCTTCTCCCAACCCAAAGCTCCCTGATCTGTGCGGGCATTCAAAGCAAAGCCCGGCTTACATTCACGAGGAATATTCATGCGACACCGCACCATTGCAGCCTGGCTTCTGACAGCATTGGCTCTCTTTTCTTCGTCAACGGCTTCGTTGGCAGCCTCGGAACCGATCAAGGTCAAAGTGTTTATCGCCGCCATGTTCGAGATCGGTCAGAACAGTGGCGACCGGGCCGGTGAGTTTCAACGGTGGTACGAGCATTACTGGAAGGATGCGAGGCCCATCGAAGTCAAAGGGGCGCTGAAACCCGTTTATTGCAACGTTGACGGTGTATGCGGCTCAGTTCTCGGCATGGGTAAGGTGAACTCCTCGGCCAGCATGCAGGCAATCATGCTCGACCCAGCCTTCGACTTCTCTAAAACTTATTACATCCTGTCCGGTGTGGCAGGCACGCCACCTTCACGCGGAACGATAGGTGATGTCAGCTGGGCGACGTGGCTCGTCGATTACGATTTGGGCCATCGCTGGGCACCGGAAGAAGGCAAGCCGGGCGAACCGGTCTTCATCCCACGAAAGGGATATGAAGAGTATCGTGTTTTCAAGCTTGATCCTGATTTGGTCGCAGCGGCAATGCGTTTGGGCTCCAATGCGGAGCTTCGCGATTCGCCGGAGGCCCAGGCGTATCGCATGCGTTATCCCGACAAGGCTGCGCAGGCGAAACCGGCATTGAAGACGGGCACGCATATGACCGGAGATACATTTTTCCATGGTCCCGGATTGTCGAAAGAGGCTCAGTATATAGCCAAGCTCTATGGTGCCGACGACTATCTCGCCACCGAGATGGAAGCCGCAGCGCTTGCGCTCGTTATCAAGCGGCAGCACGGTACAGACCGCATCCTCAGCCTGCGTGGTTCGGTAAACTTCGATCAGGGAAATCCGAAAGAAACCACGCTGCAGCATCTGGATCCAGCGCCGGGCGAAACGGCAGGGGGGTTTGCGGAAACGGTCGAAAACATCTACCTCGTCGGCGCTCCGGTCGTGAGCGACATCGTCACCCACTGGGACAAATGGGAAGCAGGCGTGCCAAAGCCGGAATAAGATCAGAGAAAGCGGGCTGCTCCAACGGAACGGCCCGCCTTATTTATAGCAGATCGGCTTCACCTCAGGCGTTCATGCTTTTCTTGACGGCCCGCCCCTCGCTGTTGGCGCCTTTGGGCGCGCTGTCGAGGCGCTTGAGACGCTTTTCCTCGGCCTCAATATAGTTGCGGGTTAGCGGAACGGATTCCTGTTTGTGGGCGATCTGAATGTGGAACACCATCATGTTCTGCCAGCGGAAAGCGCTTTCAGACGCAGCCAGATAAAACTCCCACATGCGGCAGAAACGCTCGTCATAAAGCGCCTTGGCCTTGTCGCGATTGGCCATGAACGCTTCCCGCCAAGCCTTGAGCGTTTCCGCATAATGAAGCCGCAGGATTTCTATGTCGGTGACATAGAGCCCGGCCTTTTCGATATGCGGTAGAACCTCAGAAAGTGCCGGAATATACCCGCCCGGAAAGATATATTTGCGGATGAACGGATTGGTCGCTCCCGGCCCATCGGCACGTCCGATGGCATGCAGAAGGAAAACGCCATCCTGCTTCATCAGGCGAGCGACGTGCTGGAAATACTCGGCGAAATGCCCGACACCAACATGCTCGAACATGCCAACCGATACCAGCCGGTCAAACTTGTCGTCGATGTTGCGATAGTCGGTCAATTCGAACTTCGCACGGTCAGCCAGTCCTTCATCCTGCGCTCGCTGATTAGCAATGGCATGCTGCTCTTCGGATAAGGTTACGCCGGTGACATTGGCCTTGAGATAACGAGCCAAATAGAGCCCCATACCACCCCAGCCGCAGCCAATGTCGAGCACCTTGTCGCCCTCCTTCACCAATAATTTCGCCGCGATATGGCGCTTTTTGGCAAGCTGCGCCTCGGCGAGTGTAGCGTTTGGTGGATCGAAATAGGCGCAGGAATACTGCTTGTCCGGATCGAGAAACAGGTCGTAGAGTTCACCGGAAAGATCATAATGACTTTTGATATTGTTTGAAGACCGCGAAATCGTGTTCATCTGCTGGAAGCGGCGGAAAAAAATACGCAGCTTCGCCAGAGCTTTCATCCACGGTTCGGTCGCCGCAGTCGGTCCGGTATTCTCGAACACAACCTGAAGCAGCGTGTAGATGTTGCCGTTTAGAAAATCGATCTCGCCATCCATGAAACACTCGGCGAGTTTCAACTCCGGATCGAGGGCTACGGCCCGCTCGGCGTGCTTTGTCTTGAAGTGTATATGAACTGGTTCGCCAGTCCTGTCGCCGTACCGGGTAAGCGCACCACTAGAATCGGTGACCGTTAGGTCGCCGGTTTTAATCATATGCGAAATAACAGTACGCATCATTCCATACATCGGCCCCATCTCCTCTTGGGGATCGAAGCAGGCGTACGTCCATGCGTTTGCATGGCAGGCGGCGGTGCAAAAGTATCAGAGCCGCTCTGTCATCAGATTTTCAGGCAATATCCCCTCGGTCAATCGGCCTCGGGAGTAATGCCCAAGCAACGCGGACGTTTCCGTCAGCACCTCTCCAATCCAATACTAATATGTAGAATAAGGAGTTTTGCCGATCTGAAAAGAGAAAATGCCCGGCGGAGGCCGCCGAGCACGATCATATAAAGTTTACCACGATGGGAATGCGGACTGTCTGGCTTTGCATTCCCATAGATAATAGGTGGCTAAATTAAGCCTGATCTTCAGCTTCGTCCTCTTCGTCGAAAACTTCTTCCGACAGAGGCTGCTCTTCGATGCCGTAGATGGCTTCGATCGAGGTCAGGTCTTCACCCTTTGCCTGACGTTCGGCTTCTTCGGTCGAACGTGCGATGTTGACCGTAACCTGAACCTGAACTTCCGGATGCAGCGAAATCGAGACTTCGTGCAGGCCGATCGCCTTGATCGGATGGTTCAGTTCAACCTGGTTGCGGTGCAGGGTGAAGCCATTGGCTGAGATGATGTCGGCGATGTCACGGGTCGAAACGGAGCCGTAGAGCTGGCCGGTTTCACCAGCCGAACGCACAACGATGAAGCTTTCGCCATTGAGCTTTTCAGCGACGGCCTGAGCTTCGTTCTTGCGCTCCAGGTTCTGGGCTTCGAGCTGAGCGCGCTGGCCTTCGAACTTCTTCTTGTTGGCTTCGTTGGCACGAAGAGCCTTGCCCTGCGGGAGCAGGAAGTTACGAGCATAGCCGTCCTTGACCTTGACGGTTTCGCCCATCTGGCCGAGGCGGCCAATGCGTTCCAGAAGAATGACTTCCATTGGAGTTTCCTTTCGAGTTTCTGATTCGGTTACTGACTGTCAGCGCCCGGCATTTTCGAGACCGGCGCGCCGCGCGAAGTGTCGAAAAGTCCGAGAACCATGAAGATGAAAAGCAGGAATGCGAAGAGTATGATCGCAAAGTAAGCGAGCCACAGCGCTACCGGGCGCCACACCTTGCCGCGTGTGCGGAAATGCATGATGGCAAGACCTGACATCATGAAACCAGCGCTAAGCGCGCCTGCAACGACGGTTGCGATCAATCCGGCGCCGCCGGGAACAAATGCAACCGCAAGAGCGACCGCGAAGACGAGCAAGGCCGGGCGCGGCATACGCAGTGTTGCGGGCCAGTCATCACGCGGACGGCGCAGGCGACCCGACATGGAGATCAGGCGCTGTGCCAGATAAAGATTGCCAACGAGAATTGCGAGGCAGGTTGCCGGCTGGATTGCAGGCAAGGCGACCATCAGAAGCGACGTTACATTGCTGCGAATGTCATCGCTGGCCGTGAACTGCGGATCGGCTTCGGCAACCCGGTCGATAAGCGTATTTGCGAGTTCGCGCGCCATGTCCGGGCCAAAGCCCAGGATCGCACCGATGACGATGAAGCTGAGCGCCACCATCATGGCAAGCCGAAACACAATGTCTGAAAGCGGATACCAGACCAGAACATCCTGCGGTCCGCCGAGTTCTTCGGCTGGCCGCGCGAGTCCGGACAGATAGGCGCCGGTTGCTGCGGGAATGAAGCTGGTCAATGCCATCAGAAGTGCTGCAAGCGGGACGGCGACAACGCCGACGGCAACCGTAGCTGTGGCGGCGGCAACGATACCGGCGCTCGAACCCCAGCCAAGGGCAACAACGAAGATGGGAAGTGGTGTCAGGAAGTAGAGAACCATGGCCATAGCAGCCATCGCACCACCCTGGGCGATGACGCCGGACGACATCAAGGCCGAGGCAAGCCCCGCCAATATGCCGATACCGATAATGGTTCCATTGAATTTCATCAGTTTCGCTGTCCTGCTCCGGTCTTGCCGGTTCGCGCAGTTAGAGGCCGCTGCCCCAACTTGGGTTTTTATTACGCTTCATTGCGCCCATCGCAATGAAGGAAGGGGTTGGGAGGCAATCTCTGCGAGAACGCCTCCCAGAATCTTGTTCTTACTTCACAACGTAAGGCAGCAGGCCGAGGAAACGAGCGCGCTTGATCGCCTTGGCGAGTTCACGCTGCTTCTTCTGGCTGACAGCGGTAATACGGGAAGGAACGATTTTGCCGCGTTCGGAAATGTAACGCTGCAGAAGCTTGATGTCCTTGTAGTCGATCTTCGGTGCGTTTGCGCCGGAGAATGGGCACGTCTTGCGACGGCGATGGAAAGGACGACGGGTCGGGATCTGATTGATATCAACCATGATTATGCTCCTTCACCAGCTTCGTTGTCGCGTGGGCGACGTGGGCCGCGATCACCACGGTCACCGCGATCACCACGGTCGAAACCGCCTTCACGACGACGCGGACGATCATCACCATCGCGTTCGCGACGGTCGTCACGGCGGGTGAGCATGGCCGACTGGCCTTCTTCGTGTTCTTCAACGCGAACGGTGAGGAAACGAAGAACGTCTTCGTTGATGCGCATCTGGCGTTCCATTTCGGCAACGGCTGCAGCCGGAGCGTCAATGTTTACGAGCGTGTAATACGCCTTGCGATTCTTCTTGATACGGTAGGTGAGGGGACGCAGACCCCAGCTTTCGACCTTACCGACCTTGCCGCCATTAGCTTCGAGGACACCCTTGTACTGTTCGACGAGAGCGTCGACCTGCTGCTGGGAAATGTCCTGGCGGGCAAGAAGCACATGTTCATAAAGAGCCATTGGCTTTGCCTTTCTTCTGTTACAACATGCCGACACCAACGGCTAAGCCTCTGCGACTTCTCTTTTGCCGGAAAACCGGTGAAGAAAGGACGCTCACTGAGACGATCGAGAGCGGAGACACGGGAGGCAGAAGCGCTTGTGACTTCTACGGATGTTCGTGAATTTAACTGCACAAACAACCGGCCCTCCGTTCAGCCCCCAGCTGGTGCCGAGCAATGAACGGGCGGCTATTACGTGTTTTTCCCCGGCTTTGCAAGGCGCAAACCGCACAAAAACCGGGAAATACTTGACTTTGCTGCCCTCACTGAGGCACATCCCGCCAAATTGTGCATTTAATTGCAGGGCATGTTGGCGAAAACGGATATCGGTTTCGACGTTATCATATGCTTAAAACCAGAACGAGGCATCAATGGCGGTAGCATTTACTTTCCCCGGACAAGGCAGCCAGGCTGTGGGTATGGGCAAGGCTCTGGCCGAACAGTTCGCTGAAGCGCGCGCCGTTTTCGATGAAGTCGACGCGGCACTGGGCGAAAAGCTTTCCGCTACCATGTTCGAAGGGCCGGAAGACGTGCTGACGCTGACCGCCAATGCCCAGCCTGCGCTGATGGCCGTCTCGATGGCTGTGTTGCGTGTTATGGAAGCGCGCGGTTTTTCGTTGAAAGACAGGGTTTCCTACGTTGCCGGACATTCGCTTGGTGAATATTCAGCACTTTGCGCAGCCAGAACATTCTCGCTTGCCGATACGGCGCGTCTCCTGCGCATTCGCGGCAATGCGATGCAGAAGGCTGTTCCCGCTGGCGAAGGCGCGATGGCTGCGATCATCGGCCTTGAGCATGGCGACGTAGAAGCTGTCTGCACTGAAGCCAAGGCATCCGGCTCGGTTCAGATCGCCAATGATAATGGTGGTGGACAGCTCGTTATTTCCGGTTCAAAGGCTGCGGTCGAACTGGCTGCCAGGCTTGCATCCGAAAAGGGTGCCAAGCGGGCCATCATGCTGCCCGTATCCGCTCCCTTCCATTCGACCTTGATGGGCCCTGCTGGTGAGGCAATGCGTGAAGCGCTTGCTTCGGTTGAAAAGCACAATCCGATTGTGCCGCTCATCGCTAATGTGCGCGCAGCGCCGGTTACCGACGCCAACGAGATTGCGGATCTGCTGGTTGAGCAGGTTACAGGTCAGGTGCGCTGGCGCGAAACGGTCGAATGGTTTGCGGCCAATGGCGTCACCACGCTTTATGAAGTAGGTTCAGGCAAGGTTCTGACTGGTCTGGCGCGCCGCATCTCGAAGGATGTGACTGGCGCCGCCGTTGGTTCGGCTGAAGAGATCGAAGCAGCGCTTGCTGTTCTCGGCGCTTGATCCCGAAAAGTTGCAGACTTTTCGGATAAGATTATGCGATGGAAGTTGAGAAGCTAAAAGGGATTTCGCATGTTTGATCTGACTGGCCGCAAGGCTCTGGTAACCGGCGCAACCGGCGGTCTTGGCGAAGCGATTGCCCGCGCTCTTCATGCGCAGGGCGCAATCGTCGGCCTGCACGGCACACGCGAAGAAAAGCTGAAAGAGCTTGCCGCTGAACTTGGTGATCGCACCTTCATCTTCCCGGCTAATCTTTCTGATCGTGAAGCTGTGAAGGCTCTCGGTCAGAAGGCAGAAGAGGAAATGGGCGGCGTCGACATTCTCGTCAACAATGCCGGCATTACCCGCGACGGTCTGTTCGTGCGCATGAGCGACGAAGACTGGGATGCGGTTCTCAACGTCAACCTGACGTCGGTATTCAATCTGACGCGTGAGCTGACCCATCCGATGATGCGTCGCCGCAAGGGTCGTATCATTAACATCACGTCGATTGTTGGCGTGACCGGCAATCCGGGTCAGGCAAACTATTGCGCGTCGAAGGCGGGCCTCATTGGTTTCTCCAAGTCATTGGCGCAGGAAATCGCCAGCCGCAATGTAACGGTTAACTGCATCGCTCCGGGCTTCATCGAATCGGCCATGACCGACAAGCTGAACGAAAAGCAGAAGGAAGCGATTATGAGCAATATCCCCATGAAGCGCATGGGCGTTGGTGGTGATATTGCAGCGGCGGTTGTCTATCTGGCAAGCGACCAGGCTGCCTATGTGACGGGCCAGACCCTGCACATCAATGGCGGCATGGCCATGATCTAACCCTCCTTCTTCTCCCTATTATGGTATAAAATGCCTTAATACGGGGGCTGAAGAAGGAAAAGGCGCTTTGCCTTGCTCAAGAAGCATGGTAATGCGCCCATCGAGAATTGCGGCATTCTGAGTAGAAGTGCCGCGATCCTGTTCCGAAAGGAATATCCACAGGATGACTGTCCGGGCGGCTTCGCTCGAAACTTGGCAGACATCTTATAACTTGATTACAATCCTGCATGCCGCTAACCAAGGCAGAGCAACAAACACACAGGTCGAGGTTCCGACATGAGCGATACCGCAGAGCGCGTCAAGAAAATCGTTGTTGAACATCTGGGCGTAGATGCCGACAAGGTCACGGAAGGCGCAAGCTTCATCGATGACCTCGGCGCAGACAGCCTCGACACGGTCGAGCTGGTCATGGCTTTCGAAGAAGAATTCGGCGTTGAAATTCCTGACGACGCTGCCGAAACGATCCTTACGGTCGGCGACGCTGTGAAGTTCATCGACAAGGCTTCCGCCTAATCTGAACTTGGGCATTGGGCTGGGGTTCTCGCGAATCCCGGCCCTGCTTATTTTAAGTCGTTTCTTTCGTCTTCACGATCGGGACGCACATGCACAAAGGCCGTTCAGCGGCCTGTTTGTGAATCTGCCGGAACGCTGATCGAAGATCGTGTTCGTCATGGCAGGCTCCGGTTTCAACAATTGGAGCACCATCCCTTCCAGTCAGGCCCGGACATATGTTCTGCCGGTTAAAGCCTGCGGGGCGGTGTTCGTGACATAACAAAGTTTTAAGGGGTGGATATGAGGCGTGTCGTCATCACCGGTCTTGGTCTGGTGTCGCCGCTTGCCAGCGGTGTCGAAGAGACCTGGAAGCGTCTTATTGCCGGTGAAAGCGGTGCTCGCCGCATCACGGAATTTGAAGTTGACGATCTGGCCTGCCAGATAGCCTGCCGCATTCCGGTTGGCGATGGCACCAATGGCACCTTCAACGCCGACCTCCATATGGAGCCCAAGGAACAGCGCAAGGTTGATCCTTTCATCGTTTATGCTGTCGGCGCTGCCGATCAGGCGCTGGACGATGCCGACTGGCATCCTGAAAGCGACGAAGATCAGGTCCGTACCGGTGTTCTTATCGGTTCCGGCATCGGCGGTATCGAAGGTATTGTCGAGGCCGGCTACACGCTGCGCGACAAGGGCCCACGCCGCATTTCTCCGTTCTTTATTCCTGGTCGCCTGATCAATCTGGCTTCCGGCCATGTTTCCATCAAGCACGGGCTGCGCGGTCCAAACCATTCGGTTGTAACGGCTTGCGCAACCGGCACACATGCTATCGGCGACGCTGCCCGTCTGATCGCTTTCGGCGATGCGGATGTCATGGTTGCCGGTGGAACGGAATCGCCGGTCAGTCGCATTTCGCTGGCAGGCTTTGCCGCTTGCAAGGCGCTGTCCACCAAGCGTAACGACGATCCGACCGCAGCTTCCCGTCCTTATGACGAAGACCGTGACGGTTTCGTGATGGGCGAAGGTGCGGGCGTTGTGGTTCTCGAAGAGCTGGAACACGCACTGGCGCGTGGCGCGAAAATCTATGCGGAAGTTATCGGCTACGGTCTTTCGGGCGATGCTTACCACATTACTGCTCCGACCGAGAGCGGCGAGGGTGCCGAACGTTGCATGGTCGCTGCCCTGAAGCGCGCTGAAATCACGCCGGACCAGATCGACTACATCAACGCCCATGGCACGTCGACCATGGCTGACACCATCGAACTCGGCGCTGTAGAGCGCGTGGTTGGCGATGCTGCATCGAAGATTTCGATGTCCTCGACCAAGTCGGCTATCGGCCATCTGCTTGGTGCTGCCGGTGCAGCCGAAGCGATTTTCTCGACGCTTGCCATCCGCGACAATATTGCGCCGGCGACGCTCAATCTCGATAATCCGGCTGTCTCGACGAAGATCGATCTGGTTCCGCACAAGGCGCGTGAACGCAAGATCGATGTGGCTCTGTCGAACTCCTTCGGATTTGGCGGAACCAACGCTTCGCTGGTCCTGCGCCGATACTCCTGATCGGTATCGCTGAAAATAGAATATCGAATTTAAAAAAAACGCGGGGATTTCTCCGCGTTTTTGCCAAAATAAAACCGGATGCGATGTTTAAAATCGCGAACAGCGGTTAGTGTGGTTACGACTCCGAAGAGTTTCAGCCACTCTGACGAAAATAAGTGCAAAAAGCCGTTCTGGGCGGGCATTCGGCACAATGTGTCGGGAGGTTCGCCAAAATAGATAGACAGAGCCTTTCTCGTGGTTTGGTTCAAACTAACGAAATACTCTGGACCGAGGTGATTGAGTGAATTCAGAGGCGCCATCCGGAACACCCCCTGCAGACGAACTGCCCAAGGGCGTGACGCAGGAAACGAACGCGACTTCAAAGCCGTTCGTGCCGAAATCCGCGTCTGAAGCTCTGCGTCCCGAGCCGGGAACGCCGCCGCCGAGCAAGCGTTCGCGCCATGCCCGCAGCCAGATCGTGGTTTTCATGAATTTCATGCTGTCGCTGGTCGTGCTTGTTCTGCTCGGCGCGTCGGCCTTGTTCTATTTCGGCAAGATGCAGTTTGACGGACAAGGTCCGCTTACTGCCGAAACGACGTTTCTCGTCAAGCGCGGCGCTGGTATCGCCGAAGTTTCCAACAGCCTGGAAAATCGTGAAATCGTCAGTGACGCGCGTATTTTCCGCTATGGGATGCGGACGCTCGGTCATGAAAATGATCTGAAGGCGGGCGAATACGCCATCCCGGCGGGCGCTTCGATGCGCGATGTGATGAATATCCTCATCAGCGGCAAATCCATCATGTATCCGCTGACCATTCCAGAAGGTCTGACGGTCAAGCAGATTTTCGATCGTATCTCGGCTGATCCGACACTGGTTGGTGACATGCCGAAGGACATGCCGCCGGAAGGTTCGCTCTTCACCGATACGCTGAATTTCACGCGTGGCACGACGCGTTCGGAAATCATCGATCGTATGGTCGCCTCCCAGAAGAAGCTCGTGGACGACGCCTGGGCAAAGCGTGGTTCCGACCTGCCGATCAAGGACAAGAACGAATTTGTGACGCTGGCTTCCATCGTTGAAAAGGAAACCGGTATCGCGTCGGAACGCCCGCATGTGGCGTCGGTCTTCGTCAATCGCTTGAAGAAGGGCATGCGCATCCAGTCCGATCCGACCATTATTTATGGCCTGTTCGGCGGAGCTGGCAAACCTTCTGATCGGCCGATCTTCAAGTCGGACATCGAAAAGCCGACACCTTACAATACCTATGTGATCAACGGTCTTCCGCCGACGCCGATTGCCAATCCGGGCAAGGCTGCGCTGGAAGCTGTCGCCAATCCGCTGGATACGGAAGACCTCTATTTCGTTGCCGATGGCACGGGTGGCCATGTGTTCTCGAAGACGCTGCAGGAACACAACGCCAACGTCCGTAAATGGCGCTCCGTGGAGCAGCAAAAGAATATCGAGCAACAGAACAATAGCGGCAGCAATACAAACCAAAGCGCGGGGCAGTAGCTTTTCGCTACGGCTTTGGTGAGTTTGAGAATGTGTAACCGAAGCCGGTGTTCGCCACCGGCTTCGGATTGGTTTTTAGAGTAAGTCCGCACTGTCGCGGGCGTGAGTTGAGGGGATGGAACGCATGGCGCTCCAAAGCATGACCGGTTTTGCACGCCATGCCGTGCAACATGCCATGGAAGGCGGAGAAGCGCGCATCATCTGGGAAGTGCGTTCCGTCAATGGTAAGGGGCTCGACCTTCGGCTGCGTCTGCCGCAAGGCCTTGAAGCCGCCGAACATCCTGTACGCTCCATGCTGGCGCGTCATTTTTCGCGTGGCAATTTTCAGGCAAGCCTCAGTGTGGAGCGCAGCGAGGCACAGGCTGGTTTCAGCATCAATCAGGCCATGCTCGCCGAGATCCTGAAGCTCGGTGCGGATTTGCAGGCAACGCACGGACTGGCCCCCGCCAGCGTAGACGGCATTCTTTCGTTGCGCGGTATCATCGATCAGGCACAGATGGCTGATGACGAAGACGAGCGCGGCGGACTGGAAGCTGCCGTCGTCTCAGGTTTTGAGGAAACGCTGAAAGCAATCGCCGATGCCCGCAAGCAGGAGGGCAAGGCTCTTTTCACTATTCTGTCCGCGCATGTTGACAGTATCGAGCGCCTGACCGTGAATGCCCGCCGCGACCCGTCGCGGAGCACAGACGCGATCAAGGCCCGTCTCGCTGGACAGGTGGCGCTGCTGATGGATTCCGCACGCGAGCTTGATGAGACGCGGCTCTATCAGGAAGCGGCGTTTCTGGCGACCAAGGCCGATATTCAGGAAGAGCTTGACCGGTTGGAGACCCATGTGGCATCCGCCCGCAAGCTTCTGGCGGATGGTGGCCCCGTCGGGCGCAAGCTCGATTTTCTTTCACAGGAATTTAATCGTGAAGCTAATACACTGTGTTCCAAATCGAATGCAGCGTCGATCACAGCCATCGGTCTGGAACTGAAGGCAGTCGTGGACCAGTTTCGCGAACAAGTACAAAATCTGGAGTAACAGGTATCATGGCCATCTCTTCGGTTGAAAATGGCGTCGCACGTAGAGGCTTGATGGTGGTGATCTCGTCGCCATCCGGAGCCGGTAAGTCCACCATTGCCCGGCTGTTGCTGGAAGACAAGAAGATGAACCTCTCGCTGTCGATCAGTGTGACGACGCGCCAGCGCCGCCCGAGCGAGATCGAAGGGGTTCACTACCATTTCAAGACGATCCGCGAGTTTGAACGCCTTCGTGACAATGATGAGCTGATCGAATGGGCCGAGGTCCATGGCAATTTCTATGGCACGCTGCGCGAAACGGCTGAGATCGCGCTGGCTGACGGTCAGGATATGCTGTTTGACATTGACTGGCAGGGTGCAGACCAGTTGCAAGCAAAGATGCCAGCCGATGTGGTGTCGATCTTTATTCTTCCGCCCACCATGCGCGAATTGCAGCAGCGCCTGAACCGTCGCGCGGAAGATACGGCGGATGTCATCGAGACCCGTTTGCAGAATGCGCGTTTTGAAATCCAGAAATGGGTGAAGTACGATTATATCGTCATCAATGAAGATCTTGATCGCTCCTTTGCGGCCATCAAGTCGATCATTGAAGCTGAACGTCTTCGCCGTGACCGCCGCCCGGGTCTGTTCGATTTCGTGACCGGTTTGCTGGAAGAAAATCCGGGTACTTAATTATTTAATAGGGTAGTTCGTAATTGCGATTTTCCTGAAGCATAGTTACTACGCAGTCGGCAAGTAATGTCACGTGATAATGCGCGCGAATAAGCCCTTCGATGTTCACTGTCACTTCTGGAAAGACGTTGCCGTTTAGCGCCGCGGGATAACGGAAGTGTTCTCCTTTGGGATCGGCGCTGTGTATGTGAGTGAGAATTCGCCGACAATGATTGCTCCACCGCCCATCGTCGTTGACGCCGTTATCTTTGAGTATTTTTTGAAGGTCATCATATAGCTTTAGGAGATCATGCCCGTCTGTTCGCGCGTCATCAACTCCAATATGAGCAATTTCGCGCAATGCTTCTTCGAGCGCTAACTCCATACTATGTCTCGCTAAATAGAAAAGTGGGATAGTAAGGCTTTGATTATTAATGGGATATTCAAGTGTATGGCGAGCCATTATTTCAAATGCTCTATCATAAGAGTAAGCATAGTAACTCCATGATTGACTTCCGTAGTCTTGGTTATCTCTGCATTTGAGCAAGGGTTTTAAGCGCCAAGGGAATTGAAGATCTTCTTCTTTCAAGATTTCATCGTAAGTCATTGTCAAAACTCCAGTTTAATCTGGATTCTATCTGTTTCGCTCACGAGGCGTTTGAACGCTTCTAAAGCATGTCGCTGTTAACCGGATTCGGGATTCCCGTTTGGCTTGATCTGTGATTCACTTGTCTCATGGAAGGAGATGCACCATGGGCAAGCCGCATCCGATTGAGTTGCGTGAGCGTGTCGTTGCGTTTGTGAATGAGGGCAATAGTCACCGGGAAGCCGCTCGGCATTTCCGTGTTTCGCCTCGGTTCGTCAACAACATGATGATCCTGCATCGGTCATCCGGCTGTCTGGCCGCCGCCAGGCAGGGCCACCCGCCTGGAAGTGTGAAGCTTTTGGCTCATGGTGATTGGGTCCGCGAGCAGATGTCCGCCCGTGGCGAAACGACTTTGGACGAACTGTGCGTTGCGCTCGCGGAGCGCGGTATTGAAGTCCACCGCGCCACGGTCGGGCGATTTCTACACCGACTTGGGCTGAGCAATAAAAAAAAGCCTCAAGGCAAGCGAGCAGCGTAGACCAGAGATCGCCAAGGCGCGTGATCTTTGGATCAATCGCCGAAAGCGGTTCTTCAACAAGGCCTTGTCGCGTCTCATCTTTATCGATGAGACTTCCACGAATACGCGCCTGACAAAACGCACCGGATGGTCTGCCAAAGGCAGGCGCTTTGCCGCCTATGCGCCCTTCGGAAAATGGAAGACACAAACCTTCATTGCCGGACTGCGCTGCCATGGCCTGACCGCGCCATGGATCGTCGATGCACCGATGAACAGCCGCATCTTCGAAACCTGGATCGAGACACAGCTTGTGCCGACACTGTCAGCCGGTGATATAGTCATCCTCGACAATGTCGGCTTCCACAAAAGCCAGAAGGCTGAGCAACTGGTCAAGGCAAAGGGCGCTTGGTTTCTCTTCCTGCCGCCCTATTCGCCGGACCTGAACCCAATCGAAATGGCTTTCTCAAAACTCAAGGCACTTCTGAGAAAGCGAGCAGCACGCAGCTTCGACGCCATCTCAAAAGCACTTGGCGATATCATCAGTCTCTTCTCCATCAATGAATGCCAGAACTTCTTTAAGGCTGCTGGGTATGAGGCCGAATAAATGCGACACGCTTTAGAAACGGCTTGCCGCCGCGTGTTTTCAATTTGCCCAGAGCTTCGGAGTTCCTGAAAACGAGTTCGCATTCACCGGGCCAGCCTGGACCTTGCCATTGCACAGCGTCCCAGAATGAGTCGAGTGTGTAACCGAAGGATTCCGGGTCTTGGGCTGGAACAGCGGAAAGATACCGTCGCCAAAGATCGTCAGGGTTTTCTATCCCGGCACAATCGATTTCGTAAATCGGCAGCATATCAGCCTAGCAGGATCAGCAGGCCGTCCACCATGCCGAGGACAAGAATGAGTGCGCCCATCGTGATGGCTGTCACGACCAGCATACGCTTTTGCCGGTCACGTTTTTCCGTTCGCTTGCCCGTCCAGTCGTAAGGCGATTCAGGCATTCCTCTCTCCAGACCGGCCTGACATCGAATATCGCTATGCAGGCTGTTACCCTGATAGCCTGCACTTTACCGGTGATATCTGCAAGTTAGATGACACTAAAAAGCAGGCATCTGAGCGAAAGCGCGGAAGACGGCAGGGCTCTTATACAGCCGTGCCTCCCACTGTTACCTGATCCATGCGCAGATGCGGCTGGCCGACGCCGACAGGTACCCACTGACCACCCTTGCCGCAATTGCCGCTACCCGTATCAAGCTTCATATCGTTGCCGATCATCGAAATCCGCTGCATCGCATCCGGACCATTGCCAATCAGCATCGCTCCCTTGATCGGCGCGCCGACCTTGCCGTCCTCGATCATGTAGGCTTCCGTACAGCCGAACACGAACTTGCCGGAGGTGATATCGACCTGACCACCGCCAAAGGAAACGGCATAGATGCCCTTTTTCATGGAGGCGATGATCTCTTCCGGCGTCTTGTCGCCGGAAAGCATGTAGGTGTTCGTCATGCGCGGCATAGGTGCGTGAGCATAGGATTCGCGGCGTCCATTGCCGGTAGCTTCCATGCCCATCAGGCGGGCGTTCTGGCGATCCTGCATATAATTGACGAGTTTGCCGTCTTCGATCAGCACGGTGCGATTGGTCGGGGTGCCTTCGTCATCAATGGTCAGCGAACCCCGGCGCTCGGCAATCGTGCCGTCATCGACGACCGTGACACCCTTGGAGGCAACCTGCTGTCCAAGCAGACCGGCAAAGGCAGAGGTCTTTTTTCGATTGAAGTCGCCTTCCAACCCGTGCCCGACGGCTTCATGCAGCATCACACCCGGCCAGCCATTGGCCAGAACGATGTCGAATGTGCCTGCCGGGGCAGGGATAGCTTCCAGATTGACGAGGGCCTGACGCAATGCCTCATCGGCGGCATGCTGCCAGCTTTCAGCGGTGATGAACTCGCCAAAGCCCTTGCGTCCGCCAACCGTATGCGAACCTGATTCCTGACGGTCGCCATCGCCTGCCACTACCGCAACGCTCAGGCGCACCATGGGTCGTATATCGCGTACGAAATGACCGTCGGCGCGCAGAATTTCGACCTGCTGCCACGAGCCTGCGAGCGAAACGGAAACCTGACGTACTTTCGGGTCCTTGGCACGCAGATAGGCGTCTATTTGCTGCAAAAGCTGCACCTTGGAATCGAATGTCGGCGAACCGATGGGGTTTTCATCCGTGTAAAGGTGACGGTTGGTGCCGGCAGGTGCCGCCGAATAGTTTCCGCCGTAGCCCTTAAGGGTTGCAGAAACCGCATCGGAAGCGCGCTTCAAGGCGGCAAGCGAAAGATCGCCCGCGTGGGCATAGCCGATTGCTTCGCCTGCGACCGAGCGCAGGCCGAATCCCTGATCCTGATTGAAGGAGCCGGTCTTGAGACGACCATTGTCGAAAACAAGCGCCTCCGCCTCGCGATATTCCACGAAGAGCTCTCCGTCGTCGCTGCCCTTCAGGCTTTGGGCGACAAGACGCTCGATATCGTCGCGGCTGGCGTCGAAACTGTCGATCAGGCTTTTCATAAAATAAATCCTGCAGCATGTGTTTGCTGCAGGATGTAAGCCTTAAATCGGTTGAGAACAACCGGTCATCTCAGTTGTGATCAAGGCAACGCGTCGAAGCCTTCACCGAACCCCTTGAGATCGACAGGAATGCCCACGCCTTCTTCCGGCGTCTGGAAGACGATGAAGGTCGCAGCCTTGCCGGAACGCAATGTCTTGAGAAGTTCATCCTCTAGGATCACTTCGGCGTAGCAGCCGTCTTCGAAGCAGCGGACGAAATAGGCGCGACCGATATCCTTGCCGTCGACATTGAGGCCAAGACCGTTGGGCAACAGAACGCCTAGCGGCGCCAGAACGCGAAGGATGCGCGCCTTGTTGTCTGCTGTCTTGAGAACGACGACCGAAAGACCCAGTTCAGGGCGCTTTGCGGCGACCACATTCTGGATCAGCGCGCATTGCTCAGTCTTGGCGCCCGCAGGCGTATCACACAGAACGGACCATGCGCCATGCTGCGACTTGAGCTTGCCGCTCTGCTGCGGGCTGCTCGGAGCCGCCTGCGACTGGGCAGCAGGGGCCTCTTGTGGGGTTTGTAACTGCGCCGGTGTTTCCTGAGCAACCGAAGGAAGCGTTGCAACGGCAAGCGTCAAGCTGACGCCTGTTGCAAGAGTTGCGAGGCGCTGGCTGATCGTGCGGCGGGCAAGCATGCGAAAAGTCATGAAATCTCCAGATCGAATCACCGGGACGTTAACGCGCTGCATTGGCCATGAAAAGCGCCGTGATTGGCGATTATCAGTCCTGGCCATCATAGCAACGGTGATACCGTCTGTTGCGTCGATTGTCACGCGGCACGTTAAAGGAAACGTCTTGTCAAATCATGGCTTCATTATGGGTTTCGTACGGTTTTCCCAAGTTTTCACGGTGAAAACGAGCAGCTCCGGCGCATTGATTAAACTCGGACATTCGCTCTTTCCCACATGGACTGCGCGCAAAAATGCCGCACAGGAACATATTCGCCTTCCTTGCGGTGTGCGCTAAGGTGTGGTTTGAACGCCGACGGGGGATGCGGCCGTCTTTAGCGTCCGGCGTCCAGCTCGAAAGGGCGAAAAGGGAGAGAGTTCTGGTGGATAAGATTGTTGCCACAACGAAGAGCGCCTTCGGCGGCGCTCTTGCAGTGCTGTGGACGACTGGTGCCGCTTTTGCGGACCAGCCCCGTCCCTGGGAATGGAGATTTCAGGACGCAGCGACTGGAATTGCCGAACAGATTCATTGGTTTGAGCGCTATACGCTCTGGTTTATCATTCCAATTACCTTGCTGGTTCTGTTCTTGTTGCTTTGGGTGGTGTTTCGCTTTCGTGCGAGCGCGAACCCGGAGCCATCCAAAACCAGCCACAATACCGCTATTGAAGTGGTCTGGACCATCGGGCCTGTGATCATTCTTCTGTTTTTGGCGGTTCCGTCTTTCCAGCTTCTGACGGCGCAGTATTCGCCGGAAGATCCGACGCTGACGGTCAAGGCGACAGGTTATCAGTGGTATTGGGGTTACGAATATCAGGTCGATAATCCGGTCAGCTTTGATGCCCTTCTTCTGAAGGATGGCGATCGCGCCGCTGCCGGCAAGGAAGACCGCGCGCGTTATCCGCGTCTTCTGGCCGTCGACAATGAAGTCGTGGTTCCGGTCGGCGAAACGGTTCGTCTTCTCGTCACTGCTGCCGATGTGATCCATTCGTGGACCATTCCGGCTTTCGGCGTGAAGATGGACGCTGTTCCGGGTCGTATCAACGAAGCCTGGTTCAAAGCGGACAAGGAAGGCCTCTACTACGGTCAGTGCTCTGAGCTTTGCGGCAAGGATCATGGCTTCATGCCGATCGCCGTGCGCGTTGTCTCGAAAGAGCAATATCAGACCTGGATCGCCGCTGCGGGATCGGATCTGAACGGCGCGAACAAGGCGCTTCAGGCCGCTGTTGAAGGTGGCGCAAACGATAAAGTGGCTGCGGCGGGTCTCTGATCCCGAACGCCAAGACTGTTGAAAAACGGGAGCGAATTCCATGGCTGGCACAGCAGCTCACGAGCATGGTGCTCACGACGACCACAAGCCGCACGGCTGGGTTCGTTGGGTATACTCGACCAATCATAAAGACATCGGTACCCTGTACCTGATTTTTGCAATCATCGCCGGTATTATCGGCGGCGCCCTGTCGATCGCGATGCGCGCTGAACTCCAGGAACCGGGCATCCAGATTTTCCATGGCTTGGCGTCCATGGTTTACGGTGTTGAGGGCGATGCCGCGCTTGATGCCGGCAAGCAGATGTTCAATGTGTTCACCTCCGCGCATGCTCTGGTCATGATCTTCTTCATGGTCATGCCCGCGCTGATCGGTGGTTTTGCCAACTGGATGGTGCCGCTGATGATCGGCGCGCCGGACATGGCTTTCCCGCGCATGAACAACATCTCGTTCTGGCTTCTGCCGCCTGCGCTGTTGCTGCTGATGATCTCGCTGTTCATGCCTTCGGCACCCGGTGGTTGGGGCCCCGGTGGCGGCTGGACACTGTATCCGCCGCTATCGACGACCGGCCAGCCTGGTCCGGCAATCGATTTCGCCATTCTGGCGCTGCACATTTCCGGTGCTTCGTCGATTCTCGGCGCGATCAATTTCATCACCACGATCCTGAACATGCGCGCTCCGGGCATGACGCTGCACAAGATGCCGCTCTTCGCCTGGGCTGTTCTGGTGACGGCATTCCTGCTGCTGCTTTCGCTGCCGGTTCTGGCAGGTGGCATCACCATGCTGCTGACCGATCGCAATTTCGGAACGACCTTCTTTACGCCGGATGGTGGTGGTGATCCGATCCTTTACCAGCATCTGTTCTGGTTCTTCGGGCATCCGGAAGTGTACATTCTGATCCTGCCGGGCTTCGGCATTGTCAGCCACATCGTGTCGACCTTCTCGCGCAAGCCGATCTTCGGTTACCTCGGCATGGCTTACGCCATGGTGGCAATCGGTGTCGTGGGCTTCGTCGTCTGGGCTCACCACATGTATACGGTTGGCCTGTCACTCGACACGCAGCGTTACTTCGTGTTCGCCACGATGGTCATCGCTGTTCCGACGGGTATCAAGATCTTCTCGTGGATCGCGACGATGTGGGGCGGTTCGATCACGTTCCGCGCACCGATGCTGTGGGCAATCGGCTTTATCTTCCTGTTCACGGTCGGTGGTGTGACGGGTGTTCAGCTCGCCAATGCCGGTCTCGACCGCGCACTGCACGACACCTACTACGTTGTGGCGCACTTCCACTACGTTCTGTCGCTGGGTGCGGTGTTTGCGATCTTCGCGGGCTGGTACTACTGGTTCCCGAAGATGAGCGGCTACATGTACAATGAGTTTACGGCGAAGCTGCATTTCTGGGTCACCTTCGTTGGCGTGAACCTGGTCTTCTTCCCGCAGCACTTCCTCGGTCTTGCTGGCATGCCGCGCCGTTACATCGACTATCCGGATGCCTATGCAGGCTGGAACATGGTGTCGTCCTACGGCTCCTATATTTCGGGCTTCGCAGTCCTGATCTTCCTCTACAATGTCTTCGAGGCATTTGCGAAGAAGCGTGAAGCCGGTGCAAACCCATGGGGTGAAGGCGCAACCACGCTGGAATGGCAGCTCTCGTCGCCACCGCCGTTCCACCAGTGGGAACAGCTGCCGCGCATCAAGTAATCGTGCGATGGGCGGAGTCCGGAAAAGACTTCGCCCTTCTTTACAAAATGTGCTATGGGCGGGCGGCATTCTGTTCCGCCCGTCGCCGGTAGACGAAAAAGTCGGCCATCAAGCACGGCATTTCCGGCGGGAACAGAACGGTTTCCGGGAGGACATTGTTGTGATTGTGCCGATCCGTGCTGTAGGGGCGCGGTGTTCGGACCGGTGAATTTGAGGTTTTTAAAGTCAAAATGTCTCTGGTGGAAAAAAACGCAGGTACCGACGACGCGCTCGCTCTCTCCGAAGCGACTGCGCGGGATTACCTTGTTCTTTTGAAGCCCCGGGTGATGTCCCTTGTGGTCTTCACCGGGCTGGTCGGTCTCGTGGTCGCACCGGGACATATGAATCCTGTGCTCGCTGCCATCAGCATCTTGTGCGTAGCGGTCGGCGCTGGCGCGTCTGGTGCGCTGAACATGTGGTATGATGCTGATATTGACGCAGTGATGAAGCGCACGCGCAACCGGCCTATTCCAGCTGGCATTATTGCGCCCAATCAAGTTCTGGCCTTCGGCCTGACACTTTCAGCCTTTTCAGTCGTCACGCTTGGCCTGATGGTCAACTGGCTGTCGGCCGCACTGCTTGCCTTTACGATTTTCTTTTATGCCGTCGTTTATACGATGTGGCTGAAGCGCTCGACGCCACAGAACATCGTCATCGGCGGTGCGGCAGGTGCATTCCCTCCGATGATTGGCTGGGCGGCTGCAACAGGCGAAATCACCTGGGACAGCGTCGTTCTGTTCATGATTATCTTCCTGTGGACCCCTCCGCATTTCTGGGCGTTGTCGCTTTTTTCAGCCAATGATTATGAAGCGGCGCGTATTCCGATGATGCCGAACGTCAAGGGCGAGCTTTCGACCCGGCGTCAGGCACTCTTCTACTCGATCATCATGGCGCCGGTTGGCGTTCTGCCGTGGGTGCTTGGCTTTGCGGGTCCGGTCTATGGCGCGATTTCCACGCTGCTTGGACTGGCCTTCGTTTACTATGCATGGCGCATGTGGGTTGCCGGATCACAGCCTGAAATGCTGGCCGCCGCCCGCAAGTTGTTCCGTTTCTCGCTGCTATACCTGTCGGGATTGTTTGCGGTGCTGCTTGTCGAGGCACTGGTAATGAAGGCGTTGATCGCCTTTGGAGGGTTCTAATGGATAAAACCGTACAGAAGCCGACGGACAACGAGCTGGAGCTGATTGTTCCGACGGAACAGCAGAAGCGAGCCCAGCGCAATCGCTCTTGGGGATTGGCAATCGCTCTGGCGCTGTTCGTGCTGCTTGTTTACATCGGCACAATTGCGAAACTGGGTGTGAACGTTTTGGTGCGGCCGATCTAGCTTGTCTCCCAAACACGGGAGCCGATTTTGGGATAAAGACTGCATACATACAACGGTTTAAAGCCTGTCGTATGAAGTAGATAATACGCGATACGCTTTAAACTTAATCTGGGAGGAGAAAATGGCGGATCAGCAGGAAAAGGATCAAAAGCTGAAGAAGCAACAGCGCTCCAATGCGACGATTGCTTTTGCGTGCCTGTCTTTCTTTGTCTGCATGATCGGTGCAGCCTATGCTTCCGTTCCGCTCTACCGCATTTTCTGTCAGGTGACGGGCTATGGCGGCACGACGCAGCGGGTGGAGCAATATTCGGATACTATCCTCGACAAGACCATCAAGGTGCGTTTCGACGCGAATACGGCCAATGGACTGGCATGGGATTTCAAGCCCGTACAGCGCGAGGTCACGGTTCGCATCGGCGAAACGACGATGATCAAGTATGAAGCGCGTAACCTGTTCGATCAGCCGACCTATGGTCGCGCGAGCTTCAACGTCGCGCCAGGTCGGGCAGGAGCTTACTTCAACAAGGTTGAATGCTTCTGTTTTACAGATACGACCCTGCAGCCGGGCGAAGACATGGAAATGCCGGTGGTGTTCTTTGTTGATCCGGAGATCGTCAACGATCCCGATCTGAAGGACGTCAAGACGATCACACTGTCCTATACATTCTTTCCGATTGAAAAGCCGAAGCCGGTCGCAAATGTCAAGGCCGAGACGCCAACCAACGGAAGCTGATGCCTAGCGCATGTCTCCCAAAAGTGGGAACCGGTTTCAGGAGACATGCGTAAAAACAAAAGATCGAGCATTTCCAGCAAAAGTGCGGAGCGGTTTTGCGTAGGATAATGCGCATAAAACAAGAAGATTGAGCATTTCCAATGATCCAGGGAATCACGAAATGTTCTAGCGGCGCATAATGCCGCAAAGACAAAACAATGAAGCGGTTTTATTCTGACAAGAAATACCGCTTGTTACAGACAGACTTGCTTGGCACCGCGTTAGGGGTTTAAGCAGGAAGGTACGAGAGAGGAGCCCCTAAGGGGATTTACGGGGAGAGACATGGCCGACGTTCATCAGAAAAATCACGACTATCATATTATCGCGCCCAGTCCTTGGCCGTTCCTGAGCTCGGTGGGTGCATTCGTGCTTGCCGTCGGCGGTATTGCCTGGATGCGTTACATCAATGCCGGTGAGCTGCCGTTCTTCGGCCTCAACATTGTGACGCCGTGGATATTCTTCATCGGCCTCGCGATCGTGCTTTACTGCATGTATGGCTGGTGGGCTGATACGATCAAGGAAGGGCATGAGGGCCACCATACCCGCGTCGTGTCGCTGCATCTGCGCTACGGCATGATCATGTTCATCGCCTCGGAAGTTATGTTCTTCGTGGCGTGGTTCTGGGCGTTCTTCGATGCAAGCCTCTTCCCGAATGAAGTGCATCAGGTAGCGCGCGCCACGTTCACAGGTGGCGTCTGGCCTCCGAAGGGCATCGAGGTTCTCGATCCGCTGCACCTGCCGCTCTACAACACCGTAATCCTGCTTCTGTCGGGCACGACGCTGACCTGGGCGCACCACGCGCTGCTGCACAATGACCGCAAGGGCATGATCACCGGTCTCGCAATCACCGTGGCGCTGGGTGTTCTGTTCTCCTTTGTGCAGGCATACGAATACATCCACGCACCGTTTGCGTTCAAGGATTCGATCTACGGCGCGACCTTCTTCATGGCGACCGGTTTCCATGGTTTCCACGTTATCGTCGGCACGATCTTCCTTCTGGTCTGCCTCTTCCGCGCAATCGGCGGTGACTTCACGCCAAAGCAGCATTTCGGTTTCGAAGCCGCTGCCTGGTATTGGCACTTCGTTGACGTGGTCTGGCTGTTCCTTTTCTTCGCCATCTATGTATGGGGTGGATGGGGCGCACCGATGCACGCCGGCTGATCATTAGCGGGTAAAAATTCCGAGGCGGCCCTGGCAACATGGCCGCCTTTTGTTTGTGAAAAGATATTGAGAAGGGAAGCGTAATGCCGGATCAGAACATTTATCCGCCGGTCGATCCCATAAAGAGTGGCATTGCCGGACACTGCCCGCGTTGCGGCGAGGGGAAGCTGTTCGACGGCTTCCTGAAAGTCGCTCCACGCTGCTCGGCTTGCGGACTGGATTACGCGTTTGCTGATTCCGGCGATGGTCCGGCGGCGTTTGTCATTTTGATTATCGGCTTCATCGTCGTTGGTCTAGCGCTCTGGATGGAAGTGAATGTGGGGCCGCCGCTCTGGGTACATTTCATTCTCTGGGTGCCGCTCGCCATTATCCTCAGCCTCGTCGCCATGCGATGGGCCAAAGGCATCCTTATCAATATGCAATATCGCAACAAGGCAGCGCCGGGGCGGATAGACAGCCGACAGGATGACAGTAAATGACGACAGCACAGCAGTCGCATCGCTTTCCGTGGGGTGTGGTGATCGCATCCGCCATAGCGCTCGTCATTTTGCTGGCGCTTGGCACCTGGCAGGTGGAGCGTCTGCAATGGAAGGAAGCGCTGATCGCATCGACCGAACAGCGCGTTCATGAAGCGCCTTTGCCGCTTTCCGAAATGGAAAAAATCTACAAGCAGGAGGGATCGGTCGAATATCGCCCGGTGACGGTCTCGGGCACTTTCATGCATCAGGGAGAGCGGCATTTTCTGGCCACCTATGAAGGAGCCGCCGGATATAATGTCTATACGCCATTGATGCTTGAAGATGGGCGTTTCGTGCTGGTTAATCGCGGCTTCGTTCCCTACGAAAAAAAAGATCCTTCAACACGTGTTGAAGGACAGGTCGATGGCCTGGTGAGTGTGACCGGTCTGGCACGCGACCCCTTGCCGGCAAAGCCCGGGTTTTTCCTTCCAGACAACGATATCGCCAAGAATATTTTCTATTGGAAAGACTGGACGGCGATGGCCGAAAGCGCCGATCTGCCAAATCTGGATGAGGTCGTGCCGTTCTTCGTCGATGCAGATAACAAACCCAATCCAGGTGGTCTGCCTATCGGTGGCGTGACGATTATCGATTTTCCCAACAACCATTTGCAGTATGCAATGACATGGTACGGCCTCGCTCTGGCCCTGATAGGGGTTGTCGGGACGTGGTTGTGGCGCTATCGCTGTCTTAGGAAAAGTGGAGACCGGTTTTCCGTCCGAGACAGCGAGAATAAAAACGAAGAGGGGTGAGGGGTTGACAACGGCCTCGTTGCAGCCCAACTCCCAGACGAGTGCATGTTTCCCAAAAGAGCGCACCAGTTTTGGGGACAAAGACATGTGTGAAACAAAAACTTAAACGCGTTATGCGCTTAAAGTTTCAAGCCACGCCGAACCTTGCGAGCACGCTTCATGACCGATCAGCGACCATCACTGGAAATTCGTCTTTGCGGGCCGCGCGGCTTTTGTGCCGGAGTGGACCGGGCGATCCAGATTGTTGTGCTGGCGCTGAAGAAATATGGCGCGCCGGTTTATGTTCGTCATGAGATCGTGCACAACCGATATGTAGTTGAGGGTCTGCAGTCGCGTGGCGCGATCTTTGTCGAGGAACTGCACGAAATACCTGCGGAGCACCGCGATCAGCCGGTAGTATTCTCCGCCCACGGTGTGCCGAAATCGGTGCCTGCCGATGCGGAAGCCAAGAACCTGTTCTATCTCGATGCAACCTGTCCGCTGGTTTCCAAGGTTCATAAGCAGGCCATGCGTCATCAGCGCCTCGGTCGCCATGTCATTCTGATAGGCCATTCCGGTCATCCGGAAGTGATTGGCACGATGGGGCAATTGCCGGACGGTGCGGTGACATTGATCGAAACGGTTGAGGATGCGCGCAGCTGCCATTTCGATGATGAGAACAATCTCGGCTTCGTGACGCAGACGACGCTTTCGGTGGACGACACAGCAGGCATTATCGAAGAATTACAAGCACGCTTTCCAAACCTTTCCGCGCCTGCTGCGGAATCGATCTGCTATGCCACGACCAACCGGCAGGATGCAGTGCGTTCCGCCGCTCCCGGATGCGATCTTTTTCTGATCGTCGGTGCGCCCAATTCCTCCAACTCCAAGCGACTGGTTGAAGTGGCGGAGAAGGCGGGCGCACGGATGTCGATGCTGGTTCAACGCGCGGCTGATATCGAGTGGGACCGCATCGGTGATATATCGGTTGTGGGGTTATCGGCAGGTGCTTCCGCGCCTGAAATCATCGTCGATGAAATCATCGATGCCTTCAAGGCACGCTTCAACGTGAAGATTGAACTGGCCGAAACTACGGTCGAAACCGAGAATTTCCTTGTGAATCGCGAGATTCGCGATGTGGAACTGACGGTGCAGGATATGGCATTCGTCAACGGGGAACACCGGGTGGTCGGTATTCCGAAATTGATGCCCAAGATCATACAAGGGAAATAAGCGGCATGGCCGTCTATACGGATATCAATGAAATCGAACTTGGCGCTTTCCTGCAGCAGTACGATATCGGCACACTGACATCTTACAAAGGTATCGCGGAGGGAGTGGAGAACTCCAACTATCTTCTGCATACGACTTCTGGTTCGTTTATCCTGACGCTTTACGAAAAGCGCACCAATCGCGAAGATCTGCCGTTCTTTCTCGGCCTGATGCAGCATCTGGCTAGCCGTGGGCTCGAGTGCCCGCAGCCTGTGGTTCGTCGTGATGGCACGACAATTGGCGAGCTTGCCGGACGGCCTGCTGCAATCGTCACTTTCCTTGAAGGCATGTGGATGCGTCGCCCGACGGTGGAGCATTGCGAAGCGGTCGGCGAAGGGCTGGCACATATGCATCTGGCAGGCGCCGATTTTTCGTTGCGCCGTCGTAATGGCCTGACGCTTGCCGACTGGCGCCCGTTGTGGAACCTGTCGCGTGGGCGCGCGGATACGGTGGAACCGGGCCTCGTCCGCGAGGCGGAAGCTGATCTTGCTTTTCTGGAAAAGAACTGGCCTGCCGACCTGCCGCAGGGCGTGATCCATGCTGATCTTTTTCCGGATAATGTCTTCTTCCTTGGTGACAGGCTTTCGGGCTTCATCGATTTCTATTTCGCTTGCACGGACACTCTGGCCTACGACGTTGCCGTCTGCCTGAACGCATGGTGCTTTGAGAAAGACTTCTCCTACAATCGCACCAAAGGTGCAGCACTGCTGCGCGGCTATACTTCGGTTCGTCCGCTTTCCGCGGCGGAAGCCGATGCACTGCCGGTTCTGGCGCGTGGGGCCGCCATCCGCTTCATGCTCACCCGGCTTTATGACTGGCTGAATGTTCCCGAAGGCAGTTTCGTGGTCAAGAAAGACCCGATGGAGTATGTGCGCAAGATCCGCTTCCATCGCCAGATCGAAACTGCTGCCGAATATGGTCTTGAGCAGCAGGGAGCAGCTGCGTGAAGCGGATTGAGGCTTATACGGACGGTGCCTGCTCGGGCAATCCCGGCCCCGGCGGCTGGGGCGCAATCCTGCGCTGGAATGATAATGTCAAGGAACTGAAGGGCGGCGAAGCCGACACGACCAACAACCGCATGGAGTTGATGGCGGCTATTTCGGCGCTTTCGGCACTCAAAGAACCGTGCGAAGTCGATCTTTATACGGATTCGGTCTATGTGCGTGACGGCATTTCCGGCTGGATCGAAGGCTGGAAACGCAATGGCTGGAAGACTGCAGCCAAAAAGCCGGTCAAGAATGCTGAGCTTTGGCAGGCGCTTGATGAAGCGCGCAAGCCGCACAAGGTCAACTGGCATTGGGTCAAGGGCCATGCCGGACATCCGGAAAATGAACGCGCCGACGAACTTGCCCGGGAGGGCATGGAGCCATTCAAGTATGGTGGGCGTAAGTCACTGAAAGTGCAATAAACTTGCATGAAAAAGGGCGGCATTGCCGCCCTTTTTTGTTAGAGCGCCGATCTGATCCAGTCAGATCGAAACGCGCGCTAATGAAATCGTTGGAAATGCTCTAGATCAAAGCTGTTCGAGAATGCCCGACGCAGCCGATGTAACCGCTTGTCCGGCCTGCTCTTCGATGTTGAGCGTCGTGACCACACCGTCTTCCACGATTGCCGAATAACGCTTGGAACGAATGCCAAGGCCGCCAGCCGTTGCGTCGAGCTCAAGGCCTGCCGCTTTTGTGAACACTGCCGAACCATCGGCCAGATAGAGGATCTTGCCTTCGCCGCCCGTGCTCTGTGCCCAAGCGCCCATGACAAAAGCATCATTCACCGCAACAACCGCGATCTGGTCGACACCCTTGGCAAGGATCGCATCGCGATTATCGAGATAGCCCGGCAGGTGATTGAGGCTGCAGGTCGGCGTAAAGGCGCCTGGAACGGCAAAGAGAACGACTTTCTTGCCCTTGAAGACTTCGTCGGTCGTCATTTCCTTGACGCCGTCTGCGGTCTTCACCTTGAAAGTCGCTGCAGGCAACTTGTCGCCAACTTTGATCGTCATCTAATTTCTCCTCGGGGCAGGGGGCCGTCTGCTCCGCTGCCTACTGTCAAACTCTAATCGCACCGCGAAGCGCGGGCGGCACAGTTAAACCGATAACAGGTCGCTGGACAATTTTAAAACAAGGATAGAAGCAGGAAAAACTAATCCAGCGTCACTTGACCGGAAACGGCTTTCCCGCCCTGCACGATGGTATAGTCAACGACGGCATTATCTGCCTCCCCGTGCACCTTTGCAGTGAAACGGTGGCCGGGCTGACTACTTTCAATTGCGACGGCATCGGAAATCCTGATCTTGTCGCTGGCGACAAACAACTCCACAGGGGCGGCGGGGTCGGGAACAGCAAGGTCGAAGACGGCTTGGTCTCCATCCCGCTTCACATCGCTTATGCCGAACGTTGAGGTTGCCGCCGTCGGTAGCCGGTCGAACGCAGTCTCAATGATCGTGCGGGCCGCTATCGCTTGTGGCGAATCCTGTTGTCCGTCTCCATTGAGTGGGAAATCGAACGTAGCCTGCACCGGAATGCATATTTTTTCACAGACACCAAGGAAAACATGGCCTTTCAGCCGCGTGTCGGCGGCTGTGAGGTGAAAGACTATCGGCAGTGAAACGGGCTGTTTATATCCAATCCCGCCTTCATCTTCTCCGCCAAACCGGACGGGTGCAGGAAAATCGATCTGTGCTTTCGCCTCACCTTCGATGTTGATCTGCGGCGGAACTCCCGCATCGCCGGGATTACGCCAATAGGTTTTCCAGCCTGGCTGCAACTCAACTTGCAAGGCACCGCGCCGTTCGTTGCTGGTCGCGTTGTTCGGGCTGTTGTCTTCAATGATGACGCGAACACGCCCGCCGGGCGTCTCGGTCCAGTCAGAGGTCGAGGCCAATGCCGGAAGTACCAGCGAGGCCAACAGAAACGGTGCTAGTGCAAGAGTTCGGATGTTCATGGGCAAAAGATGGAATGAAAAGATGGTCGCTTCAAGTCCAATATTGTCGAGCTGCGACGTCCATCGGTTGCTTGTGCGGAGGAAGCCTAGGCGGCGTGGACGAATTTGAGCCAGTATCTTGCGGTAGCAATATGAACCATGCTGATGAAGCTCTCGGCGAGTTGGTCGTATCGAGTAGCAATGGCGCGGTTGATTTTCAGTCTGCCAAACATCCGTTCGATTAGGTTGCGCTGTTTATACAGCGTGCGATCATATTCAATCTTCACGCGGCGGTTTGCTCTGCCAGGAATGACGGGCTTGATATTGCGGCTGGCAAGATCATCACGAATGGCATCCGCATCATATCCCTTGTCAGCAAGAAGCGCCTGTGGCGCTTGCTCGGGTAAGCTGATCAGAGTGTCGTAAGCCTTGCAATCTGCGGCTTCGCCAACCGTCAGATGGAAGGCAAGCGGTCTTCCTCTGGCATCAGCCAGACAGTGAAGTTTACTGGTGAACCCGCCCCGCGAGCGGCCAAGAGCGCGTCGATGAATCCCCCCTTTCCGCCCGCTGCCGAAATATGGGCCCGAACTGTGGTGCTATCGATGCTGTAGTGGCCGCTGTCAGCCATGATCTCAGCGAGCGTGATCGAAACAGCCTCCCAGACCCCGGCTTCGCTCCAACGCCGAAACCGCCGATAGATCGTATTCCAATTGCCGTATTTGGGTGGGACATCCCGCCAAGGCGTCCCGCAGCGAAGTCTCCAAAGTATGCCGTTGATGATCGCACGATTTTGCTCCGGACGACGACCGCGTCCCCGATTGACTGCTTCAATCGGCAATAAATCCTTCAGAACACGCCATTCGGATTCGCTCAGATCGCCTCGGCTCATGACTGCCTCCAAAAAGCAGTCTTGAATCAAGCTGCGATCAATTCGTCAACCAATTCGTCCACGCCGCCTAGTTGGTTATCCGAACGAGTTTTCACGTCGAATCCGAGGCGGGAAATAAATGACCATTGTTATTTTGCGTAGTCTTGCTACCTTCATATTCATGACCATTCTCAAGGCGCCAAACAAGGAGCAGGGTTTTCTGAACGGGCAGTTCCTGCTTGCCATGCCCGGAATGAGCGACGAGCGTTTTGCCCGGTCGGTGGTCTATATTTGTGCGCATTCCGATGAAGGCGCGATGGGCTTCATCATCAATCAGCTTCAGCCGGTCGAATTTCCAGACCTCCTGCGTCAGATCGGGGTCATCGATGAGGATGAACTGATTATTCTGCCGGATCGCGCGCAGCATATGATGGTACGCAATGGCGGGCCTGTGGACCGTACGCGTGGCTTCGTGTTGCATTCCGATGATTACATGGTTGATTCCACAATGCCGGTTTCGGAGGAAGTCTGCCTCACAGCAACGGTCGATATTCTGCGCGCCATTTACGGGGGCAGGGGGCCGTCACGCGCGCTGATGGCGCTAGGCTATTCCGGCTGGGCGCCGGGCCAGATCGAGGTGGAACTTGCCGAGAATGGCTGGCTAACCTGCGACGCGCCGCTCGACATGCTGTTCGACAGCGATATAGAGGGCAAATATTCGCGCCTGATGCTCCATATGGGCATCGATATGTCCCGGCTTGTTTCCGATGCAGGGCATGCTTGAGAGCAGGATTAAGGCAATAGGGCAGTAAGGCAATATGTTTAAATTGCGTACGGCCGAAACGGCCATATTTTCCTACTGCCCTAATCAGGCCGCTGCAGCGTTGAGCTGTTCACGGATCATGCGGGTTGCTTCGTCGCGGCTCGTCGGCTGGCCGAACATGAAGCTCTGCACATATTCGCAACCCATCTGACGAAGCTGAAGCGCATCGCTTTCGCTCTCCACACCTTCGGTCACGACAGCAAGACCAAGATCATGCGCCATGCTCACAATTGAACGCAGCAGGGTGGCTTTCTGCGGCTGGTCGCCCTTCACGAACGACCGGTCGATCTTGATGATGTCGAACGGGAAGCGCGTGAGATATGCCAGTGAGGAATAGCCGGTTCCGAAATCGTCAAGCGACAAGCCGATGCCCATCGCTTTAAGGCGGGCCAGAACGTGCGTGGACTGTTCCGGATTTTCCATGAGGACGGATTCAGTCAGTTCAAGCTTGAGGCTGCCCGGATTGAGATGAATGCGCGAAAGCACCGAGCGGACATCGTTGATGAGGTCCTGACGGATGAGCTGTGTAGATGACAGATTGACCGAAACGAAAAGGTCGAGCTTCGGGAATTGTTCCTGCCATGCGAACAGATCTTCTGCAGCCCGTTGCATCGCAAACAGGCCAAGCTGGATGATAAGGCCGGAATTCTCGGCAATCGGAATGAATTCCGAGGGCGAAATGGCGCCGCGCCGTGGGTGTTCCCAGCGCATGAGCGCTTCGAAACCGGCAATCGTGCCCTCGTCGAGCTTGACGATGGGCTGATAGACAAGGCTGATCTCGTCACGTTCCAGCGCGCGTCGCAGATCGGATTCAAGCTGGAGCTTGTCGCTGCCGATAGCCCTGAAGGCAGGACGGAATGGCTCGATGCGGTCACCGCCGAAGCGCTTTGCCTGATACATGGCAAGTTCGGCGTCTTTCACGAAGTCTTCGGCGGTTGTTGCTGTCTTCGTCCAGGTAATCAGGCCGACGGACGCTGTCAGAACAATTTCGCGCTTTGCATAGGCAATTGGTGCACGGACGGCCTGACGCAGAGCCTCGGCAAAGGAGGCGATGCGTCCCGGATCGCTTTCAGAGGCGAGCAGCAGCCCGAACTGGTCGGAAGACAGGCGCGAGAGTGTATCCTGCGGCTTCATGAGGCGCGCCAGACGGCGCGAAATCGTCAGGAGGATCGTATCGCCCGCTGACATACCAAGGCTGTCGTTGACCTGTTTGAAGCGGTCTATGTCGATGATGAATACCGTCGGATGCAGATTGCTTTCACCACGCGCCATGTTCATGACATTGCTGAGACGGTCGAGGAACAGTTCGCGGTTTGGAAGGCCGGTCAGATTGTCGTGCACCGCATCGTGCAACAGGCGTTCTTCGGCCTTTTTCTGTTCCGTTACATTGACCAGCGTGCCGACACAACGCACCACTTCGCCATCTGAACCAATGACGGGGCGTGCACGAAGCGCATACCAGTGATAGTGGCCATCATTGGCACGGAGCCGGAAAATCTGACCGATACGTCCACGCCGGTTTTCCAAAATGGCATCAAGCGTCGAGCGGAAGCGGTCGCGGTCATCGGCGTGCATGGCGGGAAGCCAGTTGCGCACCGGGCCTTGCAGGCTGTTGGCCGTATTGCCAAGATAATTGGCGATGTCGGGCGTCGTCACCACGCGGTCGCGCGGTACGTCCCAATCCCATACGATATCCCCCGCACCGATGACGGCGAGAGCCTGTCGCTCCATGTCGGACAGAAGGCCCTGTTGCAGCGCTCCGCCAGCGAAGGCATGCTGCATGACTGTAAAGCCGATCAGAAGAACGATCAGGACAAGACCACCACCAAGGGCAGGTTGCACGATATCATTATCGAGCCTGCCGGAAACCGTCATCCAGGCACCTAGAAGCCATATGAGGGTAAGAAGCCAGGCTGGTATCAGCATGACGGCGCGATCATACCCTTTGACCGCCAGATAGCCGATAATAGCGACACCGGACACAACGGTAAGTGCCAGCGAAATACGCGCAATACCGGAAGCCACGGGCGGATCGAAGACGGCAACCCCTGCAAGTGCCAGCAGACCCAGAACCCATGTTACCGCGCCGTAGCTGAAATGATCGTGCCAGCGGTTGAGATTGAGATAGGTGAACAGGAAAATCACAAGCGAGGCGGCAAGTGCCACCTCGGTGCCCGCGCGCCAGATTTGCTCATTGCCCGGCGTTATCTCCATCAGCTTGTTCCAGAAGCCGAAATCGACGCAGATATAGGCCAGAACCGCCCATGCAAGCGCGGCGGTTGCAGGGAACAGCGAAGTGCCCTTGACGACGAAAAGGATGGTCAGAAACAGCGCCAGCAGGCCGGAAATGCCAAGCAGAATACCGCGATAAAGCGTGTAGGAATTGACCGCATCCTTGTAGGCTTCCGGCTCCCAGAGATAGAGCTGGGGCAGGTTGTGCGAAGACAGTTCGGCCACGAAGGTGACAACGCTGCCCGGATTGAGCGTAATGCGGAAAACGTCTGCATCGGCGCTTGGCTGGCGGTCGAGGGCAAAGCCCTCGCTTGGTGTGATCGATGCAATACGCGGGGAGCCAAGATCGGGCCAAATGACGCCGGAGCCGACAAGACGGAAATGCGGAGCCACAATCAGGCGGTCAATCTGCTCGTCGGTGGGGTTTGCAATCGAGAAAGCGGCCCAGTCGCCGGATGCCTTGCTGTTCTGATCGGCCTGCACTTCGATACGGCGCACAATGCCGTCAGGACCCGGTGCAGTCGATACCTGCACGCTCTCGCCCTTGTTGCGCAGAAGTTCGACAGCGCGAGACAGGTCGAGGGCAGTATCTTCCTTGGAAATCTTGATCGGTTCAATGGCCGATGCCTGGACGACCGAAACGGTCAGAAAAACCATGAGCGCGAGAAATCGCGCACCAGCAACAAACCACTTATCCGCAAAACCCGTCACGAGCGTCCAACCTTGCCATTGATCATGCGGCTATCCGTCATACGTTTGTCGCTTTCTATAAGGGCAAAAAGCAGGTGATCCTGCCAGAAGCCGTTTATCTTGAGATAGGAACGCAGCAGTCCTTCTCTCTCAAATCCGGCTTTTTCGAGAAGCCGTATCGAACGCTCGTTATGAGGGATACAGGCTGCTTCAATCCGGTGCAACCGGAGTTGGTCGAATGCGAAGGGGATAACCAGCGATAGGGCCTCGGTCATATAACCCTTGCCGGCGTAAGGTTCGCCGCTCCAGTAGCCGATCATGCCGTTCTGGCCGACGCCACGCCGGATATTGCCGAGCGTAATGCCGCCGACGAGCTTGTTGTCGCTATTGCGGAACACGAAAAATGGATAGCCGGTTCCAGCCGATATTTCGTCCTGAAAACGGCGCATCCGATGGCGGAAGGCGCTCTTGGTGAGGTCGTCGTCGGGCCATGTTGGCTCCCACGGGGCAAGAAAGGCGCGGCTCTGTTCCCGCAGACTGGCCCAACTCGCAAAATCGCTCATCATCGGCTCACGCAGATAAATGCGCTGGCCACGCAAGACGGTCGGATTGCTTCTACGGAAGGGCAGGCCGATCATGACGGGATAAGGCAATATGGCAGTAAGTCAGTAAGGCAATAGGGAAGGGTGGACGTATTCGCCGAGCTAAACATACTGACCTACTCCCCTACTCCCCTAATGCCCTATTGCCTCAATTATACAGCGATCTTCCTCGCATGCGCGCTGGTCGAAAGTGCATCCGATAGCCCGTCGAAGCTCATCAGTCGCCCAACCGGGCCGACACCGGCGATGGTGGGCTTGCTGTCGAGGAACAGGCGTCCTGCCAGATCGGTCAACCGTTCTGGCGTAATCAGCGAAAGACGATCCATCAGCTCGCTGTTCTCGACAGGGCGACCATAGAGCAGGAACTGGCGCGCGACCTGTCCTGCACGGCTTGCAGCGCTCTCCTGTGACATGAGAAGGCTTGCACGATACTGTGCGCGGGCGCGGTCCACTTCTTCGAGGCTGATGGAGTCAGCTGCCTTATGCAGTTCATCGATGAGGACGGGAACCAGTTCGACCAGCTCATCGCGACCCGTTGCAGCGTGGATGCCGAACAAACCGGTATCCGAGAAGCCCCAATGGAAGGCATAGACCGAATAGCAGAGGCCGCGTTTCTCGCGCACTTCCTGGAAGAGGCGTGAGGACATGCCGCCGCCGAGGACCATGGAGAGAAGCTGCGAGGCATAGAAATCGCGCACATGGTAGGCACGGCCTTCGAAGCCGATCAGAACCTGTGCATCCATGAGTTCGCGATTTTCACGGAAATCACCGCCAACATAGTGAGCAAGGTCAAGGGTCGGCGCTGTATTGTGGGCGCGGAAACCGCCGAGGCGTTTTTCGACTTCCTTCACGAATGCATCGTGATCGACACCGCCCGCAGCCGTCACGACCATGCGGTCGGCGCTATACTGCTCGTCCATATACTGGCGCAGATCGGCGGAGGTAAAAGACATCACTGTCTCAGGTTCGCCGAGAATGGCGCGTCCGATCGGTTGATGGCGGTAGGCTGTTTCCGTGAAACGGTCGAAAACAATATCGTCGGGCGTGTCGTGTGCCGCGCCGATCTCCTGCATGATGACCTGTTTCTCGCGTTCCAGCTCAGCTTCGTCGAACTTGGACGCGGTCAGGATATCGGAGAGAATGTCGATAGCCAGCGGCACGTCATTGCGCAGAACACGCGCATAATAGGATGTGGTTTCGACGCTGGTGGCGGCATTGATCTCGCCGCCGACATTTTCAATATCCGATGCTATTTGCCAGGCAGTGCGGTTTTCGGTTCCCTTGAATGCCATATGCTCAAGAAGATGAGCAATGCCATGCCTGTCGGCAGCTTCGTTTCGCGCACCGGCCTTGACCCAGATTCCAAGCGCCACGCTTTCCACGTGGGACATTGTATCGGTGGCTATCGTCAATCCATTGGAAAGACGCGTTACTTCAACACCCATAAGCAAACTGCTCCCTGCATTCCCGCTCTGGTTCTCGTCTCGGAGCCGGTCTTTTTAAGCTCTCGAATGGCGGCGAACGTATTCTTCCACGATTTTCAGGTCGTTGTGAAGAACTGTGAAGCTTTCTTTTCGTTCCATCAAGTCTGAAAGCCATGCCGGAAGCTGCGGTTCGACACCGCTTGCAGCCTTTACAGCATCAGGGAATTTGGCCGGATGTGCGGTTGCTAGAACAACCATCGGCGCTGTATTGGACACATTTTCGCGAGCGACCTTCAGGCCAATTGCCGAATGCGGATCAAGCAGATAGCCGTCCGCCTCAAGCACGGATTTGATCGTTTCCGCGGTCTCATCGACCGTCGAGCGGCCCGCAGAAAATTCGCTGCGGATCGCCGAGAGCGGCTTTTCGGAGATCGAGAAGCCGCCCGACTGTTTCAGGCTGTCCATCAGGCCGCGCAGTGCTGCTGCATCGCGTCCATGTGCTTCGAACAGGAGGCGCTCGAAGTTCGAGGAAATCTGGATATCCATCGACGGCGATGTCGTCTGTGCAACGCCGCGCATTTCATACGCGCCGGTTTCCAGCGTGCGTGAGAGAATGTCGTTATCGTTGGTGGCGATAATCAGCTGGTCGATGGGGAGACCCATGCGCTTGGCGACGTAGCCCGCGAAAATATCGCCGAAATTGCCCGTTGGTACGGTGAAAGATACCGCGCGATCCGGCGCGCCGAGGCTCAGCGCCGCCGTAAAGTAATAGACGACCTGCGGCATGATGCGCGCCCAGTTGATCGAGTTTACACCCGAAAGCGACAGCGCATCGCGAAACTGTAGGTCGTTGAACATGCCTTTCACAAGGTTCTGGCAGTCGTCGAAATTGCCTTCGATGGAAAGGGCATGAACGTTGGAGAAGCCGGACGATGTCATCTGACGCTGCTGCACCGGCGATACGCGACCGTTCGGGAACAGGATAAAGATGTCGGTATTGTCGCGACCGCCGAAGGCTTCAATGGCTGCACCACCCGTGTCGCCCGATGTGGCGCCGACGATAGTTGCGCGTTCGCCGCGTTGTGCCAGCACATAGTCCATCATGCGAGCGAGAAGCTGCATGGCGACGTCCTTGAAGGCAAGCGTCGGGCCGTGGAAAAGCTCAAGCACGAATTCATTAGCGCCGGTTTGAACCAGTGGGCAGACCGCATCGTGACGGAAAGTACCGTAAGCTTCATGCACCATACGGCGGAAATCCGAATGCGGAATTTCGCCATCGACAAATGGAGTGAGCACGGCCAGCGCGATATCCACATAGGATTTTCCGCGCAGGTCGCGGATCTGTTCTGGTGAAAACTGAGGATAATCCTGTGGCAGATAGAGACCGCCATCCCGGGCTAGACCGGCGAGCAATGCATCGCTGAACCCCAGGACCGGCGCTTCCCCACGCGTGCTTACATATTTCATTTCTTGGGCCTTCATTTCAGATCGGCGCGGTTTTGAGCCGGGTAATGCAATAGAGCCTCCCTAAAAAAGCCGCAAGGTTTTAAAGCATGTTGACGCGTATGGGGTTGCTCTCCGGAGCAAAAAACGGGAAAACGTCATCGCGCTACACACATGCGTGATGTAGAAGACAGGTCGATCAGTGCAGGGAAGCCCGGTTTATGCAAACAGCACCACAGAATCGTTCATCGTTGTTTCCAGTCTTTGCAACGGTTTTGCTCGCAGCCCTCGCAGGCTGCACAACCAGTGGCACCGACAAGGCTGCCGACGGAGGCTCAGGTTCTTCCTTGACCACTCCCGCCGCTACCGGCGACCAGCGCATCAAGGAATCCGAGCTGCGCGCTTTCTGCCCTTCGGTTTCGCTGCGTGACGGCACAGCCTTCTTCAATACGTATGAGAAGGGCGGTGACAAGGATCCCGCGCGTGTGATCTATCAAGCCGCCCTGACAGATACGACCCGCGCCTGTCAGCATGGCGCAGGGACCATGACGATTGACGTCGCTGCTGCCGGCAAGGTCGTACCTGGACCAAAATACAAGAGCGGCACCATCACCATGCCAATCCGTGTTGCCGTCCGCCAGGGCGATCAGGTTATCTATTCCAAGCTGCACAAGCAGGCGGTTACGATAGCCAATGGAGATACCGCTACACAGTTCGTCTTCAATGACAAGACGATCACCGTGCCGATGGCGGACAAGAACAATATCCAGATTTTCGTAGGGTTCGATGAAGGTCCTTACAACACGAAATAATGAATTGCCGTCAGGCGCATGATCATGAAATCGTTCTTTTAGTTATAATGCGCGGAAAGATATTTCCGCGCATTATTTAATTTTGGTTTTTCCATTTAATAGTATTCGGCTTGAAGTTTTGCTCAGTGGGCCGACAAAAACTTACAGAGTGCATGCTTGGCACGTTGAATGCCATGGTCATTAGAGACTGTTAGAAACGCAACCTTTTACGATATCAATATAACAGGTATGATTTTCTTGATCCTGGCTTCGAATAATTTTGCGGTTAAGTATCGATGAACAAGGGTGCTGCATTTTCAAAAACGTTTCGTGGCAGTGCACGTAGCTCGGACGCCTCATATGGAAGATGTTTAAAGTAAGTGGTCGTCAATTGGGCAACGGTTTCTGCCTGCGCACGATCACGTTGACGCTTAACTGGTTCACGATCTCCCCTTTGGGAGATCCAGAATTTATGAGCGGCAAAAATACGTGGGTCCGGAGCGACTATACGCAAAGGCTCGCCCTTTTCATCAATCGCAATTGCCTCGAAGGGTGGCGAATTTTCGAGCCAATCAAGCCCTTCGATCGCAGCAGCAACAAGTTCATCTTCACCGTTACCAATGCTTTCACGGCTTTCCCTCCAAATGGGTTTGGCTGGAGGTTTGATTAAGTCAACCAAATATCCCTCTCGGTTTGCGGCGCGATAGCTGGAACGTGTACGTTCAAAAGATTTATCGACTTTCTTCAGGAGGCCGAGGAGTGAGTTATTCTTTATGTCGTCATCTACGACCATTTTGAGAGAACGACGCGCATCCATGAGCAGATCGATATCGTCAGTGGCAGTGATGCCTGGATCCACAAACACACCGGCGATTGCTTCGTAAGCAAATATCGCATTAGTACCAACGATCCGAATCCCGGCACCAAGCAAACCAGCATTGTCGACGGCTCGAATAATCCGAGCCGTAAGATGAGGTACGCGGCCAAGCCGTAGTGCGCGATTAACAGCTGTCTGGCGTTCCATTTGAGATTTGCGCGCGCTCAAGACCTCTTGCGCGGCTTGACGAGCTGCATCCCATTTGACTTTTATCGCCTCAGTTTCTGGTGAGCGGCGACCTTCCACCTTTTGACGTCTGACTCCGGCAGAATTATAATAGCTGCGCATCAAATGTTCGGTTCCGCCAACACTATGCCAAACTAATGAACCACGGAAGCTTTTGACCGTTGCAGATGCTTGCTGAAAGGCTTCATAGCGTTGATCGGAGTTAACCTTTTCACGCCTCTGATCATTATTTAGTTCTATAAAATCAATCATATCAACATAACCGACATAATTTACAACAAACTGTTGCAGACGCAGACTATGCAAATTTAATCAACGTTGCAACAGTTTCGATTGATAATATTATTATGTGTTGATCATATTGAAATTAATGTTCTTTTTTAGATTAAACGACTATCTGCCGTCAGATGAACGAGTGGTTCAGCCGCAAGCACGAAGATGTATGGCGCCGGTAGCGATCCGTTTGCGGAAAACAAGACAGAAGTGCAGCAAAACCGTCGCTGAAAAGTTTGATTGCGCCAATGCTTGTGAATAAATGCAGATCGATAAAATTCGAATTAAATGCGACTGCCTGCGTGAAATGAATGGCAACAGGTTTGCGCTAGTGTGGTCTCATGAAACAGAAATATGAACGCATTCTTGAACCGACGGACACCTGGGCGATCTTCGATACGTCTACTGGCGAGCCCGTCATCATGGGAACCCGTATGCTGATCGGCCTCTCTGAGAGCGAAGCCGAAGAGCTTCTGGCCATTCTCAATGCTCCGCCCAAGGGGCGCAACAAGCAATCCGCCGCCTGACAAAAGCCAGGCGTCGGATTATCTCGTTCAGGCATCAGTCCAGATGGACAGGGCTTCGATAACGCTCGGCAAATCTTTGTGGCGATGGATGACGGTTTCCGCACCGGCATCGGTCAGCTTGTCGGCATGGCCGGGATAGGTGTGAGCACCGCCCGTAAAGCCGATCACACGCATTCCAGCGGCGCGAGCGCCCTGAATGCCATGCGCGGAATCTTCAATCACGATGACATCTTTCGGATCGACGCCGAATTGCTTGGCTGCATAAAGGAACACGTCTGGAGCAGGCTTGGTCTTTTTGGTGCCGACTTCCTTCGCTGAGAAGATATTGGGCGCGAACAATTCATAAAGACCGACACGCTTCAGCATGCTTTCCAATCGATGGCTGGTCGAATTGGAACAGATGCACTTCGGCAGCTTCAGCGCCGATACAACTTCCACGATGTCCTCAACCGCCTGAACTTCGTTCTTGAGCTTCTCGTCCAGAATCTTTTCGGATTTGTCGAGAAGCGATGCCGAAAGCGGAATCCCTGCTTCGCGCTCCACGGTGAGGAGAATATCCTGCCACGTCAGACCGGCAAAACGTTCAGCCATTTCATCTGCGGCGATCTGATAACCGGCTTCGGTTAGAAGCGTGGATTCGACTTCCGCTGCGATAATTTCGGAATCCACCAAAACGCCATCGCAATCGAAAATAATGAGGGACGGTGCCGCCATGATCATAGCCTTTTATTGGGAGGAGTGGGCACCGGCAGCAGCCGGAAACACCGCGATTGAGCTACACCTTTATGGCGAAGTCGTCAAATCGCGGCTGGTTCGGGTTCAGACCTCACCGGAAACTTCACGCCGCCGTCGGTCCAGCTCCTCGCTGTAGCGACGCAGGGTGTGCGCTTCACTGAGAAGACCGAGCACCTTACGCTCCTGTGCGTTGTTTACCACGGCCAGAGCTTCGCTTTCTGCCCGGTCGAAACGGGCGACGGCTTCCTTGGCGTTCATCTGGGGCAGCAGGAACTCGTCCTGATATTTGAGAAGCTCGCTGATGCTGTGTTCGCCGTCGGATGTGTCGAAGCTGTCGGCATAGACCTCTGGAACCGGGATCATGCCGACATAGCGTCCATCGGCATCGACCGCGATGACGCGCTGGGTCGAGCCAAGAGGGAAATCGTGCCGGAAGGTTTCTATATCGGTATCGATCAGCACGGTTCGCACATCGTGACGCATCATCCGGTTTACGGTCAGATTGCGTATCCAGCCAATGTCGTGCGCGGACCGGATAGCCTCGCCGCGCAGGTGAAAGCGCCACGTTGCGAAGGAGTAACCGAAGGTCTTCCGCACCATCAGCGAGGACGAGACGACGGCTCCAAGAACGAGCATCGCGATAGGAAAGTCACCGGTCATTTCCAGCGCAAGAAAGGTCATGGTCATCGGGCCGCCGACAACCGCCACGGCAAGAGAGCTCATGCCGATAACGGCATAGACCTCAGGTGCAAGTGCCAGGCCGGCAGGCAGCACCGCTCCGGCCACGGCGGCAAACAGCTTGCCCGTCAGCGCGCCGAGAAATAGCGATGCGAAGAACAGACCGCCGCGAAAACCTGCGCCAATGGAGACGGCAGAGGCAAGCGACTTGCTGAGGATCAGGAGCAGGAGCGCCGGAATAGTGATATTTGCATTGAGATCGAGATGCAGCGCCCCATGTCCTGAGGCCAGAACCTGAGGCGAAATGAAAGCGATCATGCCGACGACGGCCCCACCGATTGCTGGCGCCATAACATTCGGCACCACGCTGCGTCGAGCGACCTTCTCAACAAAGGTAACCCCGCGCATGATGAGGATGGCAATACCTGCCGAAAAGAAGCCGAGAACGAGCGCTGGCACGTAGTCGCGCGGGGTGATGTCGTTGATCTGACCGATATCGATGACAAAGGGCGCTCCGCCAATTGCCTGCGTCACCAGCGCACCGACGATCGCCGCCACGACGACAGGCGCCAGCGTGGCAATCGAATAGACGCCGATGATGAGTTCGAATGCATAGAATGCCCCAGTCAGCGGAGCATTGAAGGCGCTGGCAATAGCTGCCGCAGCGCCGCAGCCGACCAGTGTTCGCAAATCTGCACGACGAAGCTTGAGTGCCCGACCGATACGGGATGCGAAACCGCTCGCAAGCTGCGTATAAGCGGCTTCAAGCCCGACCGATGCGCCGAAACCGTTCGAAATCAGGTTCTGTCCGACGAGGATGAAGCTGTCCGTCAGCGACAGGCGTCCGCCATGAAGTGCATTTGCTTCGATAGGGTCGACGATGGGCCGCTTGCGCCAGCGCGCGAGAACCCAGATCACGATCCCCATCAAGATGCCGCCCGCGAGCGGCGCGATATAAGCGCTGGGTTGCAATGATGCCGCCGAGCTCAGTTTTTCGCCGGGTTCAAGAGCGAAGATTGCCTGATGCATCCATTGGGAAATGCTGCCAATCGCGGCAACCATCAGCCCTGAAATGATGCCGATGACAGTGCCGGCGATAACGAGGCCTATTTCGCTGCCGCGAACCAGTGCACGCATGCGAAAGGGTACAAAGAGAACCCGCAAATACCGGTTATGCCGCAGTTCAGCGATATTCATCATAAAATACACCGGACAAGCGGGGCGGCGCGCATGTCCGCCACGCAAATTCAGAAGTTGACTGCCGATTATAGGCAAAAAGGGATAACCAAGCCTTATCAAGGGCAAGAAGTTAAAGTTACAATTGCATAGCGATCGCGGCGTTAAGATGACAGGTGGCAAAATGTCGAGGGTCAATTGACCATGAAAAGCCCGGAACTGCGGACTTTCCACCTCGTTTAAGAAAAGATTTACGATTTCAATCACTTGGCGTTAACTGCATATTTACCCTACCCGGTAACCATAAGGACAAGTTTTTTGCGTCCACAGGTAATCGAGTATCCCATGTCTCTTGTACGTCTTGCACATGAGTTGCCCATTGAGGCTCCGCGTACCGCCTGGCTTGACTCCATCATCAAAGGTGATTGCGTCGCGGCTCTGGAACGCCTGCCGGATCATTCCGTGGACGTCATTTTTGCCGATCCTCCCTATAATCTCCAGCTTGGCGGCGATTTGCATCGCCCTGACCAGTCGATGGTCAGCGCAGTTGACGATCACTGGGATCAGTTCGAGAGCTTTCAGGCCTATGATGCCTTCACGCGTGCATGGCTTATGGCCTGCCGTCGTGTCCTGAAGCCGAATGGCACCATCTGGGTCATCGGCTCCTACCACAATATTTTCCGGGTCGGTTCGCAATTGCAGGATCTCGGCTTCTGGCTCCTGAATGATGTCATCTGGCGCAAGACGAACCCGATGCCGAATTTCCGCGGTCGTCGTTTCCAGAATGCTCATGAAACGCTGATCTGGGCTTCGCGTGATCAGAAGGGCAAAGGCTATACCTTCAATTATGAAGCGATGAAGGCCGCCAATGACGACGTACAGATGCGCTCGGACTGGCTGTTCCCTATCTGCACGGGTTCTGAACGCCTGAAAGACGAAAATGGCGACAAGGTTCATCCAACCCAGAAGCCGGAAGCATTACTTGCTCGCATCATGATGGCCTCCAGCAAGCCGGGTGACGTCATTCTTGATCCGTTCTTCGGTTCTGGAACGACGGGTGCGGTTGCCAAGCGCCTCGGACGCCACTTCGTCGGTATCGAGCGCGAACAGAGCTATATCGATGCAGCGACGGCCCGTATCGACGCTGTTGAACCGCTCGGCAAAGCCGAACTGACGGTGATGACGGGCAAACGGGCCGAACCGCGTGTCGCGTTCACCAGCGTCCTCGAAGCGGGGCTTCTTCGTCCCGGCACGGTGCTTTGTGATGAACGTCGCCGTTTTGCTGCCATTGTTCGCGCGGATGGTACGCTGGCTGCCAACGGTGAAGCGGGTTCGATCCATCGTATCGGTGCAAAGGTTCAGGGCTTTGATGCCTGCAATGGATGGACTTTCTGGCACTACGAGGAAAACGGCGCGTTGAAGCCAATTGATGCCTTGCGCAAGGTCATTCGCGACCAGATGGCAGTTGCAGGCGCTTAAAGCGCATCCTGAAAAGTGCGAAGCGGTTTTCGGATAAGATGCGCAAACGATTAGTTATCGGACGGCCTCCAGCATAGTCTGATAGTGAGGCGCTCGAAGCATTGGCTTCGGGCGCCTTCGCTATTTTAGATCTGGAGCATTTCCTGTTTTGATTGAATTATTGGAAGTGTTCTATTCGTTTGTTTTTACACGTGTCTTTATCCCGAAACCGGTCCCATTTTCGGGAGACAGGCTCTAGAAGGTGAGGCTCAGGGCTTTCAAATCGGAGCTCAGCTTGTCCGCATCTGTAAAATGCACGGCCTGCCAGCCAGCCTGTCTGGCGCCATCCACATTGTGCATCGTGTCATCGATGAAAAGCGTTGCCGCGGGATCAAGGTCGAACGATGCAACATGATGATCGTAGATTTCGCGGTCGGGTTTCAGCATATGGATGTCGCCCGATACGGTGACGCCCCGACTTTCGGTTAGAAAGGGAAAGCGAACCTGTGCTTCGCGGAAAGTGTCTGAAGCGAAATTCGTCAGCATGGTGACGTCATTGCCATGGCCTATCAGGCCGCGCAGAATTTCGACGCTGTCCTCGTACGCATGGGGAACCATGCGGTTCCAGTTTTGCCGGAACGCACGAATATGATCGCGTTTCTCGGGATATGTATCGATCAGGAGTGCTTCTGCTTCCTGCCAGCTTCTGCCGCGATCCTGCTCGATATTCCATGCGCTGGTGCAGATGTTTTCCAGAAACCACCGCCGTTCCGAAGCATCGGGAATGACGTCGAGATAAGCAAGTTCAGGATCATAGTGGATCAGAACTCGGCCAATATCGAAGACTACATGCTTGACGGGACTGCTCAATGGTTTCTCCTCCCTCGTTTGAATGCTTCTGGTATGGCGGCGATGATCGCCTTTTTCATGACGGTGGGTAGCGCCTCATCGGAAAGCTCGTCTGGTCGGGACCACCATCCATCCGCAGACGCACTCTTGCTGACATTCTCGGAACGATAGACCGTCAATCTCAGTTCGAAATGTGTAAAAACATGCGTGATTGAACCGGAAGCGTTCCAATGTGCTGGGAACGGTGCTGCGGCGATTGTTGCATCTCCGTCGATACGCGCCGTCCAGTGGCTACCCGGAACTTCGGTCATTCCGGCAAGCAGGCCTTCACCTTTCCGCTTGCGCAGGAGAATTGAACCATCCCCCGCAATGGCGATGAATGCCGCCCCGGTACGAATTGGCTTTTCTGCCTTGGGGGCCTTCACCGGAAACTCCTCCGGATCGCGCGATTTGAGAGCCGAGCAATCATTGTTGAACGGGCAGATCGCACAGGCTGGCCGTCGTGGCGTGCATATGGTTGCACCCAGATCCATCATGGCCTGAGCAAAGTCTCCCGGTCTGTCGATAGGCGTCATTTGACCCATGAGTGCGCGGATTTCAGCTTTTGCAGCGGGCAGGGGCGTGTCAATTGTGTAGAGCCGCGAAATTACACGCTCCACATTGCCGTCGACGACGGCAGCCGCCTCGCCAAACGCGATTGCGGCGATCGCCGCCGAAGTGTAATCGCCGATGCCCGGCAGTTCCTTCAGTGCAATGGCATTGTCTGGAAACTTGCCATCGTGCTGTAGGGCCACGGCGTTGGCACATTTTTTCAAGTTACGTGCACGCGAATAATAACCGAGCCCGGCCCATGCACGCAGGATATCGTCCTCACTCGCCTTTGCCATGGCTTGAACGGTGGGCCAGCGTTCTACGAATTTCACGAAGTAGGACTTGACCGCCTCCACCGTCGTCTGCTGAAGCATAATCTCGGAGAGCCAGACGCGATAGGGATCGGGTTTGACGCCGGAGGCCTGTTCGGACGGGCTCACGCGCCACGGCAGAACGCGATGGTGCCGGTCATACCAGCGCAGGAGCTTTGTGGATTGATTGGAATTGGTAGAATTCAGCATGAGAAGGACATCGGTTAACAGTTGGGCAGCATTCTGATTAATGCCTTATTTTTAGAATTGATAGAAACAACGCTGTGCATAATAGATCCTAGCGCATAGAAGTCTCACCGTGGGCCTTCTGATGTGCTCGGTTGGAAAGAGAATAAGTGGACCATTCTGTACCTGTCTATGTCATCAATCTTGCGCGGTCACGGGATCGCTGGGACAGGCTGAAGTCCAATGCGGATGCGCTTTCGATCGATCTGAGGCGCGTGGAAGCTGTTGAGGGAAAACTTCTGTCCCCGGAAGAACTGACGGATTTCGATGATGCAGGCTTTCGTCGTTGGCATGGTAAAACTGTACTGCCCGCAGAAATTGGTTGTTATTTCAGCCATATCCAAGTGCTGGAGATAATAGCCGCAGCACCTGAATCTTTTGCGGTCATTGTGGAAGATGACGTAATTTTCACTCCTGCTTTTCAACCGTTCCTGACGTATTTGACAAAGGTGACGGGTTGGGATGCGGTTAAGCTCGTGAATCACAGGACGGCTGCCTTCCGCCCATTTCAAAAAGCCGGTGATCAGTTCTCCATAGGTCGCTGTCTGCATGGTCCGCTGGGCAGTTCAGCAGCATATGTCGTAACCAGGGAAGGTGCGTCGAAAATGCTGAAAGCGCTCCGGCCCATGCGACTGCCTTATGATGTTGCATTGGAACGCGGGTGGGCTGGTGCGTATCAGGTTTTTACGACCGACAAGCCGGTCGTTGAGTTTTCGGATATTGCGATTTCTACGATCGCTCAGGGGCGTTCTGCCTACGCCAAGAAGCGTTTACCCGTATACAAAAGGATAACTACCCTTCTGTTTCGAGCAACTGACTATGTCCGACGAATCGCCTACGCTCTTGATAAGAAGGGCTTAAGAGAGGGCAGAGATTGAGTTATTTTAAAAAGTCTTTTCTCCTGCGGCGCCGGATAGATTCCTGGGTGCTCGGGATAGCGTCGGCCGCGATGCCCATTCGCATCGGTTTTGGACCGCTGATACTTTTCGTCTTTTCATGCATTGGTATTTATCTCGCCTGCGGACGTCATGCGACGACACGTATGTTCGCAAAAAAATTCTATCTTTTCATCGTCTTATATGCTGTCTGGTCGTTAGGCTTGATCCTGTTTCGCGGCGAGCCTTTCCACGATAACCGGCAGATCGGCTATACTCTGCTGATCACCATTTTCGCTTTTGCCGGTTCCGGAATGGTGCTTATCCGTGATCCACTGCGAGCCTATGTCCTTGGCGCACGCGTTGGAACGCTGCTTGCCGTCATTATCGCGGTCTGCCTTTCTATCGTCGACGGTGGACGCATTGGCATTGGCGGCAATCAGGCCGTTTTCGCATTCGTTGCTGGGGTAGCGGCGATCTCTGCTGCGATCCCGCTGCGCAACACATCACGCTACTTGCCGAATGGTCCGCATTGGCTGGTTCTCGGGTTCGCCGCTGTTTTGACCTCTGAAACACGTGCAGTCATTGTGGTGTTGCCGATATTTGTCGCTGTGGAAATCCTCATCTTCCTGAAGCGTTTCAGCATCAGGCAACAGGGCGCGGCTTACGCAATACTGTTTGCCGCAACAGCGGCTCTGGTCGTTGTCGGCCCTGTCGGAAGCATCATTTCCAAGCGTTTTTCTGGAATGGTCGAATATTACGATACCGGGCGTGCCGCTGACTGGGAAGACAAGATCTCAGCCGATATCCGCGAAGTCATGTGGAAAAGTGCGTCTCGTGTTATTGCGACCCATCCGTTTACAGGTGTTGGCTCCTATTCGAAGATGGATTTCGTAAAGGCTGAGGCTGGCGATAAGGCTACGATGCTGAACGGCTTCCGTCACGTGCACAACACGATTCTCGATGAACTGCTGAACGATGGCATTGTTGGTCTTATCTTCATGGCCGGCGCATTTATCTCGATCTTCGTCTATCTGTGGCGGACCGCCGATAGTTGGGCGATGCGGCGAGCATTAATTTATTTCGCTGTTATCTGTGGCAGCTACGGCATGCTGCACAATCCGCTTTTGCACGAGGTGACCATCGCCTCGACCATGTTCTTCCTCGCAGCACTGAATGCGGCTGCATCGCGACGAATGATGGCTGCGCGCCGCGCAGGTCTCATCTCGTATATTTTTGGAAAGAAATCAGCCGCATGAAAGCCATTGTAACGGGCGCAGCCGGATTTATCGGGTTCCACACGGCGCAACGACTGCTGGATGAAGGCTGGCAGGTCATCGGCATAGACAATGTGAATGACTATTATCCGGTTGCCCTGAAAGAAACCCGGCTCTCCAAACTTCATATGAGGGAAGGCTTCAGGTTTGCAAAGGCGGATATTTCCGATGCGGAAGCGTTCAATGCGGCAATCGGTGCTGATCGGGATGCAGATATCATCGTGCATCTGGCAGCGCAGGCGGGTGTGCGATACTCCATTGAGAACCCCACCGTCTATATCTCCGCTAATGTGCAGGGACAGGTCACGGTCTTCGAAACAGCGCTCAGACTGGATAAGCGACCGCCTGTCGTCTATGCCAGTTCATCGTCGGTCTATGGCGCGAATGAAAAGGTGCCTTTCTCCGAAAGCGATCCTGTCGATCATCCCGTCTCGATCTATGCCGCGACAAAGCGTTCGGGCGAATTGCTGGCCTACTCCTACCGTCACGTGCACAAGCTCCACTCTGCGGGCTTGCGTTTCTTTACCGTCTACGGTCCCTACGGGCGGCCTGACATGGCGCCATGGCTGTTCACGTCCGCGATCCTCAAGGGTGAGCCGATCCGGGTGTTCAATAATGGTGAGATGCAGCGGGACTTCACCTTCGTGGACGATATCGTCAGCGGTGTAGTCGGTGCGGCACGGCGCATACTCGACAAACCGGAAGATACCGCACCTGTTTATAATCTCGGCAACAACCGGCCCGTAATGCTGAACGATTTCATTGCTGCAATCGAGAAAGCGACGGGCAAGGAAGCAATCCGTAAGCTCGAACCCATGCCAGCTGCCGACGTGCCGCGTACTTACGCCGACATCACGCTTGCTGCTGGCGATCTTGGCTTTAGCCCGAAAACGACACTCGATCAGGGGATTCCTTTGTTTGTCGAGTGGTTTCGCGGCTATAATGGAGCGCGATGAGCGAACCAGCATCCAGACGCGGCTTCAGGCCGCTAGCAGACATGGCTTCGGGTCTGGTGGACCCGATGCTGCAAAAGCGTGCCGGTATCAATCTCGCTTTGCTTCAGTCGTGGGAAGATATTGTCGGGCCTGCCATCGGTGCAACGTCGCGTCCGCTGCGCATTATCTGGCCCCGTCGTCTGCATGAGGATGATCCGTTTTCACCAGCAACGCTGATTATCGCCTGTGAAGGCTTCGCAGCCCTGCAAGTTCAGCATGAAACAGGGGAAATCATCAGCCGTATCAATGGCTTTCTCGGCTTCTCGGCAGTCGGGCGCATTCGCATCGAACAGAAGCCGCCGGTCATTCCAGCCAAGCGTCGGATAAAGAGGCTGGCGCCGCTTGGTCCAGCGGAAGAACGCCGCATCGACAAGGCCACGGACGGTATTGAAGATGACGCGCTTCGCGCAGCACTGGCGCGTCTTGGCAAGAACATTCTCGCAGAGAAGCGGACGATCGGTCGAAAAGACGGTAAGGACAGCTGAATTCGGCTTGCTGCCATAAAATTGATGCAAGCTTTCAGCAGTTTGAACTAGGTACTCCAATTGATTGTCGCAAATATGAAGACAAAAAACACAAGGTGCTGACTTTCATGTGAACGCTGCGGGTCTAGCGAAGTGCGATCTGCCGCTTTAGATTGTATGTCGAAGTCAACTATTGAAACAGGACTGGATGATTCGGATGCCTGCAGCGTTTAATCGCAGACACGTTATTTCTCTCGCCGGAGCAGCGGCTGCCGGGCTGGCGTTTGCCGGTGGTGCGAATGCGCAGCAGCGCGATCCTGAAGGCACCGTTGATGCGGCCAAGATTGCCGAACCCGGCAAGCTCAAGGATATGGTCTATGGCAAGGCTGACGCGCCGGTCACCATCGTTGAATATGCATCGCTGACCTGCCCGCATTGCGCAGATTTTACGATCAACACATTCCCGAAAATCAAGGAAAAATATATCGATACGGGCAAGGCACGGCTCATCTTTCGTGAGTTCCCGTTCGATCCGCGCGCGACTGCCGCTTTCATGCTGGCGCGCTGCGCACCGGAAGACCGTTACTTCCCCATGGTCGACGTTTTCTTCAAGCAGCAGCAGCAGTGGGCGACCGCCGAAGATGGTGAAGCAGCTCTCCTGCAAATTGCAAAACTTGCCGGTTTTACACAGGAGTCCTTCAAGGCTTGCTTGACGAACCAGCAAGTTCTCGATGATGTGAGAGCGACGATGGAGCGTGGGTCGAAGGATTTTGGTGTGAGTGCAACGCCGACTTTCTTCATTAACGGACAAAAATACGCTGGAGCGCTTTCGGTTGACGAAATGTCGGCAATCATCGACAAGCTTCTCTGATCCGGTTTTCAGATCGAAAAGCGGGCGCTCTTTTGCGTCCGCTTTTTGCGTTTTTGAGATAGAGCATTTCCAGCAAAAGTGCGAAGCGGTTTTGCGTGGGATAATGCGTACAAACAATGAGCTGGAGCGGTTCCACCACCCGGTTTTAACAGGCACCGCTCTCGCTGCAGGAGGGGCATTCTGATGCGCTTCTCCAGGCTGCGCCTTGTCGGTTTCAAATCTTTCGTCGAGCCCATGGAGTTCGTCATCGAAGGCGGGCTGACGGGCGTTGTCGGCCCGAATGGCTGCGGCAAATCCAATCTGGTCGAAGCGCTGCGCTGGGTGATGGGTGAAAACTCATACAAGAACATGCGCGCCTCCGGCATGGACGATGTGATCTTTTCCGGCTCGGCCACGCGGCCCGCGCGCAATACTGCGGAAGTCACGCTTTTTCTCGACAATTCTGACCGCACCGCGCCTGCAGCTTACAATGATGCGGACGAATTGCAGGTCTCTCGCCGCATTGAACGGGAGTCGGGATCGGTCTATCGCATCAATGGCAAGGAAGCGCGCGCCAAGGACGTGCAACTTCTCTTTGCGGACCAGTCCACCGGCGCACGTTCACCGTCGATGGTCGGGCAGGGGCGTATTGGTGAGCTTATTCAGGCAAAGCCTCAAGCCCGTCGTGCGCTTCTGGAAGAAGCGGCTGGCATTTCGGGCCTGCATACGCGCCGTCATGAGGCCGAGCTGCGCTTGCGTGCTGCTGAAACCAATCTCGAGCGTCTGGACGATGTGGTTGGCGAGTTGGGAAGTCAGATTGAAAGTCTGAAACGTCAGGCGCGTCAGGCGAACCGGTTCAAGGCACTTTCCGCAGATATTCGCCGGGCGGAAGCCGCACTTCTGCATTTGCGCTGGTCGCAGGCAAAGATGCAGGAAGGCGAGGCGCAAAGCGCCCTGGCGCAGGCAACCTCGGCTGTCGGTGACATGGCGCAAGCCCAGATGAACGCGGCGAAAGTACAGGCGGTCGGCGCACACAAACTGCCCGAACTGCGTGAAGCTGAAGCGAAAGCTGCGGCTGCATTGCAGCGTCTTTCCATTGCCAGAACGCAGCTTGATGAGGAAGGCGAACGTCTTCGTGCCCGCCGGGCAGAGTTGATAAAGCGTCTTGAGCAGCTTTCCGCCGACGTCGCGCGCGAAGAAGAAATGATGCGTGAGAACGCCGATATTCTGGCGCGTCTCGATGACGAAGAACAGGAACTGATCGCTGCCGCCGAAGAATCCGGCGAGCGCGATCAGGAACTGCATGCACTGTTTGAGGAAGCGGAAGTTCGCTTGCAGGACAGCGAGAACGCTTTGTCCCGCGTTACGGCTGAACGTGCCGAAGCTGCCGCAGAGCGTGTGCAGATCGAGCGGGCATTGAAGGAAACACGTGATCGTCGTGACCGTCTTTCTGTCCAGATGGAAGCGATCGAGCGCGACATCGCTGCTGTCGCGGAACAGATCGGTGGCCTGTTCGATCCTGCGGAAAAGCGCATCGTGGTCGACAGTTGTATGGAAGCGCTGGCATTCGCCGAGGAAATGGTTGCCACCGCGGAGGAGCTTGTTGCAAGTGCGCGCGAAGCCGAGGCCGCCAGCCGCCAGCCTTTGAGCGAAGCGCGCACGGAGCTGAACCGTATCGAAACGGAAGCGCAGACGCTGGCCCGCATTTTGAATGCCAGCGAAACGGGACAATTTCCGCCGGTGGTGGAAGAACTGCGTGTCGAGAAAGGCTATGAAGTAGCACTTGGTGCGGCACTCGGCGAAGATCTTGATGCGGCCAGCGATGAAAACGCACCGGTCTACTGGGCTTACAATCCCGCAGCCAATGCCGATCCCGCTCTGCCCGACGGCGTGACACCTTTGGATCGGCTGGTAGAAGGGCCGCAGCAATTGCGCCGTAGGCTGGCACAGGTCGGCGTTGTCTCGGAAAGTGAAGGCAAGCGCCTGCAAACCATGTTGCGGCCCGGCCAGCGGCTCGTCAGCAAGACTGGTGCGCTCTGGCGCTGGGATGGTTATACAGCGAGCGCCGATGCGCCGACCCCGGCAGCCCAGCGACTGGCACAAAAAAACCGGCTGGCGGAGCTCGAACAGGAGGCGATTGCCGCGCGCAAACGTGCCGAGCAGGCTGAGCAGGATGTGCAGCGAACCGAAGTCGGCGTCCGCGAGGCGGTCGAACAGGAGCGCGTCGCGCGTGATCAATGGCGTGCTAAGCAGCGCAAGCTTGATGAAGCGCGTGAGGCTCTGGCGGCTGCTGAGCGTGCAGCAGGCCAGTTGGCAACACGCCGTGCCGGTCTGGAAGACAGCAAGGCACATCTGAAAGAAAATCTCGAAGAAGCGCAGATCCGTGTCACGGAAGCCGAAGACCGGCTTGACGCAATGCCGGATATCGATGCGATTGGCGAACGCCTTGCCGCATTGAGCAGCGAAGTCATGTCGGACCGCACTGCTCTGGCCGAAGCGCGCGCTGCTTACGAAGGGCTGCGGCGCGAGGCCGATGCCCGCAAACGGCGGCTGGAAATGATTGCGTTGGAGCGCCGCAATTGGAAAACCCGCGCCGAAAATGCGGACCGTCATATAGCTGCTTTGAATGATCGCCGTGCGGAAACGGCAGATGAGGCCGAGGTGCTTGCCGAAGCGCCTGACGAAATCGAGGGTCGCCGCCGGGCACTGTTGAACGAACTTTCGCAGGCCGATGCCCTTCGAAAACAGGCTGGCGATATTCTGGCCGAGGCTGAGGCTGCACAGGCGGAACTCGACAAGACGGCGGCCCTTGCTATCCAGCAATTGGCAGCAAGTCGCGAACAGCGTGCGCGTGCCGAAGAACGTCTTGCGGCGGCGGAAGAGCGGCGCAAGGACGCCGAAGCCCGTATTGCCGAAGCTTTGAACTGCCCACCGCATGAAGCTATCCGCCAGACAGGTTTAGGGCCGGACGAAGCTTTGCCTGATCCTGACCAACTAGAACGCCAGTTGGAGCGGTTGAAGATCGATCGCGAGCGGCTCGGGGCGGTTAATCTGCGCGCCGATGAGGAACAAGAAGAACTGTCCGGACGTCTGGGCATCATCGTCTCCGAGCGTGAGGACGTGATTGAGGCGATAAAGAAACTGCGCCAGGCAATCCAGAGCCTCAACCGTGAGGGACGCGAACGCCTGCTGGCTGCGTTCGACGTGGTGAATGTGCAGTTCCAGCGTCTGTTCACGCATCTGTTTGGCGGCGGCACGGCTGAACTGCAATTGATCGAAAGCGACGATCCGCTGGAAGCCGGCTTGGAAATTCTGGCCCGCCCGCCTGGCAAGAAGCCGCAGACCATGACACTGCTTTCCGGCGGCGAGCAGGCACTGACGGCCATGGCGCTCATCTTTGCTGTGTTCCTCACCAATCCGGCACCGATCTGCGTACTCGATGAAGTGGACGCACCGCTGGATGACCATAATGTGGAGCGTTACTGCAATCTGATGGATGAAATGGCGGCTTCGACCGAAACGCGCTTCGTGGTCATCACGCATAATCCGATCACTATGGCGCGCATGAACCGTCTCTTCGGCGTGACGATGGGTGAGCAGGGCGTGAGTCAGCTTGTTTCTGTGGACTTGCAGACGGCGGAACGGCTGCGCGAAGCGGGATGACGATCATAAAATCTTCAGAGCTAACAGCATGGGCGACAATTTCGGCCGCGTAAATCACTGGATGGTGTAATGTCCTAGCGCCACTAATATCCGCCAGGCTGCCATTGCTGACGGAAACGTTGATCGGTCGCGACGGCACGGGCCGGAGACATCATCAGATCGGCAATCTGAGCTTGAATATCGGGAAACGGCTCGCGCGCAAGGGCGATATCCGTGCGGCGCGGAACGGCGTCGTCGCTGAGCTGATCTGAAGAATACCATCGAGACAAAAATTGTAAGATTGGTCTGGATGGCGCAGACGATTGACTGGGCGTTTCTGGAAAAGCACTTCGGGGAAGTTTACAAGGATGGTGGTGGCCTGCCACCCTGACGCGGCTGATGGCAGGACCTGCAATCCTCAAGCACACCTTCAACCTGTCGGATGAGGCCGTCTGCGCCCGTTACCTCGACAGTCCTTATTTCCGTGTGCCTTGAGCTGGCGTTTGTGTGTGCCGGCGCAACTGTGTTGAAGTTGGGAGTGGGCCTCCCGAAGCCGACCTGCAGGGGCCGACTTCAAACCACTCCATGCTGCTTCGTTTCAAGAGACGTGGTGATGAGCGATGGAGAAATGGCGGTGCGCGACGCCTATAGGTGTGTGGCGAGAAGATGAGCGAAAGCGAACCGCTGACGACATATCGAAATGGGCTCAGACTCAGTCAAACCAGAACAAGGTTATCTTTGAGCAGGACGCAGAGGGTGGGATCGAACATCGGACCTGAACCTGGACGTCGGTCTCCTGATAGATGCACTTGCGGGTCGTCTGTCGGAAGAAAGTTCGAAAGCCCGTTTGCCAGAGTTCGCCGATGCAGTACGTGATCCGATGTGCGAGGAGGTCGCGCAGAGGAATGGACAGCCGCATGAGAGGTAGTTGTTACCCGCGGGGCGGCAATCGTCTGCGCGCATCCACGCTCGATGCGGCACGAAGTTTGAGGAGACCTGTACCATGGCCAAAATTGAATATCTCATGCCCCGGGGACGGTGACTGTGGTTCAAGAGGCTTTGCTTGACCCCACGAGGCTTGAGCTCAATGCTTCTCAAGAATGATAGCTCGTCGTGGATAGTGTATTCACTTATAGGCCAACAGCCTTGCGCAGAGCCTCATTCATGCGGCTCTGCCAACCTTTGCCAGTAGCCTTGAAGCGTTGAACCACATCCTGATCGAGCCGGATCGTAACCGGTGTCTTGGGATCGTCGATACGCGGTCGGCCCCGAATGGCCTTCTCCATCTTGGCGGCCATTTCCGGGAGGGCTTCTTTGAAGGGTTTTGCCTTGGCAAGTTGTTCATCGGTGGCTTCTGGCGCATCAGGATCACTTGCGATCATCTTCTGGATTGCTGCCTCTTCTTCCTGAGTGAGAGGGCGCTTAGAGGAAAATTTGATACCCATCATAGCTTCCTTTCCTTTTGGCTTGCTGGACGCATGGAGATAACGGAGAGGGCTTCCGAACCAATCGGCTTGAAGACGACGACGATAATGATCTGACCGTTGAATTCGCCGATTGCCATCAAGCGATCTGCCTTGGTAGGGAAGACCTTGGCCGACAAGAAGAATTCTAAATGCAAGTGTTGAGTTTCAATTGAGTTTGAACCAGTTTTCCATTTCGCTCTGATCCAATTGCGAGACAGATACCATTGTGTTTTCAAGAGCATGAATTCAACTGACTGGGACATGGTCAAACGGAAAACTGGTTCAATTTGAGATGAAATTCAACAGAATATTGTTACGAACCTTTTGCGTGTGCGCGCCCATGATAGTATCGATCGTTATTTAAGAGCGCTTACCTTAACTTAATGCTTATTTAAGCTAAGGGCCAATTGCTTAAATAACACTGCGCCCGCATAATTGGGCATGTCCGAATCAGATTCTAACCTTCGGCTAGGCCGCTTCGTCAAGACCCCTGTTGCGGGCGAAATCGTGCGTGCCTTCGTGCCGCCTTCACTGCCGCCCGAACCGCCGATCGACGTGCTGGCCCTTCTGGAGCGGCTAGGCCTGGCCGAACGCGCGTTGGGTCGTCTGGACGGGATCACGATGTTGCTCCCGCGTCAGGAGCTGTTCCTCTACATGTATGTAAGGAAGGAGGCCGTCCTTTCATCCCAGATCGAAGGCACACAATCGACTCTTTCGGACCTGCTCCGCTTCGAGACCGAGGCGCAGGTCGGCCAGCCGATTGACGACATCCGCGAAGTCTCGAACTACGTCGATGCGATGATGTATGGGCTGGAACGGCTGGAGGAGCTACCGCTGTCACTGCGTCTGATCCGCGAGATGCACGAACGCTTGCTACAAAGCGGACGCGGCGGGACGAAAAATCCCGGCGAGTTTCGACGGTCTCAGAACTGGATCGGCGGCTCACGTCCCGCCAACGCGCTGTTCGTACCGCCGCCGCCGACCGAGATGGACGATTGCCTCGATGCGCTTGAGCGCTTCATGCACGAGGACGGCTCCCGTCTACCCGCTCTCATAAAGGCCGGACTGCTGCATGTCCAATTTGAGACCATCCACCCGTTCCTTGATGGCAATGGCAGGATCGGCCGCTTGCTGGTGACGTTGTATCTCTGCGTCAACGGTGTGCTGCGCAAGCCACTCCTCTATTTGAGCCTGTACCTGAAAACGCATCGCGCCGACTATTACCGCCTTCTTCAAGAGGTGCGCGAGCACGGGGCGTGGGAAGCCTGGCTCGATTTCTTCCTTACCGGAGTTGCGGAAACGGCCAATCAGGCGTTCGAGGCCGCTACCCGTATTGTTGATCTGTTCAAGGAAGACCGCGAGCGGATTACGACAGAGAGCGACCGGGCAGGCTCCGCACTGCGTATCCACGATTTGTTCCAGCAGAACCCGTTCCTGACGGCCAACCAGCTCGTCCAACAAACAGGGCTTTCGGCTCCGACCGTGAATGCGGCACTCGCCGATCTGGAACGGTTTGGCATCGTTGAGGAAATCACCGGGCGCAAACGGGGGCGCGTGTTCAGTTACCGGCGATATCTCGCCATCTTGAGCGAGGGAACCGACCCGCTCCCCATGACGGCTTAAAAGGGGAGTCCGTGCCGATAAAAACTACATCCGCCGCACAATTCGCGACCGCCTTCACTTGGCGTTTTCCTTGGACTGGTATTCGTCAAACAGTGCCATGATCTGTCGCATCATGACATGCATGGGGTCATCACCCATTTCCTGTGTGATCGAAACCAGCTGAGCCGGGAGGAAATCCGGCAGGCAACAGGGTATGGTCTTGAGGACGTCGCTGCGGTGATGCGTGCGCTCGCCACCATTGCCGAAGGCGTCGATATTTCGTTTCGCACGCGGCCCATGCTGTCGGATGTCGCGGACGAAATGGTGCTGGAAGCTGCATTGAACGGGCAGGCGGAGGCCATCGTGACGCACAATGTCAAGGATTTCCGTCCGGCACTTGGACTGGGTATGACCGTGATAACACCGGGAGAGATCGTCAGGAGACTGAACACATGACGCAGACCCGACGCTATAAATATCCGCTGCAACTTCCGCAATCCTTGAAGGAGACCGCCGCGCGTCTGGCGCAGGAGGATGGTGTGTCGCTCAATCAGTGGATCATTTCCGCCGTCGCACAGAAGATCGGGGCCGTGGAGACGGCCAGCGAATTCCTCAAGGCACGTGCGGGTACGACGAAACGCGGTGCTCTGACAGGCTTTCTGGACAAAGCGCCGGATGTTATGCCCGTGCCGGAAGACAAGATGTGATGCAATGATGTGCTGGCAGGCATCTACGGTGAAAGCCTTTTTTGCTTGCTTGAGGGGGCCGGAACGAAGCCGCCCCTCAAGGCCGAGCCGCTTACCGCGGTGGCGCGTTCCGCGTCAGCCTTGACCGGCCGGCTCCGTCCCGGCGAGGGCTTGTGAGGCAGGAAGGCGGGCCTGCGCTGACAGGCAGCGCCAGCCGCGACGAGCCATGCAGACGCAGTGCATTGCCGAGTGAAGGGGAACCGATTCATGACCCGTGCCGCCCTCTATGCCCGCTATTCGTCCGACAATCAGCGGAAGCCTGCGCTCCCGCTTCGGTCGCGTGCTGCTCTTCGACCCGACCAATACGAAGTCGGCGGCCTATAATCCACTGCTCGAGGTGCGGAAAGGCGAATGGGAAGCCAGGGATGTGCAGAACGTTGCCGATGTGCTGGTGGATCCCGAAGGCTCGCTGGAGAAGCGGGAATCACTGGGAGAAGACATACCACTCGCTGCTGGTCGGCGCGATCCTGCACGTCCTCTATGCCGAAAAGGACAAGACGCTCGCCGGCGTTGCCGCCTTCCTCTCCGATCCGCGCCGGCCGATCGAGTCGGCGCTATCCGCCATGATGACCACCCCGTACGTCGGCGAGAAAGGCCCGCATCCCGTCATTGCCAGCGCCGCCCGCGAACTGCTCAATAAATCCGATAACGAACGCTCCGGCGTGCTCTCCACCGCGATGAGCTTCCTCACTAATCTCCTTATACAGGGTCAAGCGCCCTAAATTGACATCCAGCCTGGAACCTATCCGCCTCTCCCAACAATATAGAAATCATCGGGCGCTTGCGCCGCTCACAAAGCATTCATGCCATCTCCTTTCAATCCGGTCGAACCGAACGGGGCCGCTATTCAGCGGCCTCCCGGATCGTCCCGACGATCCATTCATTCAGGCTCTTGCCCGATGCTGCTGCGGCAATGACTGCGGCGGCATGGTCGTCAGGCGTGAGGCGGACATTGAACTTGCCAGAGAACTTCCGACGCGGCTCGATGCCCTTCTCCCGGCACATTTCGAGATACACGGCCAGCGACTTGCGGCCTTCCTCAATCAGATCGTGGACGCTCTCGGCATAGAAGTCGGCCCCACCATTCAGGCCGACAAACTCGCCGCGCAGCATCTGAATCTCGGGATCGAAAGCGATGACTGCCTTCTCACCATTGATTTCAACGACATTGTTCATGGCTTTACTCCGTGTTCGTCCAGCCATTTACGGATGCTGGCAACCGCACCTTTGTCCGTATCCGGTGACGGATGCGGGCGATGAAAGACGCGCACTTCGTCGAACAGGAACACGCCGACGCGCGAACCTTCCCGCTCGCTGACTTCCGCCCCGAGAACTACAAACAGCGCCTCTATGTCCGCCCAGCGGATCGAACCGTTGACTGGGCGGGCGAAGATCAGTTCCAGCGTGGCTCTGTGACGCTTTTTCATGGAGTATCCAGTATCATTTTTTAGTACCGTTTTCAAGCTCGATTTTGGCTCCCGAATCGGGCGATCCAGCGTCGGGGCCGAACATTTCATCGAACAGGTCGCCGAACCATCGCTCGAACACCTCGATCTCGGTTTCCGTGACCGGAACGGGATCGGGCCAGTCGTCGGTCACGGTCCATGTGGTGAGGGCGTGTTTCGGCGGCCTGCCGGAGAATGGCCACGGGTAAATGTGACGGCTTGCCAAAACCTGATGCAAAATCTTCCAACCGCGCCTCCAATCAAAGCGCTGCTCTGCAACTGTTGTGAACTGATGTGAAAAAGATTTTCAAATTGAAATATTTCTGATAACAATATTTTCATAAAGATAAAAACAAACGGGAACCACGTGAATCTGTCAACTTTGATCGGGTCGTGCCGGGGTAGTCTGACCTCAAACCAGCAGAAGATCGCAGATTTTGTGCTCGCCAATCCATTCGCGGTCGCGACAATGGGTATTGAGGAGCTTGCACAGGCAACCTCTACCTCGTCGGCAACGATTACCCGTTTTGTGCGGGCGCTCGGATTGGGGAGCTTTACAGATTTCAGAGGGCTCGCGGTGCAAGGCTATCAGTCATTGCTGCGCCCCGTGGAAAATGTCGACCGCGCCCGTCACATCCCGCCCGGAAAAATTGCGGAGGACTCCTTCCAGAGTGCGGCGGAAAGCCTGCGGCAGGTTATGAGTGAAGCCGGGAATACCGCATGGGAGGGCGTTGCCGCCCAGATGATGCACGCGCCGCGTGTTGCCTTTCTCGGTTTTGGCGTCAGTGCGAACATGCTGCAATATCTCGCTGATAAATCGATCCTTTCTACCCAGTCGCAGATCATGCTGAACGGGGCAGGCGGGCTTGAACGTGTTGCCCAGAAAGTGCTTCGGCTGGGGCCTGGAGATCTTGTGATAGCGATGGCCTTGCCACGCTATTCACAGGCAACCGTTGATTTTCTGAAACTCGCGAGGGGCAGGGGAGCCTATTGCATTGCCGTAACCGATGGCCCTGCCTCGCCGCTGTGCCCACACAGTCATGAACAGATTTTTGTGCCTGCGAGCCACCCCGTTTTGCACAGTTCGACGATTGGGGCACTCGCTGCCTTCGAAGCGATTATTGCCGTGCTGACGGCACATCATCAGAGCGTCTCGGATGCCGTCTCCGTAACGCGCTCTCTCATGCCCTATCTTTATGCGGAGGATGAAGATCTGCCGCAGTCCAAATCGAGGACCACGGATGTCAGTGAAACCGAATAAGCCGGTAGAAGCACCGATCGTACGCGTTGAAAATGTCAGTGTTGATTTCAAGGGCGATGATGGCACGTTTCGTGCGGTCAGGAATTTGTCGTTCGAGATCCGACCGGGTGAAACGCTGGCAGTTGTGGGCGAATCCGGATCCGGTAAATCTGTCACCTCTCTTGCGATCATGCGCCTTGTGGAATTCGGTGGCGGCAAGATTACGGAAGGCGCTATCGAATTTACCAACCGCGATGGAGTTACACACGACCTTACCAGATTCGCGCTTGATGAGATGGAAGGTATTCGCGGCAACGATATCGCGATGATTTTCCAGGAGCCGATGACCTCTCTCAACCCGGTTTTCACTGTTGGCGAGCAGATTGCCGAAGCGGTGCGTTTGCATCAGAAATGTTCTTCTGCTGAAGCACGGGCTGAAGCACTGCGCATGTTGGAAAAGGTCCGTATTCCCGATGCCAGGCGCATACTTGACCGTCATCCGCACCAGTTGTCGGGTGGCATGCGTCAGCGTGTCATGATTGCCATGGCTCTTTCTTGCCGGCCGCGCCTGCTGATCGCCGATGAGCCTACCACGGCTCTGGACGTCACCATTCAGGCGCAGATTCTGCGTCTCATCCGCTTGCTGCAGGAAGAGATGGGCATGGCCGTACTCTTCATCACTCACGATATGGGCGTTGTGGCGGAAGTCGCAGACAAGGTACTTGTTATGCGTAGCGGCGAGAAAGTGGAAGAAGGCACAGTAGAAACCATTTTTGCTGCACCGCAACACTCTTATACCCGCGCGTTGCTTGCCGCAGTGCCACGTCTTGGAGCCCTTAACGGTGAAAACCTTCCGCGTCGTTTTCCTCTATTGAAAGCAGATGACAGCGGCTCGGACAGTTTTGCCGAGTATCCTCCGCAAGACACGATCAAATCACCTGACCCGGTATTGCAGGTGCGTGATCTGGTGACACGGTTCGATATCAGGAATGGGCTCTTCTCGAAACTCACTGGTCGCGTGCATGCTGTGGAACAGGTCAGTTTCAGTTTGCACCAGGGTGAAACACTGGCGCTGGTCGGTGAATCGGGTTGTGGCAAGTCAACGACCGGACGCACAATTATGATGCTTCAGGAAGCCACTTCTGGAGCGGTCCTCTACAATGGCAAGGATATTTTCAAACTTGGAAGAGCGGAAAAGCAATCCATTCGCCGCAAGATCCAATACGTCTTTCAGGACCCGTTCGCATCCCTCGATCCGCGCCTGACTGTAGGCTTTTCAATTGCGGAACCGTTAATCACCCACGGACTCGCAAAAGGGGCGGAAATTCACGAGCGTGTAGTGGAATTGCTTCGGGATGTAGGTCTGCGGCCAGAACATGCACATCGTTATCCACATCAGTTCTCGGGCGGGCAACGTCAGCGCATCTGTATAGCGCGTGCTCTTGCGGGAGACCCCGATATTCTCATTACCGACGAGGCGGTTGCCGCGCTTGATGTCTCCATTCAGGCTCAGGTCATTAATCTGATGATGGAACTGCAGGAAAAACGCGGACTTTCCTACATATTCATCAGTCACGACATGGCGGTTGTTGAGCGGATATCCCATCGTGTGGCGGTGATGTATCTCGGGCAGATCGTTGAAATTGGTCCGCGGCGCCAGATTTTCGAGAATCCACAACATCTCTATACGCGACGGCTTCTCTCTGCGGTTCCAATTGCCGATCCCCAGCGACGTGAGCGCAGTCGCCCGCTTATCGAGGGGGAAATCCCAAGCCCGGTGCGTTCACCGGACGACATGCCGCTCGTCAGCTCTCTTATCGAGGTGGAGCCTGGCCATTTCGTAGCACGCCATCCCATCGGCGATTTTCATTGATCTTAGGAAGGAGTTGACAATGAAACTGAAGAACTTGCTGTTTTCGTCGGCGTTGGCCGCCGTGATGATGCTCCCGGGCGCGACGGCCTGGGCGAAATCCCTTACCGTTGCGGTACCAAATAACCTGACAGGTCTTGATCCAACGAACATCAATGACACGCTGTCGCAGACCTCGCTTCGTCTTATCTATCAGGGTCTTTTTGGCTTCGACAAGGATATGAAACTCATTCCTCTGCTGGCTGAAAGCTATGAAGCCAATGGCGAAGCGACCGAATTTACCATCAAGATTCGCAAAGGTATCAAGTTCCACGACGGCTCGGATTTCAATGCCGAAGCAGTCAAGGTCAATATCGAACGTCTTGCCAACCCAGACAACAAGCTTTCGCGCCGCAGCCTGGTCTCAATGGTCAAGGAAGTGCAGATTGTTGACGATGCTACAGTCAAATTGATCCTCAAGGAACCGTTTGGCGCGATGATCGCTTCGCTTGCTCATCCAGGTGCTATGATCATTTCACCGGCCGCGCTTGAAAAATATGGCAAGGAGATCGGACGCAATCCGGTCGGAACCGGCCCGTTCAAGTTCAAAAACTGGTCGGCAGATACGCTTGAAGTCGTGAAAAATGACAACTACTGGAAAGAGGGGCTTCCCAAGATCGATGGCGTTACGGTTCGTTCAGTGCCGGAATCGGGCGCGCGCTTTGCAATGCTCCAGACGGGTGAAGCCCAGTTTATCCCTTCCTTCCCTCCTGAACTGATGCAGGTCGCCGAAAAGAACCCGAATGTCGAGGTCGACAAAGATCCTTCTATCGTCGAGTGGTACGTTTCTCTCAATAATCTGAAAAAGCCTTTCGATGACGTTCGCGTCCGGCACGCGCTCAATTACGCCGTAGACAAGAAAGCCTATTGCAAGATCGTCTATAACGATCTTTGCGAGCCGGCAGATTCGATCATTCCCAAGAACCTTGCTTTCCATGTTCCGGTTGGTAATTACGAGTACAATCTCGACAAGGCCAAAGAATTGATGACGGAAGCAGGCCTGGAGAATGGTTTCGAAACGGAAATCTGGGCGAACTCCAATACGGAATCCATACGTGCGGTTCAGTTCATCCAGCAGCAACTGGCACAGATCAATGTGAAGGTGAACGTAATGCCGCTTGAGACTGGCGTTGCTGCGCAGAAAATCTGGTCCATCGAGAAGCCGGAGGATGCTGCCGTACAGATGTATTATGGCGGCTGGTCTGCTTCGACAGGTGATGCCGATTGGGGTATTCGTCCGCTGCTTTATGGCCAGAGCTTTCCGCCAGCAATGTTCAACGTTGCTTACTTCAAGGACGCAAAGGTCGATGCTGCCATCGAAGGTGCAATCAGCACGGCTGATCCGGCCAGGCGGGCAGAATTCTACGCGGACGCACAAAAGGCCGCCTGGGAAGGCGCGCCCTGGATATTCCTCGGTGTGAACCAGAACCTATCGGCCAAGACCAAGTCGCTTTCCGGCGTCTATATGCTTCCCGATCGTGGTTTCCTGCTCGAAGAAGCAGCATTTGCTGACTAACAGCTCGTGAAAAGAGCGCTGGCCTTTGGGGGCCGGCGCTACCTTTCCGAAAGGGAATTTATGTTTTCCTATCTCATCAAACGGCTTGTTGCCACCCTACCTGTCATCGTGCTGGTGATGGTTTGCGTTTTCGCCTTTGTGCATATGCTGCCAGGCGATCCCGCCCGCCTCGTGGCAGGGCCTGACGCCAGCCCGCAGGATGTTGCCGCAGTTCGTTCGTCGCTTGGGCTGGATAGACCGTTGCCGGAGCAATTCACGCGCTATATAGCGCGCGCAGCTCAGGGCGACTTCGGTGTTTCGCTGAAAACGCGTCGTTCGGTCACCGAGGAGATTGGCGAACGCCTGATGCCTACCGTCTGGCTCACCGTATTTGCAATGCTCTGGTCATCGCTTCTCGGTTTGCTCATTGGCGTGATTTCCGCAGTAAAACGGGGCAAATGGCCTGATTATGCCGGAATGATCGTTGCAGTATCCGGCATTTCATTTCCGCCATTCTGGCTGGGCCTGTTGCTGATCAATATCTTTTCGGTGAAACTTGGCTGGTTTCCGACCGGCGGGTACGGTACGTGGCAGCATTACGTGATGCCTTCATTCACCCTCGGGGTAGGAGTTGCAGCCGTGATGGCGCGCTTTACCCGCTCAGCGTTTATCGAAATTGCGCGGGAGGATTATGTTCGCACAGCACGTGCCAAAGGCGTGCCGGAGCGCAGGGTCATATGGAAACATGCGCTGCGCAACGCTTTGATCCCAATTATTACAATGGTCGGTCTGCAATTCGGCTTTCTGCTCGGTGGATCGATTGTGGTCGAAAGCGTTTTCTCTTGGCCAGGTGTAGGAAGACTGCTGGTCGATTCCGTTTCCTATCGCGATTATCCCGTCATACAGGCATTGATCCTGCTGTTTTCGCTACAGTTCATCTTCATCAATTTGCTGGTTGACGTTCTTTATGCCTTTGCAAACCCGGAGATCCGCTACAAATGAGCACGACAACCGTTTTGGTGGAACCCTCCCAGAAAATGCGCAGACCATTAGCTGAATTCTGGCGGCGGTTCAAAAAGCAGAAGGTGGCCCTCGTGGCGCTCGTCTTCATCATTGCTTTGGTACTGGCGGCAATTCTGGCTCCCGTGCTCGCGCCCTACGATCCGAGTACACCCGACTATAATGCTGTTCTGCAAGGACCCAGTGCCGGGCATTGGGCAGGAACGGATGCCTACGGACGGGACATATTCAGCCGTATTATCTGGGGTGCGCGCATTTCGCTTGCCGTTGGCTTTCTTTCGGTGACGCTGGGTGCTCTTTTTGGTGTCACTCTGGGTATCGTTTCCGGGTTTTACGGCGGTTGGGTGGATTCGATTATCATGCGATTCTGCGATCTGCTGCTTGCTTTCCCAGGCATTCTGCTTGCTATAGCTGTAATTGCTGTGCTCGGACCTGGTATTACCAATGTGATCTACGCAGTCGCAATCTTCTCTATTCCGGTTTTTGCCCGACTTGCGCGCGGTACGACGTTGCAGTTGAAGCGAACCGTCTATGTCGATGCATCGCGGGCCATCGGCGTGGCTGATCGCGTTATCATGCTTCGTCATATCTTGCCCGGCACCTTGCCAAACGTCATCGTCTATTTTTCGATGCGTATAGGCACCTCCATTCTGACAGCCGCTGCCTTGTCCTTCATCGGTCTCGGCGCACAACCGCCAAGTCCCGAATGGGGCGCCATGCTGGCTGATGGCCGGACCTATATGGGCGTAGCTGACCATTTGACGTTATTCCCCGGCATCGCAATTTTTGTCACCGTGCTGGGCTTCAATCTTTTTGGCGATGGCTTGCGCGACGCGCTCGATCCGAAGCTACGATCCGACTGAGGAGCGGTTGTTATGCGAATCTATATCTCCGCCGATATTGAGGGAGTTGCAGGTGTAGTTGCTCCAGCGCAAGGGCAGGCTGGTCATGCGGAATATGAGAAGGCGCGCATTCTCATGACCGAGGAAGTAAACGCCGTAATCGAGGGGTTGGTAGAAGCGGGCGCGACCGAAATCCTTGTCAACGACTCTCACGGGCCGATGACAAATATCCTGCCATCTCTGCTGCATCCGGCAGCCGATCTGCTTCTGGGCAAGCCTAAACCGATGAACATGGCCTGCGGTTTGACGGCTGAGTTCGATCTGTTCCTTATGGTCGGGCATCATTCCATGGCCGGCAAGGGTGGGGTGCTTGCTCACACCACAAACGGTTTTGCATTCCGGGAAGTCCGCATCAACAACTTGCCTTACGGGGAACCGGGTATTTACGGTGCTTATGCTGGAGAGCTTGGCGTTCCAGTTGGTCTGGTTTCCGGCGATGATTGCACGAGGGACGAGAATATTGGATTTTTCCCGGATGCTGAATTTATCGTTGTCAAACAATCTTTCGGTCACCGGGCTGCGCGACAGATATCCGTTCAGCGGGCGCGCGCTATGCTAAGGGAAGGGGCGATACGTGCAGTCCGAGAAGCTGGTAGTAAAAAAGCCTTCCGGCTGAATGGGCCATACAAGACAGAATTCTTGATGAGCAATGCGGCACTCGCCGATCAAATGGCAATACTCCCCCCAGCCAGACGGGTTGATGCCGTCACGGTGGGTTTTGATTGTGTGACAATGGCAGAGGTGGTCGGCTGGATGACGGCACTTTCCGCCATGAGTTTCGCGTTGCGCTGACGCGATTGGATAAAGCAGAACTCCTTCCACATTGAGGTTAGAATGTCTGAAACGATGCCGGTTATCGCGCTACATGGTGGTGCGGGAACGATACTGAAATCTATTATGACGCCGGAGCGCGAAGCGGCCTATCATGCTGCCTTACGCGCCTGTCTCGAGGCGGGGCTAAATATTCTGCGCGAGGGTGGCACATCGCTCGATGCTGTAACGGCTTCGGTCATGGCATTGGAAGACGACCCGTTGTTCAACGCGGGACGTGGCGCGGTCTATACCACCGACAGCACCCACGAAATGGATGCGGCCATCATGAATGGAATGACGCGTGAATGCGGTTCGATTTCAGGAATTTGCGGCCCGCGTCACCCCATACTTGCTGCACGCGCGGTGATGGAAACGACCGAGCATGTATTTCTGGCCGGTGATGGCGCCAGGCGTTTCTGTGAAAATGCCGGTCTTGAAATGCAAAGCCCGGAATGGTTCGGTACGGAACATCGGCTCCATGCCCTCAAGGTCGAAATGGACCGTCGCAAGAAGGGGCTTCCCGATGACGGCGATCCTGCTCGCAAGCACGGAACCGTCGGGGCGGTCGCGCTCGATCGCTTCGGTCATCTCGCTGCAGCAACTTCTACAGGTGGCATGACCGCCAAGACGCCCGGTCGCGTCGGTGATAGTCCCGTTATTGGCGCCGGAACCTGGGCGGACGATGCCACTGCGGCCATTTCGGCAACTGGACATGGCGAATATTTTATTCGCCGGGCGGTTGGACACGAGATAGATGCGCGTATGCGCTGGGCAGGGCAGGACTTGCACAAAGCAGCAGGCGACGTCGTGACCGAACTTGGTGAAATCGGCGGTTCAGGCGGGCTTGTGGCCGTGGACGCAAAGGGCAATATCTGCCTGCCCTTCAATAGCCCGGGCATGCATCGTGCATGGTGCGGTGTGGACGGTGTCGTTCATACCGGAATCTATCACCATTGATTTCGTATGCACACCCGTGTCAACGGCGGAATAAAATCAGGCCAAAGGGCGGTGTAAAAGTAGGCCGCTGGCGGCGTCGGCGATTTTGCGAGGGTTTCAGCCGGCCTTACTGGCTCGGCTTTGCGCGAGACGATAACTGTCGCCGTTCAGGGCGCCTCGAAGGCGCGTATCACCAGTGGAGGAAGGATCCCCCCAGATAATTGTCTATAGGTCTGGTAGTTAACAAGCGGCTTGCCGGGCAACCGGTCGGGCTGAAGCCTCGTGACAAAGGCCGCCATGGGCGGTCGAGCTATGCCACCTGGAGGCCCTTGGGTATTGGAAATGATTGGCACAGTGAACCGTGCAGCCGGGAGAGCCTGTGCCACCGTCGGTCTTGGAGATAGGCCAGAAAAGGCAAGCGAACGAATGCAGATCAGCCAACGGCAATCACGCTGGCGACAAGCCGGATGCTGATGACAAGGCCGATGCCGCCCAACGGCTTGGCGCAGTGGTATTATCCAGTGCCCAGCTGATCGGCAGGCAGATGGCGCGCGAGGATTTCGAAAAGTCCCTGCGGGCTGCAAATGACAATCAAAGGGATAAGAGTTGGAAATCGGGCTCGATAATCAGGACGATGAATAACGTCCACATTCCGTTTCTCCGTTGAAGATACAATATAGAAATGATATCTAGAAAGTGTGTCTATATGAGGAGATTACCATGGCCTTGAGCATCAAGACCGATGAAGCAGACCGGTTGGCGCGGGAACTATCCCGTCTTACCGGCGAGACCATGACTGACGCTATCACTCAGGCCATGCGAGAGCGACTGGACCGGCTTCGTGCCGAGCGCGAGGCGCAGCGCGATTACGTTGCGCGTATGAAAGCTTTCGTTCGTGAGCGTGCCAGTCGTTATGACCGCCGTCCGGTTACGAAACAGGAATGGGACGAAGCCGTCGGCGATACCTCAGAAGAGCCAGGCTATCATCAATGATGATTGTCGACGCATCAGCGATCATAGCGATCCTCTTCGATGAGGTGGAAGCGCCGGAGTGCATGGATGCTCTCCAGTCTGATACGGCGCGTCTGATATCGGCGGTGAATTACGTCGAGGCCGGTACAGTTCTTGCGGGCAGGATCAGGGAGGGAGATCGGCATGCTGCGATTGCCGATCTGGATGCATTCCTTGCTGATTTCGGCATCTTGGTTGCGTCCATAGATGACAGGCTTGCACGAGCTGCGATGAAGGCGCGGGTGGAATACGGCAAGGGATTTGGAACGAGAGCCGGTTTGAACTTCGGTGATTGTTTTGCCTATGCCTTGGCAAAACGGCATTCCGCTCCCCTTCTCTATGTCGGTGATGACTTTGCGCTGACTGACATTCAATCCGCGCTATCACGCGGCCCCTGCCAAGGCTAGCGCTTAGCCTTCATGCTGCGGAAGCGAGCAGCTTGGCCCGTTCGATCCGCTCACGCTCGCGCGGCGAATGCATCGCTTCCCACAAATCCGTCCGGCGCTGCACGTTCACCCAGAAGTCAGGGCTATTGTCGAACACACGCGCCAGAATGAACGCGGTCGGAGCCGTCACCGTACGGCGGTCGTTGCAAAGCTCGTTCACATACTTGCGCGGAACCCCCATCGCCCCGGACAACGCCGATTGTGTCAATTCCCAAGGCTGCATGAACTCTTCCACCAGAATTTCACCAACTGTCGCGGGCTTACGTACGGTCATCGGCATTTTCGTCACTTCAACGATAGCTGTGATCGTCCAGATAAAGGCCGGACGCTTCACCCTTACTTCCACCTCATCGGAACGCCAACCGCTATTGCTTGGTGACGTGGATGGAATGAAAACCCTCAAGATTGCCTTTCACCGTCTGATTTCGTCAAGCTTCGCCCGGGAACATAGTTGCGTGCTCTCGACGAGAGTGCATATGGGCCAGACGACCTTCATCAAGAAAGGGTTCCGTCAAGGTGATCCCTCGGGTTTCGGATTGCGCAGTTTCCTGATCGATGATGCTGGCAATCCAAAGAGTTAACTTCGCCCACGCGAACACAAGAACATCCAGACCGATCGCGTCATTCTTAAACCGGGACCACCAGAGGAACTCGAAGTGGTCAAGCGCATCTACACCGATTTCGTAGAACGCGGATTGACCGAACCGCAAGTTGCCAGTCGCCCGGCGTGACGGATCATGGTTTGCGCGAAACGGCCGCAGCAAGGCCTCGGGATGTATCGCTCACCACATTTCAATGCAAAAGCGCGCCGGCTAGGGATCAACGTTTCGTTTGTCATGGGTGTTCCTGCGCCGTTTCGGAATTTGCCTGCCAACGGTTATATGACCGATGGCAGGCTGGCGATACAATCTATACGCTGCTAGGGGCTACAGGGCAAAATTAGCCTGAATAATTCATGTCGAGTTGACGGATGTAGCCTAACCTTTTGAAACAGCGTAAGAAATGGTTGTCGAAGCCGATCCGTGCAGTTTCCGGGAGACTACATCCGCCATGAACGATCATACGGTGCCGCTGAGCGGTTTGTCACCCATTGATGGCAAGAATGTTGTTGCCCGGTTTGACGGCGGAATGCTGTCATCGGATGGTGGCCTTCTGGCTTTGAATGAAGTCGAGAAGCGCTATCGTATTGCCGAGCGCCTGGCAGGCTGCATCAAGGATCCGCGCCGTTCAGATCAGATTGTACATGGTCTTTCGACGATGATCAGCTTCCGCATACAGATGATTGCAGCAGGTTATGAGGATGGCAATGATGCCAACCGGCTTCGCAGCGATCCGGTCTTCAAGATGGCGCACAATAGTTTGCCCTCAGGCCGGTCGCTGGCCTCTCAATCAACGATGTGTCGGCTGGAGAACCTTCCGGACGTTCGTGAACTCCTCGCCATGGGCCAGGCCATGATCGACCTTTACTGCGCCTCCTTCCGGCAGGTACCGAAGCGGATCGTGCTTGATATTGATGATACTTTTGATGCTGTTCACGGTTGCCAGCAGCTTCGCCTGTTCAATGCCCATCATGACGAATACGGTTTTCAGCCGATTGTCGTCTTCGATGGTGACGGCCGGTTCGTCGCCGCAGTGCTACGCCCGGCCAAGCGACCAGGCGGCGCTGAAATCCGCGCCCACCTGCGCCGCCTTGTACGGATGATCCGAAACAACTGGCCCAATACCTGTATTCTGATCCGGGCCGACAGCCATTACACCAGCCCACTCGTCATTGACTGGTGTCGCGCCAATGACGTTGACTTCATCCTTGGCGTGGCGCCGACCACGACACTGCGCAAGCGCTTCGAGACCTCGGCAAAGGCGGGCAAGGTGCGCAGGTTCACGGAATTCTTCGATGGGGCGGCGAGCTGGAGCCGGGTGGAACGCATCATCGCGCGTATGGAAGCTGGTGCCCAGGGGACAGATACCCGCTTCATCGTGACCAACCTCACAGGCAACAGACCGAAAACGCTTTATGAGGGCGTCTACTGCCGACGTGGCATGGCCGAGAACCATATCAAGTCGTGGAAGACGCATCTGGCGGCTGACCGCACGTCTTGCACCAGAGCCACCGCCAACCAGTTCCGCCTCTTCCTGCATGCTGGGGCCTATTGGCTGATGTGGGGCCTGCGCGCTGCGATGCCGAAACGCTCACGCTTCGCCGTCGCTCAGTTCGACACATTGCGGCTGCGCCTGATCAAGATCGCAGCGCGAGTGATCGAAATGAAGACCCAGATCCGTCTCCATCTGCCGACCTCTTGCCCAAGCCAGAATATCCTGCGCCTCGTGCTTGAACGCATTCCAAAGCTGGCAACTTAAAAAAAGGGCGTAAACGCCCCGAAACCTCAACCCGTTCGTCGCAACTTCCAAACCCAGATGACACAACGACCGGTTAAAACCGGCGAATGTCCCCCTGTGAAAAACGCTCACTTCGGCACACGGCAATTTGCACGATGCGCGCCATATCCATTCCGCTATGAATTAACCGGGTTAGCTGTTAGTGATGACGGACTTACTTCGTCATTTCATCGACCGTCTTCACGAGCATAGGCAGGCCGTCTTCGGGGGTAAGATCGCCCCGCATAACCTTGGCAATGATGTCGCGTTCCGCGCGCCAGATGCGCACCGACGATCCGGTCGGATAGCCCTCCCACGGGCGCGCCAGCTCGATTTGGGATGCCACTGTTTTGAAGCGCGGTTCCTTTTCGTAAAAAGGAGCAAGATAATCAGCGCCGTCAGCCAGTTTGTTCGTCGGCAGATATCCTGTCGTTTCTACCACGATACTCTGTCCTTTCGGACCGGTGGCGAATTTCAGATATTCCCAGGCCGCCTTTTGCACTGCCTCATCTTGTGAAAGAATGATGCCCGCCGCGCCGCCCGTCGGGAGGCCGCCATTTTCCTTATCGTCAACCGGTACTCTTATCGTGTTCAGTTTGAAGCGGTCTCCTACAAGACCGATAATCTGTGCAAGGCGGGCGGGTGTATCGATGAAATAGGCTGTTTGTCCGGCTGCGAATTGCTGGCGCGCCTGTTCAAATTCCAACAAATTCTCGCCGCCCTCAGTCACGATACGACGGAGAATTTTGAGGGCTGCCAGACCCTTTTCATTGTCGAAACCGGCATTTCCCGTTTCAGGCTCGACGAGCTGCGTTCCTTTCTGCCGCAAAATGGTCTGCCAGAGCCAATCGTCGGGCCAATCGTAGATTGTATAACCGATACCCGCCATCTTCGGGTCTGCGTCATGGATTTTCTTGGCGCGCGCCAGAAGATCGTCCCAGGTCGCCGGTACCTCCTTGGGGTCCAAACCTGCTTTCTCGACGGCGCTTTCATTGACGTAAAGAATTGGGAGCGACGCGTTGAAGGCCATACCGTATTTGGTACCATCTACAACGCCGATATCGAGCATGGACTGTGAATAATTCTCCGTTATCCAGTTTTGTGGTTCGGCATCCAGAAACGGCTTGAGGTCCACGATCTGATTGCGCTTGGACAAAGTGCGCGCAAGCTCGGGCATAAGATGATAGCCGGGAAAGTAGATGTCTGGAAGCTGATTGGTGACGGCCAGCCGCTGCATCAGGAGATGGCCTTCGTCGTAGTCCTTGGCAGGAGCCCGGAATTTTATCTTGATATCCGGGTGTTCCTTCATGAAGGCTTGCGAAATTGGATCATGGAACTTCGCGAAGCCGGATTGTGCGTAGAGCACGTCCAGTGTCACCTCGGAGGCGGGTGCCGTTCCCGCCATACAAAGCGTCAGGGTTCCGGCGGCGATGAATTTTGCTATATGTTTCATATGTTCCTCCCTGGATTAAGACGTTTATTTATTGAGGCTTCTTATTTGACACCGGTCATGGTGATGCCCTGGATGAAACGCTTGCGCGCAATCAGGAAGCAGATCACGAGCGGGGCTGTAAGCATGGTGGCGGCCGCCGTCAGGGCTCCATAATTCGAGCCAGTTTCCGCGTCTGCGAAGAGCAGCATGCCAAGCGGTGGCGGAGCGAGCTGATTGTCGGAAATGACGATGAGCGGCCAGTAAAGGTCGTTCCAATGCGCGACGATCGAGAATACCGCGAAAGCGGCGATTGCCGGCATGGCGCTCGGCGTGACGATGCGCCAGATGATTTCAAGCTCGCCCATGCCATCAAGTCGTGCGGCATTGATGATATCGTCGGGAAAGCTCCTGAAAAACTGCCGGAACAGGAATATGGCGAAGGCCGACAGGAAAAACGGCAGCATCATCGAGAAATAGCTGTTGAGCTGGCCAGCCCAGGCCAGAGCGATATAAAGGGGAAGCGCTGGCACCTGGATGGGGATCGCCAGTGCTAGCAGGATCAGAACGAAGAAAAGGTTGCGGCCGGTAAATTTCAGCTTGGCCAGTGCGTAGGCACACGGGATTGCGACAATCAACTGGACCAGAAGGATACCGCTGCACACAATGACGCCGTTCAGTGCAAAGCGCAGCAACGGAGCGCTTTCAAGCGCGAAGCTGTAATTTTCCACGCCATAGAACTGCGTTGGCCATAACCGCAACTGAGCGCTGAATATCTCATTTGGTGGTTTGATTGATGTAACCAGCATCCAGACGAAGGGCATGACGATAAAGATTGCGCCCACGATCAAGATGGTGTGGACCGCGATGAAGCCAAGCCCCCGTTTCAGCCCCGAGAGGCTGCGGGCAGGCGGGCTTGCGGCTTGTGCTTTCATGTCCGGTATCGGTGTCAATAGTGCACCCTCCTGTCTATGAAAAAGGTCTGGATGCCCGAAAAGATCAGGATGAATGCCAAAAACACCAGAGTCAGAGCTGCGGCATAGGCGGTCGAGAAATACTGGAAGCCTTCCAGATAGATCGCATAAAGGATCACATTGGTGGAATCTTGTGGGCCCCCTCGCGTGATCGCGACTACCGTGTCAAAGACCTTGAAGGCGGTGATGGATGTGGTGATGAGGACGAACATGGTCGTCGGCCCAAGCATCGGCCAGGTCACGGTCAGAAAACGATCGATCACGCCAGCCGCGCCATCAATATCAGCGGCTTCATATAGGTCTTTGGGGATCGCCGAGAGACCGGCCAAAAACAGCACCATGTTGAAGCCGACCAGTTGCCAGATTCCAATGACCGCCAGCGTCGGCAGCGCATAGGCGGGGTCGCTGAGGAAATTGACGGGCTGGAAGCCCAGGGCAACAATAATCGCATTGATTGGGCCAAGGCTTGGATGAAGCAGGAACTTCCATACTGATGCCATGGCAATAAGTGTTGCCGTGACCGGCAGGAAGAAGATGACCTCATAGATTGCGCGGCTACGCGTTCGGCCATGGATGAGGAGGGCGAACAGGAGGCCGAGCCCCACTGATCCGGGAACCACGAAGGCCACGTAGATGAACGTGTTGAAGAGCGATCGACGGAAGGTCTCGTCGTGCAAGGCATTGGAAAAATTCTTGAGGCCGGTAAATGACAGCGTCAGGTCGCCAAGCTGATAATCGGTGAGGCTGAGCACCACCAAGACAATCAGCGGCACGATATGGAGCAGCAAGAGCAGCATGAATGCGGGTGCCGCCAGGCCAAGCCCTGTCAGCTTCTCGACGAATTCTCGCCGGCCAAGCCTTTGTCCAAGGGCCGGTTCAACGCGTTGAGCCATGTTGTGCCCTCCCGGAATCGTCGTCTGACAAGAGCACATGCGTTTTTCCGGCCCGCCGTCCGTCGGGGCCGAAAATATGGCAAAGCGTGGGGTCGAAGGTCAGTCGCACGGCGTCGCCTTCGTGGATGTCTTCGTGTGGTGATGTTGTGCGCATGATGAAGCCAGTGGCGTCCGTGCCGGTCAGGTCGAGGTGATGGAGAAATTCGGCGCCGAGATTTTCCGTGCGGCGCAGGCGTGCGTCGATGATCGGTTGGCCTGCAGCTGCCTGCTCGGGCGAACGCAGGTCGAGCGCCTCCGGCCTGATGCCGATGGTCACGCTCTCGCCTTGCGGCAGGTTGACGGCGATGCCAAGCGGCCGACCGTGTATTTCCACACGGCCGGCCGGTCCAATCGATGCGGGCATGGTATTGATTGTTGGGCTGCCAATGAAGCGGGCCACTTCCAGATTGGCCGGGTGCTCATAAAGTTCCGTCGGCGTCCCGAGCTGCTGCACCTTGCCGCCGTCCATCATTGCGACACGGTCCGACATGGTCATGGCTTCGATCTGGTCGTGTGTGACATAGATGAAAGTCGCGCCCATGCGCTTGTGCAGTTCAGTCAGTTCTGTGCGCATGTGGACGCGCAGTTTCGCATCCAGATTGGATAGCGGTTCGTCCATCAAGAAGGCACGCGGCTGGCGGACCATCGCCCGGCCGAGCGCCACGCGCTGGCGCTGCCCGCCAGAAAGCTGCGCAGGTTTGCGGCCAAGCAGCGCCTCGATCTTCAACTGGCCGGCCACGGCTTCGACCTGTTTTGCAATCTCTTGTGTGAGCCTTTTGCGGCGCGGCGAGAGATGTTTGATCAGCGGAATGCGCTCCAACAGGCTGAGTTTTTCTACTGTGAGGGGAACAGCGATGTTGTCGAAAGCCGTCATATGCGGATAAAGCGCGTAGCTCTGGAACACCATCGACAGCTTGCGCTCATGCGGGCGCAGGTGGTTCACCGATGCGCCGTCCACGCTGATCGTACCTGCCGACTGGCTTTCCAGGCCGGCTATGATGCGCACGAGTGTCGACTTGCCGCAGCCCGAAGGCCCAACGAGGGTAAGAAATTCCCCGTCGCGGATCGAAATATTAATGTCGTCCAGCACCTTGAGGCTTCCGAACGATTTGCTGATGTTTTGGATATCAACTTGGGACAAAAGCTCTCCTCCAGCATTCGTCGCCCGCCCAAACTATCGTGGGGGGTAAACCTCGTGCACAACGTCATCGATCCACATCATCTTCAGTTCCGGCAGATGTACACGCGTAAAGCTGAAACCTGTTTCCGAGAAATCGTAGCGTACGGCGCCAAGCTGTTTTTCGCCGCCCAAAGGCGGCTGCATGTGTGGACCAACCGCGAAGGCGGCTGACGGACACCAGACGAACTGGACGCCGTCGAGAATGAAATCGTGTGAGAGATGAAGATGACCACTGGCGATAAGATCGACACCGAAACGCTGCGTGAGGCGCTGCAGCCGGGTGCGCGGTTCCCGCTTTACCGACCAATAGCCGTTGTCGATATCCTCCCAGCCATTGATAAACAAAGGTTGGTGGGTAAACCATGCGATGCGGCGGCCGTCCGCGCTCTCCATTTGTCGTTCCAGCCAGTGAAACTGCGCTTCTTCCGCCGCAAGACCGGAACTTAAGATCATGGAATCAAACCCGAGAAGGCGCCAGTTTCCCACATCCTTTGCCCAGAAATCTGCGCCATACTGTCGGTTCCAGCGTTCCAGACGATGTTCGTTGGCCGGCTGATGTGCGCTTTGCGGTTCGCCGACATCGTGGTTTCCCGGAACAACCAGCATCGGGGCGGGCAGGTCGACCATCACTTCGCGGCAGAAGGCAAAATCGTCCTCAACATCCGCGCCGTCCACGCTGATATCGCCGGAATGGATGATGAGTTTGGGATTTTCACTGGCAAGCCAGTTTTTCAAAGGCCGCCAGTTTTCCACGAAATGCGCCTTGTGGCGTCCAAGATGCGTGTCTGAAATCTGTATGACGCGGACCATTCTTTCATTCCCCTGATTGCAAACTGATCAGATCAATTCACCGCATCGAAAAAAATTTACAACTGTTGGTGTGGCTTTGCAAATGTAACGCTGTGATCGGTCGGTCTGTCATGTTCACCGATGAGGATATTGGCAGCGGTTATCGCAGCCGGTAACTCTGCGGCTCCGTTGACCACGAAAGCAGCGCCGCTGGCCTTGAGAAGCGAAGCCCGATCGGGACGCGGATCTGCTGGATCGACAAATCCGATCGCAGTCATGTCTGCTGCATTGGCGGCGACGACGCCGTGCGAACTGTCGTCGATCATCACGCAATGCTCCGGCTTGACGTGGAATTGTTCAGCGCAATGCAAAAGAAGATCCGGGGCAGGCTTGGGTCTTGCCACCATCTGGGCGCTGAACACTGCGGGATGGAAATGTTGCCACAAATCAAGCTTGCCCAGACTGCTTTTGAGGCGCTCGATGGAACTGTTCGAGGCAACGCATTTGGGCCGCTTCACGCTTTTGACCACCGCATCAATGCCGGGCATCGATGTGAGCGAACGCCCAAATTCCTCATAAAGGCGCGTGTGCCAGGCGGAGAAATGGACATCGACGTCGACCATGCCTAATTCTTCCGCACAGATCCTGCGGATAGCCGGTTCTGAATGGCCGGTGAACCTGACATGCGCCTCCTCATCCGTGATGGACATGCCGGCATTGCGCAGCATTTCGGCAAGTGTCCGGCTGGCGATGGGCTCGCTGTCGATTAGCACCCCGTCACAGTCAAAAATAATGAGAGCAATATTTTCAAGAGCATCCAAGCCTGCTGATGTTGTGTCGGTCATGGCAATCATCCCTGCATGAAGGGCATTGGATGGAAGGCAGGAAAGCAAGGCCGCATATCGTACGGGATAGGTCGATGTCGTTTTGCCCTTTTGATTTCCGGCCGCATCGCTCTTTCCTCCCGGTAGTGCTTCAACTCTGACGACATTCAGTCTAGATAGGTTGAAACAGTTGTCAACGTTTAATTACAGATGTAAATATACTCGATATTGAAACCGTGGAATCAGCGATTTGTCCCGTACATTCTAACGGTCGCTATCTTTCCGTGCAGGACAAGCGCTGCTACACCAAAGCAGACAGGCAGAGGGTCCGCCTGGCGAGGCCCGGTTGGCAAATGAGGTTCTGAGGATGAACGGAAAGCCTTTGTTGAACGGTCCAACTGCGCTCTCTGAAGAACAGATGCAGATGCGCGTTGTCTGGCAATATTTCATGGAAGGTCGCACACAGGGAGAAATCGCGCAGGCCTTCTCCACCAATCGCCTGCGCATCAACAAGATTATCGCCGAGGCGCGCCGGTCGGGGCTGGTGACGATCACGTTGAACTCGCGACTGGTGTCATGCGTAGAATTGGAGCGACAGCTCGTCGCCGATTTTTCGTTGCGCCACGCCAGTATCGTGCCGACGCCCGACAATCCTGATCTGGTGCCGGTGCTGGTGGGACAGGCGACCGCCGATTATCTCGTAGACCAGCTGAACACCACCGACATATCGGGGATCGGCGTGGGGTGGGGCGCGACATTGCGCGAGATGGTGCGTCACATGCCTAAGCTGAAACGGCCCGATGTTTCCGTTAATTCCGTCCTCGGCGGTCTCACGCACGGCATCGAGATCAACACCTTCGATATTGCGAGTGATCTGGCGCGACAGCTCAATGCGCAATGCGCTTATCTCGCCGCGCCGATTTACGCTGGCAGCCCCCAATCTCGCGACGCCATTGTCAGTCAGGACGTGTTCGAAAGCGCTTTTGAGCGGATCAGGAAGAACGACATCATCCTTGTCAGTATTGGCGACTTGACGATGCGTTCGCTGCTAATCCGCTACGGATTGCCGAGTGACGTTTCGTTGGATGAACTGATTGCAGCTGGTGCCTGCGGCGATATCGTCGCGCAGTTTATTGACCGGAATGGTAAGCCCATCGACCATCCGATCAACCGGAGCGCCATAGCGCCGTCATTCGAGACCCTAAAAAGCGTGCCGACTGTGGTGTTCGCGTCGGGCGGGCTTAACAAGGCAGAAGCGCTTGCTGCCGCGCTGCTCTCCGGCACCGGCAATGTACTCATTTGCGACGAGGAAACCGCGCGCCGTGCTCGGCAGATTGCGCTTGATGCATTAGGTGTTTAAGGCGAGTAGCCAGATCAGCTACCTTCCAAACTGTGCTGTGAGACGCTTATCATCTTTAGCGATAAATAGCTCTCCTCATCGCTGGCCGCTTTTCTCCAATCAGCGGAAACCATCAATCCAGCTTGGAAATCGCCAAATGCGAGCGATTTTTGGACATCAAGGGGAAAGATAACTACCGCATCAGGCTCCAAAAGCCATGCTTTCGACCATGCACCTTTTTCAGATCCGCAACGTAGTCATCATGCGTTTTGAACTCTGCGAACTCTTCTATCTGATGTGCCAGAGACGCACATTCCATGAGATGTCGCGCGGCGTGCTTGTAACGACTGGAGCGAGCATAATTGAGTGTAAAGTCGATCATGGCACGCAGAAGGAGGGTCGCTGCCAGTGGATATTTTGCGCTTAGCACTTCTGCTGCAGGAGAGAGCAATTCGTAACGATCACCATCTAGTCCGGCGGCTCGGTGCATTACCAATTTGGCTGCTTCGGCAGGAGAAGGATAGTTCAAAAAGAGTATTAATGCCTGCTGGACATCGGGATGGGTCTGAGCGTATGCAAATGCCTTTTCCTCAGCCTCCACATCGTCAAAATCCGGTAATCGGCGCACAAATTCCTTCAGCATCTCGTCATCGAGAGACTGTTCAAAGCATTGCCAGCGAAACTGTTGTGCTTCTTCACCACGACCGAGCATTTCAAGAGCGTCGGCTCGTGTCGCCTGCCAATCGTAGGGAACTTGATACCGCTCACCGATTAGTGCCTTGTCAAGGATTCTCAAAGCTTCCTCGGCTCGCCCTGCCGAAACCAGCCTCCTGCCGATCTCTGTCGCTACTGTGGGGACAATATGCGTGTGCTCGGCATGCTGAGCGATATACAGATCCACGTCACCTAACGCGTCAGCGATTTGCTGCAAGGACACTTTTGCTGTGAAGAATGCGCTACTCGCATAGACATCGTCACGATAAACAGGCTCGTTTGAGCTCAGCCCTGTCAGTTGTCTGCTTTCGTTGGTTCGTTTCGTGTCGCGTGTCTTCGTTCCGCCTTCGAATAGCTGCTGCAATTGCCGCAGCCCTTCTTCGCCAAGGGCCGGTACCATGGATGGGATCAGTCTGTCGAACTGACTGTAGCCATTGTTATTTTGGAGTGCTGCATAAATTCGCCCGACAAGGCTCTCCGTGGAAATCTTGACCTGTCCAGCTATCCGTCCTGCGTCATCAATTGCCTGATGAAAGCTTTCGGTGAGCAATCCGCTACCGTCATGTGTGCGTTCGTAAATAGAATCTCCCAACAACAAAAACTGCCATATGAGTTCGAAAGCCTCATCGGGATTCGTCGGTGCTATTTTTTCGACGATTGTTTTACGCTGGGTTTCCAGATCGGATTTGACCGTCTTGACTTTCTGCCAGTCGATCCAACTCTTGGCGCGAGCGATACTGCTGAGACGTTTGCGAACCTCCCTGGCCAATTCTTCCCCGCTAGAGTTACCAGCAAGTTCCATTCGAAGACGTCGCTTGTGGTTGGCATTTCCGGTACTAATTTCGATCAGCAGTTCAGCCAGTTTCTCTACGCCGAGTGCTTCGAGACTTTTTGCATTGAGCGTCGTTTTGGATGCCATGAAATAAAAGCCATTCGATTAATGCATAGCTGAAATCTGAATAGCGGACTGAACAGGTTTTCGCCAGCATGATTAACGGCTTCTTGCCTGATTTGGAGAGTGCTCGTCTTGAATGTGAGAGCTGATTGGCAGAGGAAGAGATCCAGTTCGCGATTGACAAAGGCTCGTTGAGGCAACTGTTTGTCGTGATCTCCAGCCAAGACGCGAAAGCAATGGCAATAGGAACGAGATGATGAATAGTGACACGAGTAAGTTCCGGTCTGCTGTAAAAACAATGAGCTTGGAAGTGCTGGAAGGCTAGTTCGAATCGGCGGATGCCCCTTTAGAGTGCATGCAATTAACTAATCTTGATGGCTTCTTGACGAGAATAGCTGTTGGCCACGACGAGATTCCGATAGGCGAATGGCTATCAGAGGTCTGGGGCGAGGATCCTGAATTCGTCGATGATGAGGAGAAATCTGCCGCCACCCAAGCCATCATCAATCTCTATAATGAGATTGTCAGTCAGCTAGCGGAGGGGCTTGCTGAACCCATATTAATGCACATTGCAGAAACCGATGAGTTTATAGCTGACGGTTGGGTGAAAGGCTTTATGCGTGCGATTGCCTTGCGGTCGTGCCGATGGGAAAAGATGATGGGATCTGAAGCTGGTGTGCTTCTGGCTCCGGTCGTGATGCTGACTGACATAGACACATTTACTGATGGGGCAGATCTGGGATTTGACGATTTTTGCGGATCGAAGAGGATGCGATCTATGCGCTGCCTGACGTGATGGTTGCCATCGCTGATTACTGGAGTATGTCGGCAACCGAACGTGGTGAATTAACCTCTGAACTGAGAGCGATATTGAAAAGTCGGACGCAATGATCCTTGTCGATGTGGATCGGGCAAGAAATTCAAGAAATGTTGCGGTGCTCGCGGTTGAATAAACATGTATTCGGCTTGGGCCAGATTCCATGGAAGAAAAGTTGGTCATCAGGTTATATTTGTTTCACAAGATGCTCGCATCATCTCAATGTGTATCGTTGGGGCGATTGTTGAAAGGTTGGTCCGACCATTGAGCACCGCGATCCAGCCTGAAGAAGAGGCGGAGCTAAAAACCAATCTCGTTCAGGTTTGTTTGAGATTTGCCGTTCAGTTTGCCAGATGGCCATGGCACCTATCGCTTAGTTCGCCACGAAAGGTCATGACAGGGGAGCGTGGCCCCCGAGCAGAGATGAAGATCACGCTTTTGTATCGTTGCGATTCGCCGCTTTAACCGGACGGGAGGAAACTTTAAATGAAACGCAGTTTTGCGGCCTTTATCGTTTGACGAACCGGTTGACTTCCGCAGCCTCGTCCATTTCCTTTCGCCGGAAATAGATGGCGCGCCCACAGCGGATTGGACTGTGTCCCTGTACAATGATGATCTGCTCGTCTTTGCGCATCGACTGAGTAATTTCGTGCGGCATGATCAGGGGGCGGCGCTGTAAATTCAGGTTCTCAGATTTCCGCGAAGCGCTGTTTTTTGCATCCCAGCCGATATTGCGTGAACTGCTTTTCACTTCCACCGTCATTTCACCACATTGCGCCGAGACGTTTCGAGCGGTGTCGAGCGCCTTGATCGCGGCGTAGCTTGCGAAGGCGCATCCATCGATCCATGAGAGGGCACCGTCTTTGCCGAAATGTCGTTCAAGCTGGCCAACGGACTGGTACATCAACATCATGCTGATGCCGTATTTGCGTCCGCGATCGCGTGCTTCTTCCAACACGCGCATGTAGCCAAGCAGATCGACCTCATCGAGCATGAAGAGGGCACGGCGCCCAAATGCACCATCGGCCTCGATCATTGCATTGATCAGGGAGCCGATGATCACTCGCCCGATCCCCGGATAGGAACGCAGGATCGATGCGGGGATATTCAGAAATACGTCCTTCTTGCCGGTCGCGATTTCGGCGGATTTGAAACTGTCACCGCAGACAAGCGCCGCGTAATTGTCCAGTGACAGCCACTGGGTATCTTTTGAGGCGGTGGAATAGACGCCGGAGAAGGTCTGTTCGGTCATATTGACGAAAACGCCGAGCGTTTCGCGAATGAAGGTGGACCCAGAATGTTCCTGAACGTCACGGAGCATGGCAAGCACAGACGTTTCAGGTTCCGAAACGATCTGGCGCAGGCTACGTAGATTACGCCGTCCGGAAAACTCCGGCGACAACATCACATGGGCAAGGAGCCCGGTCAGGAGATTGTGCGCCTGGTTCTGGAAAAACGAACCGGTAGAGCTTTCGAAGCGAACGCTTTCCGACAAAAGCATATGGGCTATTCCAACAATGTCCTCCTCTTTCTTCGTGGAGGTCTCAATACCGTCAAGGACGTTGAAGCCCATGATCGGATTGGTTGGATCAAGCACCATCACGTCGCGCTGAAGTTTGTTGCGGCGATGTTCGATGACCATCGGGGCGACTTCGGTTGAGGGATCAAGGCAGATGATCGGGCCGATATAGCGCAGCGCTGTCGGCACGACGTTACTCGTCGTCTTGTAGCCGCCTGATCCGGCAAAGAAGAGCATATGCGTTGAATCGAAATCCTGCTTGTAGGTAAGAAGCGGTGCCTTGCCGCCGCGTCCCCATGTGGCTGGGTCATTTGGATCGAATGGTAGTTTATGAACGAGCTCCTTGTCGACGCGATAACGTTCGCCAACGACGATTTCGCCATCTTCCGGGAATAGTCGTGCTAGCGCCCGCATTGGCAGCCAGTCTGCATCGCCGAAGCTTGCGCGCCGGGCCCGCTTTATCTGTGCAGGCACGACACTGGAAATGCGTGCTGATACAGCCGCGGCAATAAAGCCAATGACAGCGCTGACGACCGCGATCATATCAAGGTATGACAGCGCCTGGTCCCAACTCAATGCCCGGCTTTCCACGAAGGGGGAAAGACGGGTAATTTCGCGCAATGCGTAGAAGCCAGTTATCAGCAGGAAGCAGGCAAGACTTGCCAGCGCGATTGGTTTCCGCTGATGCAATGGCAACATCCAGACAGTCAGGAGCCCGGCAAGTGGGCCGCATATAAGGGCTGGTACAGGAGACGCTCGCAAAACCCAGTATTGCGGTTTCCCTGATAAGCCAGCGGCCAATTCCGGCCAACGCCAGTTGGCAATATAGAATGCTAAACTGGAAACAGCGATTGGCACCAGGACGAGCAATTGGCTTGGATGCGGTTTTGCGCCAGTCGTCATTGCGCAGCATCCGGCTCTTCTTGCCAATGAGGATCTGATGCTTTTGCGCGGAAAGCCATTTCACCGCGATTGCGCAAGCGCTGAAACTCAGCCGTATCCGGTAAAAGTCGTGCCAGTTCCAGCAAGCCACCTAGTAGGAATGCCCGGTCTGCCGTCGACAGACCGGCACGAACGACAATTTCGCCGAGTAGGTATTTTTTGCGAAGGTCTTTCTTGCGTTTAACTGACACGAGGAACCTCCGTCGACGCTCCAGTCCCACCATTTGTCTTTCTATGCGACGCAGCGGATGCGCCACCGCTGTTCCCTTTTTTCCTTTCGCGAAATCGTGTCGTAATTTCACTAATGATTTGATCGATCTCCGTATCGGCGATGTCCATTTCCGCCAAACCGGATTTTGTGGCTGCACGCGCAAAGCGCTCGGCGGACTTTACCAGTAGTTCTTTTCTACGTTCGTGCAGCTTCTCGATTTGTGTGTCGATATCAAGAATAGAATTTTTGCCTGCCATCTATCGGGTTCCTTCCCATTTCACCGCTTTGCCCCTTGTTTATTAAACTGTATATAACAAGATAGTTAAATATGTTATAAAGCGCAAGTATGCAACTATTTGTGCGGTAAGGGCTTTTTTAACTGTCTAAAAAATCGATGTCGATCAAAGCTCGTGTGCCGAGATACGACATTCTTTGGAGGTCTGGAGGAGTGTCATGGCGATCATGTTCGTCAGAGCGCAGGTGATCAGCAGAGGAGCGGGGCGCAGTATTGTCTCGGCTGCTGCCTATCGCCATCGTGCACGGATGATGGACGAGCAGTCGGGAACTTCATTTAGCTATCGTGGCGGGGCTGATGAACTCAAGCATGAGGAACTGGCGCTTCCCGATGAAATCCCTAACTGGCTGACGACAGCCATTGAAGGAAAGACGGTCGCCGCGGCAAGCGAGGTTTTGTGGAATGCGGTCGACGCTTTTGAGAAGCGGGTCGACGCACAGCTTGCCCGTGAACTTGTTATTGCGCTGCCGGAGGAACTGACACGTGCAGAAAACATTGCGCTCGTCCGCGAATTTATCAGGGAAAATCTGACCGCAAAGGGCATGGTTGCCGACTGGGTCTATCACGACAGGGACAGCAATCCGCATATCCATCTGATGATGACGTTGAGACCGCTGACGGAACAAGGGTTTGGCAGCAAGATGGTGGCGGTATCTGGACCCGACGGCAAGCCGTTGCGGGTGATCAAGCCCGATCGTCCGAACGGTGCTATCGTTTACTCACGCTGGGCCGGTGACAAGGAGACGATGAAGGAGTGGAAGATTGCCTGGGCAGAAACGACCAATCGGCATTTGGCGCTTGCTGGCCATGACATTCGTCTTGACGGACGCTCTTATGCCGAACAGGGGCTCGATGGGATCGCGCAAAAGCATCTTGGACCGGAGAAGGCTGCTTTGGCGCGCAAGAATATGGAGATGTATTTCGCGCCGGCCGATCTTGTTCGCCGCCAGGAAATGGCAGATCGGCTTCTTTTAGAGCCTGAACTTCTTTTAAAGCAGCTTGAGCGCGAACGTTCCACTTTCAACGAACGCGACATCGCCAGAGCGTTACATCGTTATGTTGATGATCCAGCCGATTTTGTCAGTATTCGCACACGGGTGATGGTGTCCAATAATCTGGTGTTGTTAAGGCCTCAGCAAGTTGACCGGCAAACTGGTAAGGTGGCGCAACCGGCTGTCTTTACGTCGCAAGAGATCTTGCGCACAGAATTTGACATGGTTGGCTCGGCGGAGGTTCTGTCCAAGCGAACCGGCTTCAGGATCACTGACAAACAAAGGGCGTCGGCGGTGGGGGCCATCGAAACGGCTGATCCTGAGAAGCCTTTCAGACTTGAGCAGGAGCAGATTGACGCTGTCCATCATGTCACCGGTGACAGCGCTATTGCCACCATTGTTGGTCTTGCCGGAGCGGGCAAATCGACGCTTCTTTCCGCTGCACGTATTGCGTGGGAAAGCGGACATCATCGCGTTTTGGGTGCGGCACTTGCTGGCAAGGCAGCCGAGGGATTGGAGGAAAGTTCGGGTATCAAATCGCGAACTCTTGCCGCATGGGAACTTGCCTGGGCGAACGAACGCGATTTGCTGAAACGCGGCGATGTTCTTGTCATAGAAGAGGCAGGAATGGTGCCGTCGCAGCAGATGGCCCGTGTGTTGGAGGCAGCAAAGGATGCCGGAGCAAAAGTCGTCCTTGTCGGTGACGCGATGCAGCTTCAACCAATTCAGGCCGGGGCAGCGTTCCGCGCTATTGCTGAGCGGATAGGTTCTGCAGAACTTGCTGGTGTTCGTCGCCAGCGCGAAGGATGGGCACGCGACGCCTCACATCTGTTTGCACGCGGTGAAGTCGAAAAAGGTCTTGATGCATATGTAAAGCATGGACACCTTGTCGAAGCGCGAACCCACGACGAGATTATCGGCCGTCTGGTTTCAGATTGGGCAGATGCACGCCGCTCGTTTCTCCAGCAATCAAAGGGAGAGGAAAGTGCATTTTCATATTGTGACAAATTGCTCGTGCTTGCCCATACCAACAAGGATGTAAGGCGCCTCAACGCAGCTCTTCGTGAAGAAATGAAGAAGGAAAGTGCGTTGACGGTGCCGCGGGAATTCCGAACTGAACGTGGTATGCGGGAATTTGCTGTTGGTGACCGGATCATCTTCCTCGAAAATTCCAGGTTTGTTGAAAAGCGGGCAACCGGGCTTGGCCCACAATATGTCAAGAATGGTTTGCTTGGTACTGTCGTTTCCACCGGCGGCAGACATGATGATCCGCTGCTTTCCGTCCGTCTCGATAACGGCCGCGACGTTATTATAAGCGAGGATAGCTATCGAAATATTGATTATGGCTATGCTGCAACCATCCATAAAGCTCAAGGAACGACTGTCGAGCGGACCTTCGTGCTTGCCACCGGCATGATGGATCAGCATCTGACCTATGTGGCGATGACGCGACATCGGGATCGGACAGATCTTTATGCAGCACGTGAGGATTTTGAGCCCAAACCGGAATGGGGTGGGAAATCGCGTATTGACCATGCGGCCGGCGTTACTGGGGAATTGGTTGAGACCGGCATGGCAAAGTTCCGGCCGCAGGACGATGATGTTGACGAAAGCCCTTATGCCGACGTGAAGACTGATGACGGAATTGTGCATCGGCTGTGGGGCGTCAGCTTGCCCAAGGCGTTGTCCGACGCAGGCGTATCGGAAGGCGATACTGTTCTTTTGAAAAAAGACGGTGTTGAAATCGTCAAGGTCACAATTCCGGTCCTCAACACGGAAACGGGAAAGAAAACTTACGAGGAAAGGCAGGTGGAGCGAAACGTCTGGACGGCAAAGCAGATCGAAACCGCAGCCATGCGTCTTGAGCGCATTGAGCGCGAAAGCCATCGCCCGGAACTCTTTGGGCAGTTGGTTGAACGTCTTGGCCGTTCAGGCGCAAAAACCACAACGCTCGATTTCGAGAACGAGGCCGACTATCAGGCGCATGTTCGCGACTTTGCCCGCAGGCGCGGTATCAACACAATTTCCGGGATGGCTGCAGACATAGAAGATAAGGTGGCGCGCCAATGGTCATGGATTGTGGAAAAGCGTGAGCAGGTGGCAAAACTTTGGGAGCGAGCAAATGTCGCGCTTGGCTTTACGATCGAGCAAGAGAAAAATGTCTCCTATAATGAAGAGCGATGTGAAAAGCGTGCGGCTGACAACCCCATCGAGCGGGTCTATCTTATTCCACCGACAACCCGATTTGTCCGTAGCATAGAGGAAGATGCCAGGCTTGCTCAACTCAGTTCGGATCGCTGGAAGAAGCGGGAGGTAGTCCTCCGGTCGTTTTTGGAAAAGATCTATTGTGATCCCGATAGCGCTTTGGTCACATTGAATGGACTTGCATCGGATGTCAGCGTCGAGCCGCGTCGGCTTGCCGATAATCTGCAGCATCTTGGCCATCTGCGTGGATCGGGTCGCCTGATCGACGATCATATTACCCGAAATGACCGCAAGGCTGTACTCAACGCGCTGTCGCTACTCGCTCCCTTGGTGCGAGCCCATGCGACAGAATTCCGACGTCAGGCTGAGCACTTCAAAAATCGCGAAGAAAAACGTCGTTCATATATGGCCTTATCTATCCCGGCACTCTCGAAGCCGGCAATGGCCCGCCTCACCGAGATTGAAAACGTGCGAGAACACGGTGGACCGGATGCCTACAAGATTGCTTTTGCTTATGCCGTCGAAGATCGTTTGCTGGTTCAGGAGGTAAAGGCAGTCAATGAGGCGCTGACGGCTCGCTTCGGCCGGACTGCTTTTACTAAAAATGTTGATGCCGTCGGCGAACGCAACATGATTGAACGCATGCCGGAGGATTTTGATTCCGGTAAACGCGATAAACTGACCACACTGTTTGGAGCCATACGCCGATTTTGCGACGAACAGAAACTTGCTGAACGGCAAGACCGTTCGCAGGTGGTTGCCGCCGCCAGCGTGGAGCCGGGGAAGAAAACGAGAGCCTTGTTGCCCATGCTTGCTGCTGTGACGGAGTTCCGAATACCAGTTGAAGATGAGGCTCGGGCGAGGGCGCGCGACGTTGCACACTATCGTCATGATCGAGCAGCCTTGGTTGAAATAGCCAAACACATCTGGCGTGACCCGGCTAGCGCTGTCGACCAGATCGAGGTTCTTATCTTGAAGGGTTTTCCTGGCGAGCGGATTGCTAGAGCCATCGCAAATGAACCCTCAGCCTATGGTGCAATTCGCGGATCTGATCGTATCATGGATAGACTGTTGGCAATCGGTCGCGAGCGACGAAACGCCCTTAAGGCCGTGAGTGATGCGGAAAGTCAGATCCGGTCACTTGGTTCGTCTTATAGGACGGCGCTTGAAAACCAGATCAAATCAATCACCGAGGAACGTCGACGCATGGCAATCGCCATTCCGGGCATGTCGTCAGCTGCCGAAAATGCATTGCGTAAGCTTATAGATGCCACGAAGACGACGGGCGCCAAACCCAATGTTGCCGCCAACTCGCTTGATGCCGTCATCTATCAAGAGTTTGAACGGGTTAGCCGGGCGCTTGACCTTAGATTCGGACGTGATGCGATTTTGCGTGGGGAGAAAACGGTCATCAACCATGTCTCGTCAGCACAGCGTCCAGATTTTGAGGCAATGCGGTTCAGGTTAAAAATTCTTCAGCAAACCGTTCGCAAGCAGGCGCGCGATAAGGTAATTGTGCAGCGCCGACAGCGCAGCATCAAGCAGGTACAGAGCATCGACCGATAAACTCGACTTAAATGAGATGGAACAAGAATGGATAAAACCTGCGATAGTCCCTTCAGTCATATGTTTGTAACGGACGCATGCGCTCAAAACTGCAGGACTATGTCGCTTGTGCGTGGTATTGTTGACGAATGGAGATAGATGAGGACAAAATCGATGACGTGGTTCTGGCCCTGTTGTGGCTGACGCTCCACAACGAGCGTTGCGCCTGGAAGGGGTTTGACTGGTCAACGACGGATCGGTTGCATGACAAAGGCCTGATCTGTGATCCGGTAAACAAGTCGAAGTCATTGATCTTGACGGATGAAGGTCTGCGCCGTTCAGAAGAACTGTTTCGCCAGCTCTTTACGCGGTGAACGTCGGTATTTTGCCATCGTATTCAAACCGACATTCAGGATTTGCAGCGTATTCTTCAGCCCCATTTGCAACTGGATCCTCAATGGTTTTGCTAAGCTATGAGAAGTTGACGGCGGCTTGATCATGATGGGCGCAACCGCACCATTCAAGGGTTTGGTATGTCGTTTATGCGCCTGATTTGCAAGTGCATCGCATAATTCGTTACCGTCCCACAGACCAACGACGTCATCGGGCGGGAAGTTTATTCGCTTCGATGAGCAACGGCCTTTCGCTCTGACTGCAGGGGACATGCGCTCGTCTAGACGCTGTATTCCCAGCCGTCTCCAAAGCTACCAAGATACTTGAACGATTTCGCGCGGGTGTCCTGAGCTGTCGACAGCAACGAGAAACTGCGAGTTTCTAGCGGACCAATCCCCATTGTTCGTCCGGCAAACCAAAGCCGAAATCGCGCATTTGGAATTCATAAAGGTGGCTATTGGTCCAACCTATCGCGGCGTGCAACATTTCGTACAACAGACGGTATTATAGTCCCTGTGAAAGAAAGAGCCAGGCGACTTCAGGTCTTGGGCATCTTTTCACGAGCGAAGCGCTCAATGGAAAAATCGAGAAAGACACGGAGTTTAGGGGCCGTGTGCTAACGTGTGGGATAAAAAGACAAGATACGTAAACTCGGCGGCCTCTCAATTTGCCAGTGCCGATCCGGTTGTGCTCTTTCATTCTCGGTGCACTCAGTATTGACACCAAGCGCTGTGGTTGACGCCATCGGCATGGAAGCCGATCTGACTGGTGTTACGTGTATGGCAAGGAGTGCTTGGGCACGCAAATGGCTACCCATCTGTGTTGCCGCTCACCTTTACGGCGTGGCAGTTGACTGCGGTGGTGTTCTGCTGCTTCCAATTGTCGTAGTTGTTGGTGGCTCCATACCCGCTCCGACGCATTTCAATCTCATGAGGTTCATCTGGCGCGGTCTGGTCGGCTGAAATCTGACTACGTTCTCTGGCTTCGCGAGATTGGGTGCCTAGCATTTCCGGTTGTTTCTGCACTTCTTTTCATCGGTCCTCTGAGGGCGGTACCCCTCGGCTGGATGTTGCTCGGGCGGTCACTAACGATGTTGCAGATTGTCGGTATCACTAACTTTTTTCGGTAGCATCTGGCTCATCCAACATTCAAGCTGATGTGTTTCTTTAAACAACGAGTGCGTGAATGAGTGCCGCCCGACAAATTCCGGGAGATCCTGAAAAAGCCGTCTGACGGCTATGGGATATTCGTGACTACACTGGACGACATAGACCAGCTTCTGCCTGTCAAGTTAAACTTACTCCTTCAAAAAGAGGAAAGACATCAAAAAATCTGCTCCGCATAATATTCAATTCATAAGATGTCGGAGGAAATTCAATGCATTCTTCGCAATCATTCGCTTACGATAGGATTTTTTCTCCTTTGCTTGGAGCTTCCCGATTGACAACTGTTGGAACCGGGCGCGCGATAGCTCATCATGGCGAGATATTGCAGGGAGTTTTCCCTGATGAAGCTGGACATCTCCATAGGGGGTTGATCACATTACCATGTTCAGCGTTCGAATCCGTTATAACTTTTTGGCCCGAAGATGGTGGCGAGCTCTGCACTCGCCCCACAGGCATGAATAAAGCTGCTCGTGCGGCACGGCTGACATTCGAGTTATTGGGGCAGAAAAAATGCGGTGGGTGCCTTACGATTGAAACGAATGTTCCGGTCAGTCTAGGGTTTGGATCATCAACTGCAGATGTTGTTGCGACGATTCGAGCAGTTGCTGCTGCTATGGGCGTGGAACTGCGCAGAACAGTTATATGCCGCCTTGCGGTTGCAGCCGAAACAGCCAGCGACTCTATCGTATTCGGCGAACAGGCTGTACTTTTCGCCCACAGGGAAGGCCGCGTGATAGAATACCTTCCCGGTGAGTTTCCATCTCTGATCGTCGTGGGGTTCATATCGCCGAATGATAAGCCCGTCGACACACTTACATATGTGCCAGCTCACTATGATAGATCTGAAATTGAAAGTTTTCGCGTCTTGCGCGGCCTTGCTAGGAAGGCAATTCTTGAACAGAATGTCGTTCTACTCGGCCACGTCGCAACAGCAAGTGCTCGAATAAATCAACGTTATCTTCCAAAGCGACATTTCGAGGAGCTTCTCCAAATAGCGGCCTATTGCGACGCTCTTGGTGTGCAAGTCGCTCATAGTGGTAATCTAATGGGGCTCTTGCTCGATGCCAGCGATCCGAACGTAACGGAAAAGGTCGCTGCCGCGTTTAAAAAAGCTGCAGAGCAGGGATTTATGAGCATTCATCAGTTCGCGGTGAACGTCGATGTGCAGCCGCTCCGGGTGGCGTTATGAACTTAACGTCTTTTCTTCACGGTTACGAGACGCCTCAAATAATCGAGCTGAGCCCGAATTTCTATGCGGCCCAGTTTCGCTTGATGAAGCTGTTACCGGCCCACTACATCTTGGATCGCGCAGAAGAAAACAAGCTAATAAAGGCTGGCGGAGATATCGTGGAGACAAGCTCGGGAACCTTTGCGCTCGCATTGGCTATGTTGTCCGCAGTTCGTGGTTATCATCTTACAATTGTCAGCTCTACAAGCCTTATGGATCGTGGTTTTAAAACCCGATTGGAACAACTCGGCACTGCAGTGAGGCTGGTTGAGGACCCGGGGGGAACAGGCAACCAGGAGGGTCGTCTTTCAGAACTACACCGTGTGCTTGAAGACAAGCCGGATACGTTCTGGCCGAAACAATACGACAATCCTGATAATCCTGCAGCCTATTCGCGTCTGGCGGAAGTCATTGTGGATCGTCTGGGGCAAGTTGATTGTCTGGTCGGCTGTGTTGGATCTGGGGGATCGCTCTGTGGCGCAACACGATATCTTCGTCGAGTTTATCCTCAATTGCGTGCGATAGCGGTTGACACGAACAATAGCGTTTTGTTTGGGCAGAAAGCTGGCCCGCGCTTATTGAGGGGGCTTGGAAACAGTATCGTGCCGGAGAACCTTGATCACTGTTTGGTTGATGATGTTCATTGGGTGGGTGCTCTACAAGCCTTTGCTGAAACTCGCCGATTGTATCGTAAATGTGCCCTCTATGTTGGTCCTACCAGCGGTGCTGCTGCTCTTGTGGGAAGTTGGTACGCAAAAAAAACTCCCAATAAGAAAATTGTCGCCATCATGGCTGATGAGGGCTATCGCTACCAGCCGACAGTCTATGCCGATAAATGGCTGAAAAACCTGCCGGGATGGCCGACGGTTATAAAACTAGAGCCTACGCAGATTACGGAAGTTAAGTCAGAGGGCGAGGAAGCCTGGACTTATATGAACTGGGCGCGACGAAAAATGCATAGCTGAAACTTCCTCCCTTTTCAAAGGCGCGAAGTAAGCGCCGTCTCCGCCCCATTGGATTGGCTGTATTTTGAGGCTGGCCGGGCGTGCAAGAAGGTTTCCAGGACTATCTGGAGATTTGCATGGCAGATGATGGATTTGTTGGGCGCTACGAAGTTGTCGAGCCGCGCCGCGGAAACCGGCGTTGGCCAGATGATGTGAAGGCGCGGATCGTGGCGGAAAGCCTTGAGCCTGGTGTTCGTGTTGTTGATGTCGCGCGCCGTCATGACGTTGTTCCGCACCAGCTTTCCTTGTGGGGTAATCCCCCCACCAAATAACGGGCTTCAAAAGTAGAATTTTCTCGGGCTATATGATCGAGGAGATTTTAATGAAGACGAGCAGATTCAGCGAACCACAAATCCTTGCCATCCTTCGCCAGGCGGAAGGCGGCGTTCCTGTACCCGAGTTATGCCGGGAACATGGAATGAGCACTGCGTCATTCTACAAATGGCGATCCAAATACGGTGGCATGGATGCCTCGATGATCAGTCAGATGAAGGCTCTGGAAGACGAAAACCGTCGCCTGAAGAAGATGTATGCGGAGATGAGCATGCAGGCGGAACTGCTTAAAGAGGCTCTTGGAAAAAAGTGACACGGCCATCTCAACGCCGGGAGATGGCCGGGAAAGCAGTGGCGTTGCGAGGGGTGAGCGTTGCGCTTGCCTGCCGCACCTTCGAGGTCAGCGAGACATGCTATCGTTACAGCGCCAGGCTGAACGACGAGAACGGGCAGATTGCCGATCTCCTGATCGGACTGACGCGGGCAAAGAAGACCTGGGGCTTCGGTCTGTGTTTCCTTTATCTGCGCAATGTCCGGGGGCATCACTGGAACCATAAACGCGTTTACCGCATCTATCGTGAGCTTGAATTGAACCTCAGGATCAAGCCGCGCAAGCGGTTGAAGCGGGACAAGCCCGATGCTCTGACCGTGCCAGATGCGCCGAACATGGTCTGGTCCATGGATTTCATGGCCGACCGGCTGGAGGATGGAAGGCAATTCCGGCTGCTGAACGTCCTGGACGACTTCAACCGCGAAGGTCTGGGCATTGAGGTAGACTTCTCGCTGCCTGCCGAACGCGTCATCCGCAGCCTCAACCAGATCATCGAATGGCGCGGCAAACCATTCGCAATTCGTGTTGATAATGGGCCGGAATACGTCAGTGGCAAACTGATGGAATGGGCTGCCAACCAAGGCATCGCCTTGAGCCATATCCAACCCGGCAAGCCACAACAGAATGCGTATGTTGAGCGCTACAATCGCACCGTTCGGAATGAATGGCTCGACCAATATATCATCGAAAGCATTGAGGAGGCGCAGGAATTTGCCACGCAGTGGCTATGGACCTACAACAACGAACGTCCCAATATGGGCATCGGCGGCGTAACGCCCGCACAGAAACTGAAAATGGCCGCGTGAATTCTACTGACGAGCCCCGTTAAAAACGGGGGGATTACCGTGGCGCCGGCAAGTGCGCGAGGGCATTCTGACGCTGCCTTTTGAGTCTATGCCGGGCCTGTCGGAGAGCGGCGATGCCGAGCCTGCGTTTGTGCCTTTGGCGATTGCGGCAGAGCCGAGCGAGGCGGTGAATGTTTTGGCGCCGCCGAAACTGCGGGAGGCGGTTTCGTCAGTCTTGACGCTCACGATCGGCCCGGACCTTGTGATGCGGGTTCCCGGCGATGTGCCGGTTGAACGTGTGGCCGCTCTGGTGCGCGCCATGCGAGGGACGGCATGATCGTCGCGGGCCAACGACTGCCGATCCTGATTGCAACGCGGCCGGTGGACTTCCGCTGCGGGCATCAGGCGCTGGCTCTGATGGTGCAGACCGAGTTGAAGCTCGACCCGCATTCCGGGGTTACGGTGATCTTCCGGTCGAAGCGCGGTGATCGTCTCAAAATCCTGGTGTGGGATGGCACCGGAATGGTGCTGACCTACAAAATTCTTGAACATGGAAGCTTTGCCTGGCCCAAGGTGCAGGATGGGACGATGCGTCTTTCCAGGGGGCAATACGAAGCGTTATTCGAGGGGCTCGACTGGCGGCGAGTCATAGCGCAACGGGTGAGCGCGCCGTCGGCGGCAGGGTGAATATCCCGCTGCCTTTGCATTGTTTTATTTGGATTTTTTGTGCTGTCTTGCTATAAGACCGCATGTCGTCGCCCCTTGATCTCAGCCTGTTTCCGGACCTTCCGCCAGAGGTGGTGAAGGCGTTTGCGGCGATGCAGTTCGAACTGTCGGTCGAGCGTGCTGCACGTCAGCACGAGCAGGCTGTGGTTGCCGAAAAGGACGCCTTCATCGCCGAGCTGAAGGAACTGGTCGAGAAGCTTGAAGGTCAGGTTCACGACTATCGGCGCACGAAGTTCGGGCCGAAATCGGAAAAGCTCGATCCGGCGCAGATGGAACTGGCGCTGGAAGACCTTGAAACGGCAATCGCCGAAACACAGGCGCGGATTGCCGCCGTCGAGAAAAAGATCGAAGCCAGCGCATCCGATCCGGAAAAAGTCGCTCCTCGCAAGGAGCGTAAGGCCCGGGCGCTGCCCGAACACCTGCCGCGGGTCGAGAGAGTGATCGAGCCCGAGAGCATCGTTTGTCCCTGCGGTTGCGGCAACATGGTCCGGATCGGCGAGGATCGGACGGAACGGCTCGACCGGATTCCGGCGCGCTACGAGGTGATCGTCACGATCCGCCCGAAATACGCATGCCCCAAGGGTCGAACGGGCGTCATCCAGGCCAGAGCGCCAGCGCATCTGCTGGAAGGGAGCTGGCCGACGGAAGCCCTTCTGGCTGAGATTGTCGTCTCCAAGCATTCCGAACATATGCCGCTCAACCGGCAGGCCGAGGTCATGGCGCGACACGGGGTGCCGATAGACCGCACGGTCCTGGCCGATTGGATGGGGCGCACGGGCAGCGAAATCGCACCGGTGGTCGACCACATGGCCAAACGGCTGCTGTGGGAAAGCACGCGGCTCTATGTCGATGAGACCACGGTTCCGGTGTTGGATCCGGGGCGGGGCAAGACGAAGACCGGCTATCTATGGGCCGTGTTGCGTGACGATCGCGGTTGGAATGGCTCCGCGCCGTCGGGCGTGGTGTTCCATTATCGACCTGGGCGTAAAGGAGAATATGCCGCTGAAATCCTCGACGGGTTTAACGGGACAATCCAGGTGGATGCCTACGGTGGTTACTCTCACCTCGCTACGTCGGACCGGGTGGGTGGCGATCCCTTGAAGCTGGCTTTCTGTTGGGCGCACGGGCGCAGAAAGCTGATCAAGGCCACGCCAAAGAGTGGATCGCCCATCGTCGACGAGGCGCTGGTGCAGATTGCCGCGCTCTACAAGATCGAAGACAGTATCCGGGGCTCAGATCCCGAATATCGCCGGGCAGTTCGACAGGACCTGTCCCTCCCGCTGGTGGACGAGTTCTTCACCTGGCTGGCAGCGCAAGCCAAGCGCGTCTCACGCAAGTCTGACCTCGGAAAAGCCCTGGCCTATATGCTGACGCGGCAGGACGGCTTCCGGCTGTTCCTGGACGACGGCCACGTCGATATCGATTCCAACCTGGTGGAAAACGCGATCCGCCGACCCGCCATGAACCGCCGCAACGCGCTCTTTGCGGGGCACGATGAAGGGGGCCGCAATTGGGCCCGGTTTGCCAGCCTGATCGGCACTTGTAAAATGAACGGCGTTGAGCCCTAAGCCTATCTGTGCGATCTCTTCACCCGCCTCGCAAACGGCCACCTCGCCAAGGACATCGATGCCCTGATGCCATGGGCCTATGCCGCCCGCATCAAGGCCTCACAATGAGCTCGTCAGGTACTCTTCGGTGAGCTCATTTGACCGCCGAGGATCGGCCTCAGATCGCTGCAATTGAAAAATCAATGGGGCGTGAACGCCGCATACGGCGCGAACGGAAACGACACTAATCGAGAGGCGTCGCGCCAGTTCGGCTTGTGTCCAATTTAATAAGCCTCTCGCGGCGCGGCATTGTGCATTTGTGATGAACACTGTTGGTGCTCATTCTATTGATTGGACGCGATTGATGCTCGTCGATGAGCGATGTAGTTGGCAAAAAAATAGAGACAACTGATGGCAGTTATATTAGAGTGAACATAAGGCAGTGACGCGCTGCCTTGGGGCGTGCAAACCTCTGTTAGCGGTTGGTGTTGGCCGTTACAACATCACACTCCTTGACCTTCTGGTCGGGGAGCCTGTGGCGTATGCAACAGGCCTCCGGCTAAAGGCCACAGGGCCGCCTAACACGGTTTGCAACTCCCCGATCACCAAGGGGTCAATGAGCATTGAGCGGGGGCGTACCGCAAATGCTTCAATTGGAAATCGTGACAATGGCTAATATCGAACATGAAATCGAATATAGCTTCGCCCTTTATACGTACACTTACGGTGATGATCCTAATCAATCCGCGGGACAGTTCTACAGTTCGCAGGCAGAAGCGCGAGAGGATCTGGTAACCTTCCGCGCGTCGTTGATTAGAGACGATGATAGAGACCAACTGTTGCCCGATATGAAGATCATTGAACTGCGTACATGTCCAATAAACCAAAGGGCACTCGTAGAACTTTTCAATGGAATGAATGGAGATTTGGGCGGCTTCATTCGGTCTCGCAGGATTGTGGAAGTTATCACCGAGCCGCAACTTGAACATGAGTAAACGATTTCGTTACGCTGCGTACGAATGGATACGGTCTCGAATTCTGACCAGTAGTTTTTATTTTGAAGTGAATTAGCCGTGAAGCGCCTTAAGCAGTAGAAGTTTGGCGCTTCGGTCAAGTCATACATCGCAATAGCAGGTCGTCTCAGGCAACCGCACCCAGTAAGGGTTTACCATGGGTGAGGCCATTCACCTTATCGACGATCCCACGCGCGTCGATACCAAAATGGCTGTAAAGGTCGCCAATCGTTCCTGTCTGACCGAAATGCTCGACCCCGAGCGGAATCGTCTTATGACCGGTAACCGAACCGAGCCAGGACAGGGTCGCGGGATGCCCATCGATAACGGTAACGAATTTGCAGTGTGGGGGGACATCGTTCATCAGTTTTTCGACGTGGCACTCAGCTTGCGTGAGACCCCGGGCACGCGCGCGTTGTGCGGCGGTCCAGCCCGCATGAAGCCGGTCGGCAGATGTAACTGCCAACACGCCGATATCGCGCCGCCCTTCACCGATGATGCCAGCAGCCTTGATAGCCTCGGGCGCGATCACACCCTGGTAGGCGATGACCACGTCGCAATTCGGTCCAGGTTCACGCAGCCAATAGGCACCGTCAATCGCGCCTTGTCGGAATCGATCATCGATCCGCTTGGTCGGCTGCTCGATCGGATTGGTTGAAAGGCGCAGATAGACCGACCCACCGGTTTCGTCTCTAAGCCAGGTCCGTTCATCGGGATCGCCGCTTCCGTCGCGCTGCATATAGTCGAATGCCCAGTTCATAATAACAGCAAGTTCGTCGGCGAAAGCTGGCTCGAAAGCAGCAAGCCCATCCTGCGACATCCCGATGAGTGGAGATCCAATCGATTGGTGCGCGCCACCTTCAGGCGCCAATGTCACACCGGAAGGCGTTCCCACGATGATGAATCGTGCATCCTGATAGCAGGCGTAATTCAAGGCATCCAAGCCGCGCCCTACGAATGGGTCGTAGACAGTTCCGATCGGTAGAAGGCGCTTGCCGAAAAGAGAGTGTGAAAGGCCTGCCGCGCCCAACAGCAGGAAGAGATTCATTTCCGCAATGCCGAGTTCAATATGCTGGCCAGCCGGGGTGAATTCCCATTTTGCGGTTGAAGGTATTTTATGATCGATGAAAGTATCAGGGCGCTTTTCGCGGGCAAACAGTTTGCGCCGGTTGACCCATGGCCCAAGGTTGGTCGTTCCTGTAACATCGGGTGACATCGTTACAATTCGCGCGGCTAGTTCCGAGTCTGTTTTCGACAATTCGTCCAGGATTTTGCCAAAAGCCATCTGTGTCGAGATTTCTCGCTCGGCGCTTGTCGGGATCGCTGGTACCACAATGGGAGCGTCGTGGTAACGTCGCCGACCATTGGCAAAAAATGGCACTGTGTCTAGAAGCGTCTGCAACTGCTGCGGATCCTCGACCGTTGCCCATCGATCCCATTCCTGCCCTTCAGGAACGCCCATATGCGTTTGCCATTCAGCCATCTGGGCCTTTGTCATAAGGCCGCCGTGATTGTCCTTATGTCCGGCGATCGGGGTGCCCCATCCTTTGATAGTATATGCTAGAAAGCACACCGGTCGGTCATGATCGATCTCGGCAAATGTCCCGGCCATGGTGCTCACGCAATTGCCGCCGAGATTTTCCATAAGTTCGGCGAGTTCGACGTCGTTGCGCTTTTCGATCAGAGCGGTGACATCGCCCTGATCGCCGAGATCGTCCATGAGACGCCTGCGCCAGACGGCTCCGCCCATGAAGGTCAGCGCCGAATAAAGCTGATTTGGGCAATTGTCGATCCATTCTCGGAGCCGCTCCCCACCGGGTTCCTCGAAGGCCGCGCGTTGCAATGCGCCATATTTGATCCTGATAACGTCCCAGCCGAAAGCGTTGAAAATGTCTTCGATCCGTCGAAACAAGCCTTCCTGAACGATGCCGTCGAGTGATTGCCGGTTGTAGTCGATGATCCACCAAGTGTTGCGCAAGCCGTGTTTCCAACCCTCCTGCAGGCATTCATAGACATTGCCTTCATCGAGTTCGGCATCTCCGACCAATGCGATCATCCGGCTAAGGCATAAGTCTTTGCTCCAGTTCTTCGATGTAATGTAGTCCTGAATCATGGAAGCAAAGGACGTGATCGCGACACCGAGGCCGACAGAGCCAGTCGAGAAATCAACGTCATCGATGTCTTTGGTGCGGCTGGGATAGCTTTGTGCCCCATGGAACCCCCGAAAGTTTTCCATTTTCTCTCGCGTCTGGTTGCCCATCAGATACTGGATTGCATGAAAAACAGGTGAGGCGTGGGGTTTGACGGCAACGCGGTCCTGCGGGCGCAGTGCGGAGAAATAAAGCGCCGTCATAATTGATACCAGAGAAGCGGACGACGCCTGATGCCCGCCAACCTTGATCCCGTCCTCCTTTGGACGGATGTGGTTGGCATGATGAATCATCCAGTGTGACAGCCATAAAAGCCGTTGTTCGATCGTCTTGAGATGTTCATGCTGCATATTGATTGGGCCTCTCGCGTTGTAGTCGCATATGATTGGCTCGCAGAATTCGGGCCGCGTCAATATGCTGTTAAAGTGATCAAGCGTTCGGAGATCGATGGCGGCGCGACGGTTTGACGTCGTAGCTCCTTTTTTCACGAGGGCCGGCGGACGAACCAGACGCCAATGTTCTTGATCATTGGAATGATCAGAATGGCCAGCGTGAACAGGATCAGGCAGATGCTGATCGGGCTTTCGGTGAAAATCATAGGGCTACCTTCGCCGAGAATAAGGCTCTGACGCAGATTTTCCTCAAGTAGGGAGCCGAGCAGAAAGGCCAGCAGGAGAGGGGCCATGTCGAAACCGGCCTTACGCAACCCGTAGGCTACAAATCCGCATCCAATCACGACGCCGACGTCGAACATGCTGTTGTTCAGGCTAAACGCGCCTATGACACAGAACAGAACGATCAGCGGTGCCAGAACGGCCTGAGGAACCTTCAGCAAAAGGACAAAAACGCGGATCATAGGAACGTTGAGAACGACGAGCATTGCGTTGCCGATTAACATGCTGGCGACGATCCCCCAGAAGAGTTGCGGATGTTCCGAGATAATCTGGGGTCCTGGAACGACATTTTGCATCAGAAGCGCTCCCATGATGATGCCGATCACCGCATTTGCTGGGATACCGAGGCAAAGCATGGGAATAAAGCTCGCCTGTGCCGCAGCGTTGTTAGCACTTTCGGGTCCCGCGACACCTTCGATCGCCCCTTTGCCGAACCGCTCAGGTGAGCGGGAGAGTTTCTTCTCCATGAGGTAACTCGCAAAGCCGGCGACGAGCGCACCGCCGCCCGGCAAAAGCCCCAGGAAAAAGCCGAGAACCGTACCACGCGCAATCGGTCCGCCCGAGGCTTTCCAGTCTTTCCGATTCGGCAGAAGGTCGCGCAACCGATAAGAAGGCATTCTCGTGGCTTCGTGCGCTTCTTTCTGTTGGATCAGCATCAGGACCTCGCTCATGCCAAACAGGCCCATGGCCAGTATGGCGATGTTGAAGCCATCACGCAGGTAACTGACTTCAAAAGTGAAACGTTCCGCTCCGGAAATCAGATCGACGCCAACGGTTGAGAGAAGCAGACCGAGCGCCACCATCGTCCACGCGCGGATACGCGGCCCCTCGCCAACGCTTGCCGCTAGCACAAGGCCCAACAGGACGATCGATGACTTCTCGACCGGCCCGAAAGCAAGTGCAACCTTGGTAAAGGCAGGCCCAATAATCGCAATCGCGAGAGTCGCGGAAATGCCTGCGATAAAGCTTCCAAATGCGCTGATGCCGAGAGCGGCGCCGGCTCGGCCCTGTTTGGCCATGGGATAGCCGTCGAAGCACGTCATCACGCTTGAGGCTTCTCCGGGGACCCGCATCAGGACGGAGGTTATCGAACCACCATATTGCGATCCATAGTAGATGCCGGCGAGCAGGATAATAGCGCTTGTTTGATCCAGTACCATGGTAATGGGCAACAATAAGCTAACCGTCGCGGAAGGCCCTAGACCAGGTAGGACGCCAACCGCGGTCCCTAGGACGGCGCCAAGAAGCGCTACCGCGATATTGGTTGGTTCTAGAGCAATGCCGAGGCCCATCATGAGTTGGGAAAGGGAATCGATCATTTATAGCCTCCAAATGCCGTGCGGTAGGGGGACCGAGAGAAGAATTTCAAACAGGACCCAGGTTGCCACGGCGACAGCGGCCGAGAGCAAACCGGCAATCTGCCATTTCATGCGCTCGATGAACAACAGGACTCCTGAGAGGAACAGGAACGCCGCGGCGACAAACCCGAGGACTTCGAGCAAGACGCAGAAGAGAGCGAGTGCCACGCAATAGGCGATGACGCGTGGAATCTCGATTGGGTCTTCGTCGGGCACGACGCCCTGGGTCGTGCAAAGCAGGCTCGTGACAATCAACAGCAGGGCGGCCAGGAAGGGAAACAGACCTGCCGCAGGTTCGCCACTCTCCCAAAGGTGCATGCGAAGTCCACTTGCTGCGGCTCCAAGCCCGATTCCAGAAAGTGCGTAGGGAACGAAACGAGCCGGGTTCATAAATGCTCCTCCATCGTTTCAATCTGACTTCCGATCCTGGTATATGCCTCCTTGACCATGCTCGTGAATTCTTCACTCTTCTGAAACAGAGGATAGCCATTGATGAGTTTTAGAAAGTCCGCATACATCGGGCTAGACACCATTTCGCCGATTGCCTCTTCCCACCAGGAGACGATGTCGGAAGGCATCCCGGCGGGCCCGAACAGACCGTATGAAGCGGGAATGGCGATTGGATAACCCCGCTCTGCAAAACTGACGATGCCTTTCGGGCTCGCTTGCGGGTTCGGACTGGTTTCAGCCAGCAAACGTACAGATCCCGCCGCCAGATGCGGTCCGAAATCTGACGACACAACCATATCGATGTGCCCGCCAAGGAGTGCGGTTACAGCATCGGCGCCTCCGCGAAAGGGAACGAATGTCGCTTTCGCTTTCTCCTTGCGGAACGCGGCGTCTGTCGCGATATGGGCAAGTCCCCGCGGTGCGGCGGTGGCCCACTTCAACTTCGATGGGTTGTTACGGCAAAAATCCAGCAATTGATCCCAGGTCTGATGCGGACTGTCTTTTCGCACAAAACAGGGAACGGAAATCCCAGCATAGCTCGCAATATAGGTGAAGTCCTTTGTCGCGTCGTACGGAACTTTCTGCAGGTGGGGTGCGACCAATACCGGGCTGACTGAATATAACGACAGGACGGAGCCATCCGGCGATGCTCTTCGCACCTGGTCGGTTGCGATTGTTCCGCCTGCGCCGGGCCGAAAGTCCGGTGTCGCAACGAGACCGCGCTCCCGCTTCACATAACTGGTCACGACACGAGATGCGATATCGCCCGCGCCACCGGCTGCGAAGCCGACGGTCAGCATCGGATTGTCCGCGGGATAAGGTTTGGTAGCCGACCATGCCAAACGATGGCCGGCTCCGATAAAGAAGGCTGTTGCAGCCAGAAATTCGCGTCGTCTCATTTTCCTTCCCCTTCAATTTGATTAGTGGAATTGCGGACGTATCGGTATTTCTTTGCTAGATGTCGCAATGCCTGAGGGCGTCTTCGATATTGCTGAAGCGCGGGAGAGGCTTTTCCGAAATGGATTTGTCGATGTCCTTCAGACCAGAAGCCGTGACAACCGCGACAGCGCTTTCATCTCCGCGGATTATGTTTCGACGTCGTGCTGTCGCGATAGCAGCGAGCGGCATCACGGAAGAAAGCTCCAAAAATACGCCTTCGCTCGCGGCAATTCGCTCTTGAAAGGCGACCAGACCGTCATTGGCGACGGGAATGGCGGTGCCGTTGGAAGCGCGTAGCGCCTTGAGGGCCTGGTATGTGCTTCTTGTCGCTCCAACCGAAACGGCGAGCGCATTGAACGAAGCGGCCATGTCGGGTATCTGGTCGCTTCGAGTCTCAAGCGCTGTGGCGAGAGAGCCATGCGCTTCCGCCGCAAGCAGGCGCGGCATCCGGGCGATCAATCCGTCTACCATCAACTCGTGAAATCCGAGCCAGGCGCCCGCGATCGCGTCGCCATAGCAGACCGGAAACGCGCACCAGTCCGGCACTTTCCCATTGAACTGTTCGATTATTTCGTAGGCGAGGGTTTTGTACCCCTCGATGCCGATCGGATGGCTGCCGACAACTGGATGTCTGTAAGGCGACGTTGCAAACCAACCATAGCGTTCGACACCCTTGGCGAGAAACGGCCAGCGCTCCTGCTTGTTTTCGAAGGGTACGATTTTGGCGCCATATTTCTGGATTTGCGAGAGCATGGGCCCCGCAGAACCCGCAATGGTCGCAACGATGCACTCAAGTCCCGCGCGCGCTGCATAAGCGGCGAGCGATGCACCAGCGTTTCCGCTTGAACTCGTTGCGACGACTGATGCACCTGCCTCTACCGCGGCCGTTACCGCGACGGTTGAGAACCGATCCTTATGTGACCAAGTTGGATTGTAGCCCTCGTTCTTGATGAAAAGATTTGGCACGCCGATCACTGCACCGATCCGTTCCGATCGAAGGAGTGGTGTCAGACCTTCGCCCAGAGAGACAGCGGAGCTCTCATCAAAAGGGAGCCTTTCAGCATAACGCCAGAGCGAAGGCAGCCGGGCTATTCCCTTAACGGTCGAGGTTGCAGGAGTGGGAGCACGATAAAGCACTTTCAGATTTGAAGGAGCGATTTCCAGACATGACGGGCAACCGCGTGAATCGATCGGCATGTCGATCGGAAATTCGTTACCGCATCGATAGCAGGAATATGCTGCGATCCTGTTCATCATCACAGCACCATCAGGCTGTCGCCATTGTTGGTCAGCAATTCCGCGCCGCCCGAACGGACGACAAGCATATCCTCGACCTGAAGGCCAATATGTCCCAGTTCGTAATACGGCGTCTCGATACAGAGAACCATTCCCTCCTCAAGGATATCGGAGCTGCCTGCGGCAAGAAGCGGAAGATCATATCCATCCAGACCGATGCCATGGCCAACATGACTGCGTTGGTAATGAGGGATGCCCTCTGCGCGTACCGTATCGACAACGATTTCAAAGATCTTCGATACGGAAACGCCTGGGCGGATTTGCTCAATGCCTCGCTGAACGCCTCTGTTCAGCGCATTGTACTTGGTCCGAACTTCCTGCGATGGCTCTCCAAAGCTGACATTTCGCGCAATATCCGCACGATAGTGCCTGAAGTGGCCGCCGACATCGAAACGGATCATATCGCCAGCCTTGAGTGCACGATCTGAAGGCTGGACATTCATCAATGCGCTACGCTCGCCAAAACCGATACAACCCAAAACCGGAAAGCCATCTTCCTCGACCGTCTGGCCGTGAAATACTCTGGCGAGATCATGTTCTGTCGCGCCGACGGTCGCAACTTTAAGCGCAGAAGCAATGGATCTCTCGGTAATCGCGCCGACGGTCGTGAGTCTTTCAATCTCTTCAGAAGTCTTGACCGCCCGAACCCATCGGAACAGCGCAGCGGCGTTAATCCAGTTGACGTCGGGGAGCTCGCTACGCAGCTTCTCCATATCGCCAGGCAATAATCCGCTTTCATCAAGGCCAATGCGGGCCTTCAACAGCCTTTGTAAGCGGATTTCTGTTATAAGGGCATCAATTGCATTGCTGTCGTCAGGCAGATTGAAGAGTTCTTTCTGTCTAAAACTTACCGCGTCGAGTTCCGTTGAAGAGGCAGTATCGACAGTGAAGGAGCCGAATCTACGGACTTTCGTATCAACGTTTTGATCGGCGAGGAGATCGAGTGTGGAAGTTCCAGTGATGACAACCGAGGATTGAATGTCCGTTTTCGCTTGACGTAACACGAAGGCCTGCGGTCCGCGCCTGATCCATTGTGGCAGACACCAGAAACCACTTGTGTAAAGGACATTTTCTGGTGACGTAGCCACTATTGCCGCTAGATCATGTTTGATCATTGCTGTTTGAAGACGTTCTTCGTGTAGTAACATTGGCTATCCTTTCCTCCTCAAAATTTACGTTTCTTCAAAACCCAATCCTTTCGAGATACGATCCGCAGCCGTAACTATCTTATCCGCTACGTCGCTGATCTTGACCTTTGGGTAGACCGCACGCGGAAATGCGATACTTATTGCGGCTGCTACCGAGCCCGCCGCGTCATAAATTGGAGCTCCAACCGAAATGACTCCCTCTAGATTCTCCGACATGGCCGTGGCGTACCCGAGCGAGCGTCCAAGACGTAGTTGCTCAACCAATTTGTCTACTTCCACGACTGTTCGTTCTGTAAGGCGCCGGAGCGGTTCATGGCCAAGCAGATCTGCAATCAACCTATCGCTCATACCGAATAGCAAAGCCTTGCCGAGAGCGGTTGAGTGAAGCGCCATCGACTCACCAGGATGGGCGCGAATGACGACAGGACTGTCGGATTGTACGGCGAGTACATAAACGCCAGCAGATCCGCGTCTAACGCCAAGGAAGCCGTTGAAACATCCGCCAGCCGCCAGCTGTTTGAGTTCTATTTCCGCAAGTTTCAGAAGTCTGCTGCGTTGAAAAACATGCTGCGCAAGCCCAAGCACAGCGTAACCAATTTGGTAGCGGCGATTGTTTTCTTGTTCCACGTGACCTTGCGCGGCCAATGTATTCAGCAGCCTTTGGGCAACTGAGGGTGTCAATTCGAGCCGTCGTGCAATTTCCCGCACACCTAAGGGTTCACGTGCGTCTTTGAGCAAATTGAGGATCAGAAGGCCTTTTTCAAGCGAGAGATTGCTACTCATATTTTGTTCCAATTATAAGAACATTGTTCCATATAATGTACATTAAAGTCCTTACGTCGACTGCGTGTCAAGCGGAATGTTCATTATAGTGTGTCGTCATATAGTGTACGCCACTGCAACCGTCGTCAGATGGACATACGCTCGGTTGTTGGTCTCAATGTTCAGAGAATTCGGCGAGAACGCCGCCTGTCGCAGGAAGAATTGAGCTTCCGTGCGGCGAAGACACGTGCCTATATTAGTGGGCTGGAAGCGGGGAAGCGCAATCCGACCATTTTAACGCTCGCGATGCTGGCCGATGCCCTTGCGGTCGAGCCGAACGATCTACTCCGCCGACAGCAGAAGGTTGATAAATAAGGAAATAGCGGCCCAATCACCTTTATTTTTGTGGCGTTAGGAAGGGGCGCTCAATGAGGCGTTCCGCATTAATTTGCAGGGCAAGAGACAATGCCTCAATGGTCTCCAAGGTGGGAGAGCATTCTTCTCGTTCGAGTTTGCCAATGAAGTTTCGATCAAGGCCAGCGAACTCGGCCAAGCGTTCTTGAGTAAGGCCAGATTCTTGACGACAAAGCCGCAAATTTCTCGCAAAGATAGCTGTGAGTCTCATGCAATCTAGCAATCCAAATTTTCACGATCAAAGCCACCTACTATAATAATCAAACGCATGTGGTCGGTCTTGCGGCACCGTAGCTTAGAGCGATATTTCTTTGAACGAATTTAGCTGGCAGTGGATTTGTAGTTCAAAAGGATTTCTGCAGTCTTTTTCCTGGAAGATATGAGAGAATATTCAATGATCTCTAGGTCACGGGCTTCTGTTTCGCTCGACAGTTAGAGGTAAAACAGTTGCAAAAAGATGGGGTATTCAAGAAATCCAATCGGAAGCTGCTGACCTCACAGGAGAGAATTGTGTTGTATTGGACCGCGGAGGGAAAAACACGATGGGAAATCTCTATTATTCTGGGGGTTGCGGAAACCACAGTCGTAACTCATCTGCGAAATTCACGTATCAAGCTAGGTGCGACGAATAAAACGCATGCGGTTGTTGAAGCAATTCGTCACTCCGAAATATCGGTATTCAACAAGTCGCATGGGTTTGCGCCACAGGGCAGTGGGCCATTTCCATTAGCGACAAAACACGGAGCCAATACGAACGGTGGATCGCGCGCACCGCTTTTTAATGCCGCCCGTTTTCATAGGCTCAGCGAGTCGATTGCGAATGCGCAGTCTCCTGAACAATTTTTTGGGGCGATTGACAAGAGTTGTGCCGTCTTAGGTTTTGATGCTGTCATTCTTTCCTGCCACAAATCAACTAAGGAATCGCTGTTGCTCGACCCAACATACTGTACCATTCCGTTGGATGTCATGCGTGAATATAAGCGTCTGAACTGGATTGAGAGTGATGTCCTGCTTGCACAATTAATTGGTGGTAATCGCGCTTTCGTCTGGGATAGCACCTACGACCGCTACAGGGATATTCGAAGCCAGAGCTTTCTTAATTTTCTAAAGCGATTCCGTTTGGTGACTGGGATCTTGGTGCCTCTTGAAGATGAAGAAGGTTTCAGAAGTTTTGTGGCGTTTCACGCCTACCTCGAGCGCGACTTCGATATAAATACCGTTAAGGTAGTGCGCGAATTCGGAATGAAGGCGAAAAAGAAGGCAGCAGAACTCGGATTATAGTCGGCTTTGAAGCGCGATCCAGAATATGGAAAGGGTTTGCAATGCACGAATTGAGTATTGAGGGTTTCATTCGTTCGGTAGATGCTGTTGGTGTGTCGAGGGTAATAACAGACAAGATTAAACCATTTTGTCTCTCGGTATCGACTGAACGACACTCGACTTCATTTGTGTTTTCAAATGGAAAGGCCGTAATGAAGTATGAGAAAAATGGAATTTCTATTTTCATTTCGGCCAATGGCGTTGTTGAGTTTTATGGAATTCGATCAATTATCTATTGTTATATATTATCGTTAATTAAAGAAAATAGTATATACTGGTTTCCGTCAAGAAAAAATATTTAGAAGAGAATGAAATTCCGTTATGTGCAGGCTGACTTCAATTTTGAAGCTAGGTGTCGATAATATTAAACAAAAGTGCGTGTCAGTGGTGATCACAAATCAACCGTCGTTAAACTCACCGAACCGACCAAAATATTCAGCAGTTGTGTAAATGGAAGCTGTCGTGAATGCTGGTCAGTTCGACTTCCGTACCGTTTTTTCTATATTAATTTTATCAGTAAAAATGAGGGAGCCTAACCAACAGAACGAATTTGCGCAAAAACCTCAGGCGCAAACTCGAACTGTCGTGCTGTGCCTCTACCCATGGAATTCTTGCCCATTGTTTCGGTCAGAATGCCGCGTTGCACAAGGGATTCCATCGTTTCAATGACGCCGCCACGGGTCATTCCTGTAAAAACCATAACATTTGCAAGGGTTAAAGGCTCGTGAGCCTGATGCATCATGTAGAGAATGTTTACCATTCCAATCTGTTTGATGCGGGATTGAGGTGATTCATCCGCGAGCGGTTTTTCGAGAATTTCACGAACCGCGAAGACCGCCAATGCCTGACTTTGCCATCGATCACTTAAAAAGCTTGCCATTCTTTTAACTATGCATTATTTGATTAGTATGAGTGCTGGTGACCTTACTTCATCATAACGTCGAAAGACGGTCGATAACGGAGTTATGAGCATGAGAAGCTTTCTCTTAAAACTTGCGATAGGGGTTATGGGTTGCGGTTCACTATACCTCATTCAAGCTCCCGACGCTCGCGCCGAAAGCTGGGGATGCCAAGTTATCCTGTGTTTATCCAATCCTGGCGGCCCAATGCAATATTCCGAATGTCGACCGCCTATCCAGAAACTTTGGAGTTGGCTGGCCAGAGGCCATTCATTTCCCACTTGCAATGGTATTGGTTTCAAAAGCTCGCGGCCGCGCTATGAGCCGTATTATTGTCAATCCGGATATCGTCTATTTGCCGGACAAAGTGCAGGCGGACGTGCGGCGACATGTATCTCAACATCTCTTCAGGCTGTGGATGGCGCCTTTTGCCGGAACGAAAGAAGCATCGCCTCCACTGAAAAGACGGTCATCTCGCCGCGAATGCAGCGAAACAATAGCCGCAATCAATGCTTGGCATATGTAACCACCCGGCCATTCGTTCGCGAAAAACCGAGTTATATCGATGTGACCATCGACCGCTTGGGTAAACACAGAGTGTGGTACTAAGCCATGCCTGTTTCGTTTCTCGTTCTCGCTCAAACTTGCGCAGCTTTTGTTTCGCCCGAAACGCTTGCCGGTGTCGTCAGCCTGGAAAGTGGTTTTGCCCCTTTTAATATTCGCATTAACAGCGGTTTGCCGCTCAAGCAGCAACCGGCGACCAAAGCCGAAGCGATCGAGGTTGCAACTTCACTTGTCGCCGAGCAGCAGGACATTCAGCTTGGTCTGGGCGGTATCAGCCTTGAGGACTTGAGAAAATCAAATCTATCGATCGCTGACGCATTCGATCCCTGTTTGAATCTCAAAACAACTGCTCATCTTCTCGATGGCTATTATCGCCATGCAGTCGAGGAAAATTTCGACCCGATAAGGGCTGAAAAACGGATGCTGAGATCCTGGTATGGGCGTGGTGACGCCTTGATCGGTGAAATAGTCCGATACGACGAACAGGTCTTCCAGAAAATCAAACAACTGCGGCCAACCATGGCCAAGCTCGTCATCGAAAATGCCGTGGAGCAACGGGGCGGGGTGCATGAAACATCTGTTGGCGCTGTGACAAGCAAAAGCGGGCAGAGTGCGGCCAATAACGCCCCGGAGGAAGCAGCTTCCGTCCCATCTCTATCCTCGTGGGATGTCTTCAGGAGTCCACGCAATTTGTCGGTTCTCGTGTTTCAGAACAACCCAAAGGAGCAAAGCGAATGAATTTCTATTGCCGCCTCCGTCCAATTGTCGCCTCTTGTGTTATGGCTGCTGCCATTGTGCCGATAGTGAGCGAGCCTGCATTAGCACAAGCCGCTGGCATCGAGACCATTCTCCAAAACATCGTTGATCTTCTAACCGGCAACATATTCAGACTGCTGGCGACAATTGCGGTAATCGTGATCGCCATCGCCTGGATGTTTGGTTACATGGATTTGCGTCGGGCAGGGTACTGGATCATCGGGATTGGCATCATTGCTGGCTCATCCGAGCTCGTTGGCACCATCGTCGGAAGCTGAGCGATGACAAGTGTTGAGCCAATCTTGGAGGAAGACACGTTGTTTCTTGCCTGCACCCGACCCGCTATGGTTGCGGGCGTGACGATGGAGGCCATGGGCATCAACGTCATGGCAACGACGATATTCTATCTCCTTGCTGGCTCGATTTCCTATGCTCTTGTCGGCATCGTTTTCCATTTCGTTTTTCGAGCTCTCATCAGACACGACCATAACATGTTTCGCATTGTGCTCGCATGGGTGGATACGCGTGGTCGATCTCGCAATAGCGGATATTGGGGTGGGGCAACGCTATCTCCGCTTTGCCTGATACGTCGATATGATGAAAGGGATCTCAACCTTGCCTGACATCATGAAGCTAAAGGTCCGAGAACTTCGACCGGAAATCTACATTCCTTACGTCCGTCATGTCGATGAGACGACGATTGCTCTTAACGCCGGAACGCTGATGGTGATGATCGCACTGGAAGGAGTGTCATTCGAAACGGCAGATGTGCTCGATTTGAATGGATTACACCGTGACCTCAACACCCTTTATCGCAACATCGCCGATGAGCGGCTTGCCTTATGGACGCATGTTATCAGGCGGCGGAACGACAGTTATCCGGACGGAGAATTTTCGGCAGCGTTTTCGAACGCCCTTAACGAAAAATATCGCCTCAAGATGGCTGGCGAAAACCTCTTTTGCAACGACCTTTATCTCACGCTGCTCTGGTCTCCGGCCCGTTACGGTGCAGATAAAACCACGCGATTTTTTTCAAAGCTAAGACGAGCGCAAAATGTCGAACTTGATGAGGAGGCATTTAAAGATCTTCAGGACAAGGTGATTGATGTAACTGCAGGCCTGGAGCGGTTTCAGCCGCGCGTGCTTTCGCTTTACGAGCGAGGCGGGCTTGTATATTCACAACTGAGCGAAGTTTTGCACCAACTGGTTGGTGGTAGGCGCGAGCCCGTTCCGTTGACGGAAGGACCAGTTTCTTCCGCTATTTACTCTGACCGCGTTATCATCGGGCGAGAAACTGTCGAGATCCGGCACGAGGCCGAAAACCGCTATGCCGGTATACTGAGTTTCAAAGAATATCCAGCTCGCACCAGAACAGGCATGCTCGATGGAGTGCTCTCTAGTCCATTTGAATTTATCCTGACGCAATCCTTTGCATTCACCTCCAAATCAGACGCTCGCTCGATCCTGGGTCGTAAGCAAAATCAGATGCTTAGCAGTGGTGACAAAGCAGCATCCCAGATTGGTGACCTCGACCGAGCGATGGACGACCTTGAATCAAATCGATTTGTTCTGGGCGGGCATCATCTTTCGCTTGCCGTCTTTGCTTCCTCCGTCAAAGATCTCGCCGATAACCTCGCCAAGGCGCGGGCAAGTCTTACGAGCGGTGGGGCCGTCGTTGCACGCGAAGATCTTGGATTGGAAGCCGCCTGGTGGGCACAGCTTCCTGGGAATTTCCGCTACCGTGCACGGTCCGGGGCGATTACATCGCGTAATTTTGCAGCGCTTTCACCCTATCATTCGTATCCGATCGGTCAGAAGGACAATAACGAATGGGGACCAGCTGTCGCGCTATTGAAGACGGCTTCCGGGTCACCGTTCTATTTCAATTTTCATTACGGCGATCTCGGCAATACCTTCATGTGCGGGCCGTCGGGAACCGGCAAGACAGTCATCGTCAACTTCATGCTTTCTCAACTCGAAAAACACGATCCTCACGTTGTGTTCTTCGACAAGGATCGTGGAGCCGACCTTTATGTGCGAGCCGCCGGCGGAACATATCTTCCGCTTAAAAATGGTATTGCGACCGGATGTGCTCCTTTAAAGGCGCTCGAGCTTACACCTGAAAACAAAGTGTTCCTTGCTTTATGGGTTGGCAAACTTGTTCGCTCCAACGTTCGAGATTTGACCGTAACCGAACTGCGTGACATCGCTGCTGCGATCGATGGCCTATCAGATCTGCCTAGAGAGCGCAGAACGATTGGTGCACTACGCACATTCTTGAACAATACCGATCCTGAAGGGATCGCTGCCAGGCTTCGCCGTTGGGAACGCGAAGGGCCGCTTGGCTGGGTGTTCGACAATGACGATGACGATATTGGCCTCAACGAATTTGCCCCGATGAGGGCAGGAAGAGGTGGGAAGTTCGTCGGCTACGACATGACGGAGTTTCTCGACCATGAAGAAATCCGCACGCCCCTAATGGCCTATCTGTTTCATCGTGTCGAACAGCTGATTGACGGGAGGCGCATACTCATCGTCATCGATGAATTCTGGAAAGCGCTGCAGGACGATGGCTTTCGCGATCTGGCGCAAAACAAGCTCAAAACCATCCGCAAGCAAAATGGTCTGATGCTGTTTGCAACACAAAGCCCGCGGGATGCGATTGTCTCTCCAATTGCTCATACGATCATCGAGCAATGTCCCACGCAGATTTTCCTCCCGAATTCGCGCGGTAATCACGCTGACTATGTCGATGGGTTCAAGCTTACCGAACGTGAATACGAACTGATTGCGCGCGAATTATCAGTCGAAAGCCGGCAATTCTTGTTGAAACAGGGTCACAACAGCGTCGTTGCAGAGCTCGACCTGAACGGCCTTGATGATGAACTGGCTGTTCTTTCCGGCCGTACCGGAAATGTCGAGCTTGTCGATACGATCCGCGCTGAAATCGGAAACGATCCTGCGGACTGGCTTCCAGTTTTCCAGAAGAGAAGGAGTGCAAGTTGATGGCTTCTTATAGATGTTCTTGCGCAATCATGGCTGCAGTGCTGACCTTGTCGACAGGAGCTGCGATGGGGCAGGGCATCCCTGTCATTGATCAAACAGCGATCGCCAAACATATGGAAAGTATCGCGCAGTTGAAATCGCAGCTCGATGCTCTTCATCAGCAGATTGAGAAGGCCGAAGAGCTTTATACCTCTTTCAACAAGCTGACAGATATGGCGGATGTCGCAAAGGTTCTCAATGATCCAGCGATCCGAAAAGCCCTTCCGCCGGAATTTGCTGCCGTAGAAGGATTATTTGAAGGCAATGGCAGTGGGGCGTTGAACGATGCTGCAACAAAATTCCTCGACAAAAATACGACCTACAAAACTTCCGCTGACGATTTTTACGCAAAAGAACTGTCCCGTGTGCAGAACAAAAATGCCGGCCAGATGGGGATCGGCCAGAAAATTTACGACACAGCAACAAAACGCATCGAAGGAATTGATGAACTACGTCAGAAAATTTCCACGGCAAGTGAAGCCAAGGAAATTGCCGATTTGCAAGCAAGGCTTCTGGCCGAGCAAGCCTTTGTGCAAACCGATGTGCTGCGCATGGAAGGCTTGCGCATGGTTCAGCAGGCGCAAACGCAGGTTGATGATCAGCGCAAGGCAGAAGATTGGCGCCGTCGCATGGATGCAATGAAGGGGGCGCTGAAATGAAAAATGTCCTGATCCTGACAGCGTCCGTCCTTCTGTCTGCATGCACAGAGAAAGCTGAAGCGACCTATACGGTCGAAGAATTGTTGACCGATCACGGAATGCTGTCACGCATTCTCGACAAGTGTCGCAATAATCCAGGTGAGTTGCGCAATACGGTTAACTGCATGAATGCCGAAGCGGCCAATAGCAAGTTGCGTTTCCAGAATATGCGCAAGGCGCTTGGAGGCTAGCACCGTGTATCACGTGTTCGAGTTTATTGATGGACAATTCAAGCGGCCGTTGGAGATGTTCATATCCGATGGGACGTCGAACATTGCCGAATGGGTTTCCGGCCCGCTTACTGTTGCCGTGACCCTTTACGTTATCCTGTTTGGTTATCTTATCTTGCGGGGGTCGGTGCATGAACCCATCCTGGATTTTGCTTTTCGCGCGATCAAGCTTGCGATCATCATGACGCTGGTCAAGAACGCCAGCGAATACCAGACCTATGTCACCAATATTTTTTTCGAACAGCTGCCGCGCGAGATTTCGCAAGCTTTAAATTCCGGTGCGGCGCCGAGCGCATCGACCTTCGATAGTCTGCTGGATAAAGGACAGAACTCAGCGACCGACATCTGGTCACGATCCTCCTGGCCCATCGATATTGTAACTGGTGTTGGCGGATTATTGGTAATTGGCGTGAGCTTTCTTGTCGCGGGAATAGGCTATGTCGTTTCACTTTATGCGCGATTGGCACTAGCCATCGTGCTGGCGATCGGCCCAATCTTCATTGCATTTGCCATGTTCCAGTCGACGCGACGCTTCACAGAGGCCTGGATCGGACAAGTGGCAAATTTTGTCATTCTTCAGGTTCTTGTCGTCGCTGTTGGAGCGCTGCTGATTACATGCCTCGACACAACTTTTACAGCAATCGAGGGCTATTCCGACGTCTTGATGCGTCCCATCGCGCTTTGTGCCATCGGCATTGCCGCTCTTTATGTCTTTTATCAGCTTCCAGGCATCGCTTCGGCTCTAGCTTCCGGCGGAGCGTCTCTGGCTTATGGCTACACAGCTTCACGCGATGCGCATGAAGGATTGCTTGCCAAGGCAACGTCGCGGAGCGCGGGGTTTGTGGCTCGCGGCACACGCATGATGAGAAGAGCATTGTGAGCGAAGGAGACCTGCTTATGACCTCGTCTGCGGCGATGAAAAACAGGTATTTGTCAGTAATCAAACCGACCTTGTTTCTCGGGATCGCGCTCGCACTTGTCAGTTGTGCGTCGCTGACAAATCCCTTGCCGAAATGCGATGGAAATGCGCGAAGACCACTGAACCGCGCAATGTGGCAATGGGAAAGATCGAGTGCAATGCCGAAGTCCAAAGCGGAATCCATCCCGCGCTTTGTTGATGAGCGCAAACCATCCAGGGCTTTTGATCATTTGGATATTGATGCTTCTTTTGGCGATTGCGAGGATTGATGGTCACGACAGATAATCTCAAAAGCTATTTCGAGAAAGCGCGTCGCTTTGATCAAGACCGCATGATTCAGGTCGAGCGATCAAATCGCGTGGCGTGGTCGATCGCAATTGCTGCCGGTATTGTTGCCGGCATATCAATCCTCGCCGTTGCGAGCTTAGCGCCGCTGAAAACTGTCGAACCTTTCGTGGTTCGTGTCGACAATTCTACCGGGATCGTGGATGTCGTTTCAGCGCTGTCGGCGACCGCTGGCACTTACGACGAAGCCGTGACCAAATATTTTGCGGCAAAATATGTTCGTGGACGCGAAGGCTATGTCTGGAGCGAAGCCCAGGAGAATTTTCGAACAATTGCGCTTCTCTCTACGCAAGCCGAACAGGCGCGGTTCGCAGCTACTTATCGTGGCAGCAATCCGCAATCACCACAAAATGTCTATGGCCGTTCTGCCACGGTGCGGATTAACATCGTCTCCATCGCGCTCATCAATCAAAACGTGGTGTCGGTACGCTACATGCGTAGCGTAACCCGCGGTGAAGAAGTCCGGACAACACATTTTGTTGCGACCCTCACCTATTCCTACGCCAACGCTCCCATGTCATCGACAGACCGACTGGTGAATCCGCTTGGTTTCGCTGTTAGCGAATATCGGGCAGATCCGGAGGCAATCGATTGATGCGTTTTCCAATCATCGTCACATTTTTTCTGGCGTCATCTGTGTCCAGTGTCCTCGCGCTGGAGATACCGACAACAGCATCGCAGGACAGTCGGGTCCGTTTTGTCAGTTATCAGCCTTACAATATCACAAGGATCATCGGGTCCTTGCGCTCCTCGGTTCAAGTCGAGTTTGCTCGGGATGAGGAAATTGCACATGTGGCGCTTGGCAACAGCGTTGCCTGGGAAGTCGCACCAGCCGGTAATATCTTGTTTTTAAAACCACGAGAAAACCAACCGATTACCAATATCTCTGTTGTAACGACACGTCGGGACGGGTCTACGCGCAGTTACCAGATGGAACTTAAGGTGCGGGAGGGCTCGGTAGAAGTCGGAGAGAATACTTATTTTTATGTGAAATTCAGATATCCACACGACCAAGCCGAACTGCGCCGCCAGCAAGCTGCGGTCCAGGCGCGCGCAGCCCAAGCCAAGGATGCTGACAATGTGCTGTCGCTTCACGAGGCATATGGTCCGCGCAACTGGCGCTACTCTGCACAAGGGGCAGAGGCACTGGAGCCGCAAAGCGTCTACGACAACGGTAAAATCACGACATTTTCCTTTGCGGGCAATCAGGAAATGCCTGCAATCTATATGGAAAATTCTGACGGGTCGGAGAGCCTCGTACCCAAAACTGTCGATGGCAATCTGGTCATGGTCCATACGTTAAGCCGCAAATTCATTCTGCGACGAGGCAAAGATGTGCTGTGCGTATTCAATGAAGCCTATGACCGGATTGGCATCAACCCTGCCACAAACACGACGTCTCCGTCCGTTGAACGCATCGTGAAACCGGATCTGGCGGGACAGGGGAAGAAGTGATTAATATGGCCGAGACTGAGGAACATCAGATCCCAGGCGAGCGCGCCGAAACGGTTACAGCTACACGCGTCGACAATAATCCTGTTCTCAAGCGCGGTGCTGTTGCACTCGCCATTGTGTTGTTTATTGGCTTTGCTCTGTGGTCGACATCTGGAAACAAAACAAAGGACAGCAATATCGAGACCGAGCGCGTCGTGATCCGCCAAACGACACCCTTTGAGGCGGCAAGAGAAAAGACAGAGCCGGTTGAAGAAAAGCCGGTGGTAAAACTGCCAACACCGGTCCTTGAAGACCCCATGCCCCAAGTGGACGAATTGCTTGATGCCGCCCGTCGTGCGCCCGTTATGGCCTATAGCGGGGGACAGAAAAATTCGGCCTTGCGAGGCGAAGGCGGGAACGGCAGTAATGCGGTGCCAGATGGGAATTTTGTGCCAATTGATGGCAATTTTATTGGCCAGAACCAGCAGAATGCCGACGAACAGCGGTTCGAAAACCTTCTGCGACCGACCCGACTTGAGGGATCGCGCGCCGGTATGCTCGGAAATCGCGATTTCATCATCGCCATGGGTAGTTCGATCCCTTGTGTGCTCGAAACTGCACTTGCCTCTGATCAGCCGGGCTTTGCAAGCTGCGTGATCAACCGCGATGTTTTATCCGATAACGGCCGCGTGGTGCTGATGGAAAAGGGAACCCAGCTTGTCGGGGAATATCGTGGCGGTCTCCAACGGGGGCAAAAACGTCTGTTTGTGCTTTGGAACAGGGCGAAAACGCCGCAAGGTGTGGTCGTCACGCTTGCCTCGCCAGCAACAGATGCGCTTGGCCGCGCTGGCGTTGGTGGGCAGGTCGATACGCATTGGTGGGAGCGCTTTGGTAGTGCGCTTCTCCTTTCCGTCGTCGGCGATGCGACAAGTTACGCGAGCAGTCGTCTGCAAGACGGCAATTTTGATGCACAAAATACCGCGGATGCCGGCAAACAGGCTGCTGCCATTGCAGTAGAGCAATCAATTAATATTGCCCCGACACTCCACAAGCATCAGGGGGAATTGGTCTCCATCTTTGTCGCTCGCGATCTCGATTTTGCAGGCGTTTACCAGCTCCGTGTAACCGAACCTAGAAATCGCATTCTCGATCGGGCAGCTTTGGGTGATTTCCACCCGCCATCGACGCTTGTGACAAAATAGGTAGACAAATGGCTGAAGCCCAGGACAGCGCCGTCGTTCTTGAACTTCTAAAGCCTCTCGCGGTCTTCCTGAATGATTGCTCGTTATATGAGATCATTGTCAATCATCCGGGTCAGGTGCTGACGGAAGGGCCGGGTGGTTGGCAGATACACGATCTTTCTGGGCTTTCCTTTGAAAAACTCATGCGCCTTTCCCGGGCGGTGGCAAGCTTTTCCCATCAAACCATCAATGAAACGCGACCGATACTTTCGGCAACACTTCCAAATGGCGAGCGAATTCAAATTGTCATTCCACCGGCCACCACGAAGGGAACGGTCAGCATCACAATTCGGAAGCCATCATCGCTTGATTTTACGCTTGATGATCTGGACGCCAATGGCTTTTTCTCTCAGACGCAAACAAGCTTCCGTACCCTTTCAAAAGAGCAAGAACGTTTACAAGAACTCTACAAAAAAGGGCAATTCAAGGAGTTTCTTCGTCAAGCTGTTATCGCGCGGAAAAATATTATTATCTCTGGCGCGACGGGATCTGCAAAAACCACTCTTTCAAAAGCTCTTATCAAGCATATTCCACAACACGAGCGTGTCATTTCGATTGAAGACAGCCCGGAACTTATAATTTCCCAACCAAATCAGGTGCGTCTGTTTTATTCGAAGGGTTCGCAGGGACTATCAAATGCAGGTCCGAAGGAATTGCTCGAATCGTGCCTGCGAATGCGTCCCGATCGTATATTGCTGCAGGAACTGAGAGACGGAAGCGCGTTTTATTATATTCGCAATATCAACTCGGGCCATCCAGGATCCATCACAACAGTTCATGCAGATTCTGCCAGACTTGCCTTCGAGCAACTGACTTTACTAGTCAAGGAATCGGAAGGGGGAAGCGCACTCGAACGCGCTGACATCCGACGTATGTTGGAGATTTCGGTTGACGTTGTTGTGCAATGTAAACGCACCGATGGAACGTTCCGCGCTGCTGAAATTTACTTCTCCGGCTGTGCGAACGATTGAGCACAATTGGTGGCGCAATAATGATTTTTCTGCTTTCTCGTCGTCCCAATTTGAACCTTTACCGCGCTGATTTCGCGTTTAATCGATTCTATTGTCGCGGTTGGGCTTTTTTGGTTGGCAGCAGCCTTACCGATCGCATAAGCAACGAGGAGCTGGTTCCAGGAGTGCTTGTAATTGTTGCAAGCCTTTCATGAACCTATCCTGCAGTAAGGAGGCCATGATGGCGAAGTGGGTGTACACGTTCGGCGACGGCAAGGCAGAAGGCGCGGCAAGCGACCGCAATCTTCTCGGTGGTAAGGGAGCGAACCTGGCTGAAATGAGCAGCCTTGGTCTTCCGGTACCTCCAGGCTTTACCATCACGACCGAAGTCTGCACCTATTATTACGATCATGAGCGTACCTATCCGACTGAACTGAACGATCAGGTTCAGGCGGCTCTGGCCCATATCGCAAAAGTGACGGAGCGTAATTTTGGCGATGCCGAAAAGCCGCTTCTGGTGTCGGTGCGTTCCGGTGCCCGTGCTTCCATGCCGGGCATGATGGATACGGTGCTCAATCTCGGCCTCAATGACGAGACGGTGCAGGCTATCGCCCGCGAAGCGGGTGACGAGCGTTTTGCCTATGACAGCTACCGTCGCTTCATCCAGATGTATTCGGATGTCGTGCTGGGTGTTGATCATGGCTTCTTTGAAGAAATTCTCGAAGACAAGAAGGCCGATCTCGGCATTGAGGTCGATACGGCGCTGACGGCCGAAGACTGGAAGGGGGTCATCGCCTCTTACAAGGCTAAGGTCGAGGAAGAACTCGGCCAGCCTTTCCCGCAAGACCCACGCGAACAGCTCTGGGGCGCTATAGGCGCCGTTTTCTCAAGCTGGATGAATGCGCGCGCCATCACCTATCGTCGTTTGCACAATATCCCGGCGGCCTGGGGCACGGCGGTTAATGTGCAGGCGATGGTGTTCGGCAATATGGGTGAAACCTCTGCGACTGGCGTTGCCTTCACACGCAATCCTTCGACAGGCGAGAAGAGACTTTATGGTGAGTTCCTCGTCAATGCGCAGGGTGAAGACGTCGTTGCCGGTATTCGCACGCCGCAGAACATCACGGAAGAAGCGCGCATTGCGGCCGGTTCCGACAAACCGTCGCTTGAAAAGGTAATGCCGGAAGCATTCGCTGAATTCCTCAAGGTCGCTGACCGGCTGGAACAGCATTATCGCGACATGCAGGACCTCGAATTCACCATCGAACGTGGCAAATTGTGGATGCTCCAGACCCGTTCAGGCAAGCGCACTGCAAAGGCAGCGTTGAAGATGGCCGTCGAAATGGCAGGCGAAGGCCTCATTTCCGAGGAAGAAGCGGTACTGCGCGTCGATCCGGCCGCGCTTGACCAGCTTCTGCACCCGACCATTGACCCGCGTGCGGAGCGTCAGATCATTGGTCAGGGCCTCCCAGCGTCGCCGGGCGCTGCAACGGGCGAAATCGTCTTCTCTTCGGAAGAAGCCGAACAGGCAAAGTCGGAGGGCCGCAAGGTCATTCTCGTTCGCATCGAGACCAGCCCGGAAGATATTCACGGCATGCACGCGGCAGAAGGCATTCTGACGACGCGCGGCGGCATGACCAGTCACGCAGCTGTCGTCGCACGCGGCATGGGCAAGCCATGCGTTTCCGGTGCGGGGTCGCTTCGCGTTGACTATCGCAATGGCGTCATGCTAGCAGCAGGCCAGACTTTCAAGAAGGGCGATGTCGTCACCGTTGATGGTGGCACCGGGCAGGTCCTGAAAGGCGCGGTAGCCATGCTACAGCCCGAGCTTTCCGGCGATTTCGGCAGGCTAATGGAATGGGCTGACCGGACCCGCCGGATGAAGGTTCGCGCCAATGCAGAAACCCCGGCGGATGCCCGCACGGCGCGTTCGTTTGGTGCGGAAGGCATAGGCCTCTGCCGGACTGAACACATGTTCTTCGATGGAAGCCGCATTGTCGCCATGCGCGAAATGATCCTTTCCGACAATGAAGAAGGCCGCCGCACGGCTCTCGCAAAGCTTTTGCCGATGCAGCGTTCGGATTTCGTCGAACTTTTCGAGATCATGAAGGGGCTCCCGGTTACGATCCGTCTGCTTGATCCGCCATTGCACGAGTTCCTGCCGCATACGGACGAGGAAGTCGCAGAGGTTGCCCGGTCGATGGGTGTCGATGCGACAAAGCTGCGCGAACGCGCGGATGCCCTGCATGAATTCAACCCGATGCTGGGCCATCGCGGCTGCCGTCTGGCTGTATCCTATCCGGAAATTGCGGAAATGCAGGCGCGGGCGATTTTTGAAGCTGCCGTTGAAGCAGGTAAGAAAACCGGCGAGCACGTGGTGCCGGAAGTGATGGTGCCTCTGGTTGGTCTGAAAGCCGAACTCGATTTCGTCAAGGCGCGCATCGATGCAGTTGCCAAGGAAGTCATGGCAGAGGCGGGCGTCAAAATCGACTATATGGTCGGCACGATGATCGAACTGCCGCGTGCGGCTTTGCGCGCTGCCGAAATCGCCGAAACGGCTGAGTTCTTCTCGTTTGGCACCAACGATTTGACCCAAACGACATTCGGCATTTCACGCGACGATGCGTCCTCGTTCCTGACCTCCTATCAGCAGCGTGGCGTGATCGAACAGGACCCGTTCGTTTCGCTCGATCTCGAAGGCGTTGGTGAACTGGTGGAAATTGCCGCTGAACGCGGACGAAAGACCCGCGAAAAACTGAAGCTCGGCATCTGCGGCGAGCATGGTGGTGATCCGGCGTCGATCGCCTTCTGCGAAAAGACAGGTCTCGACTATGTTTCCTGTTCGCCGTTCCGTGTGCCGATTGCCCGTCTTGCCGCTGCGCAGTCGGCCATACGCAAGGTTTGACAGCACGCCACAATTTGGCTTAGCTGCCGGAATAATCTCCGGTGGTTGAGCCATTTTCAGAAGATATTGTCATGCTTCGTTTTATTGCTTCGGCAGGAGCCGTCATTCTCGCCACGACTGGCATTGCCAGCGCATACGATATCTCGCCGCAGGAGCGCGCGGAGAATAAGGCTGCGCACGACACGATCAAGATCGTTGAGCCGCAATTGCATATCGCGCGGGGTGGTGCTGCATCGCCCCAGGTGGCACTGACGCTTGATGCCTGTATGGGCAAGACCGATCATCGCATTCTGGACATGCTGGTGCAGAACCGTATTCCAGCGACGATCTTCGTGACGGGGCGATGGATAAAGCAGAACCCGGCCGCCATGGCGGTTTTGAAGGCCAATTCCGATCTGTTCGATATCGAGAACCATGGCGCAATGCATGTTCCGGCCATTACCAACGAGCCGAAAATGTATGGCATCAAGACAGCAGGATCACTTGAGGCGGTTTATCTGGAAATCGATGCCGGCGCGACGGCGATTACTGATGCCGGAGTGTCGAAGCCTGTCTGGTATCGCGATGCGACTGCCCGTTATTCGACCGATGCCATCAAGCTGGCAACAAGCATGGGCTACAAGATCGGTGGCTATTCGCTGAATGGCGATCAGGGCGCCTCGTTGCTGGCGCCGACGGTTGAGCGCCGCATCGCTGCTGCGCGTGACGGCGACGTCATCATCTCGCATATCAACCAACCAACGCGGTCGGCGGGTGAAGGGGTGGCCAAAGGCGTTCTGGCCTTGAAAGCGAAGGGGATGAAATTCGTGCGACTCAAGGATGTCGAGACGATGATGACACTCAACCCGGTTGCTCCGCACAATCTTCATGCGGGCGTTCCAAAGCCTGTAGCGCCGAAATAACCCCGTTCAGGCGCCGTTGACTTTCTACTTCGGGGAAAGACTTTTCATGACGGCGGCGTAGTTGCGGCCAAGGCTTTCAAAAACGGCATTTTCGCCCGTGGGCGGTTCAACGGACAACGTCGTGCCGTCGTTGCGCAATGTGACGAAGATAACCTGATCTTCCGGTTGCCCCGCAATGGCAATTGCTCCTATGCGTTGTGCTTCGCTGGTGTCGAGAGCAGGCATATTGAACAGAACTTCGCCGCCCACACGTTCTGCGGCCTTGGCGAGCGCGGAATCAAAACCTTCGATAAGGACGTCGATGGCTCCAAGCGCAAACTCCAGTTCGACGGCTTCGAGCGTCATCGCATCCTCGGCGGTTGTGCCGTCCGATGACTGGTTGCCATTTTGAAGGGCACGATCCATTCCGTCCTCTCCGACGATTGCAATATAAGCCCCCACATACGCAATCATGCCTTCTGTTAGCGGTTGCTGCAATGCCTTTTTATTTGATTTACCTAGCTTTTTCTCACTTATTCTTAAAGCTGGTGATCTTTGCAGGCTAAGAACGCATCCCGAAAAGTGCAAAACGGTTTTCGGATCAGATGCGTGCTGAACAAACAATTGGAGCGCCAATCTGCCGTAATCAGATTGAATTGCGCCCCTGGAGGGTGCTGCCCCTAATGCGATTTGCCTAATCTATCAAGCACGCCAAACGTGCATTAGTTATTGCTTTTGTAGATCGCTAAATATTCCCCCGACAGGTTTTGATCGCGGTCAATGCTCTTTCATCCCGAATCTTCGACGTTCTCCTCATCACAAGGGAATTGGTGTCGGAGGGCACATGCAACTGATCTGGAAAGCGGCGGTCGGCGGCGCGGGTGCGCTAGCCGCAGCTTGGCTCTTTGCGCTTTCAACACCCCATTGGCTGACGGCGAAACACGAAGCCGCCGTCGATGTCACCGACAAGGCTTTGATCGAAAAAGGCGAGTATGTCGCCCATGCGGGAGACTGCGCTGCGTGCCATACGGCTCCGGGAGGCAAGGCGTTTGCGGGCGGGCTTGGCATGCAGACGCCGCTTGGCACGATTTATTCCACGAACATCACGCCAGACAGCAAAACCGGTATCGGTGGCTACAGCTATGCCGACTTCGAGCGCGCCGTACGGCAGGGGGTGCGTCAGGATAATGTCCATCTTTATCCGGCAATGCCCTTTGTTTCCTATACGGTCGTGAATGACGAGGACATGAAGGCGCTTTATGCGTTCTTCATGTCGAAGGTGGAGCCGGTACAACAGGATAACCAGCCCAGCACTTTGCCGTGGCCAACCAACATGCGCTGGCCACTCGCCTACTGGCAGCTTTTCTTTCGAAATTCGCGTTCGTTTGAGATTGCAGCCGACACCGATCCGGTGATCGCACGCGGCGCTTATCTGGTCGAGGGGCTCGGTCATTGCGGCGCGTGCCATACGCCACGTGGTCTCGCCTATGAAGAAAAAGCGGTGAAGAACGATCCGAAAGGCAAGTTCCTGTCCGGTTCGGTTCTGGAAGGCTGGTATGCGAAAAACCTGCGCGATCAGGATACAGGCCTTTCGAGCTGGGCCGAAGACGAGATCGTCACCTTCCTCAAGACCGGGCGTACCGATCGCACAGCGGCGTTCGGCTCGATGGCCGATGTCGTGCAGCATTCGACCCAATATCTTGCGGAAGATGATTTGCGCGCAATTGCCCGTTATTTGAAGTCGCTGCCACCAAGCGAAGGATGCGAACGTGAATGGCAACAGAAGGAAGATGTGACGACGGCGGCCCTCAAGGTGGGAGATTTCAGTGCACCGGGCGCTCTGTCCTATGTCGAGCAATGTTCGGTCTGCCATCGTATGGGCGGCAAGGGTGCACCGCGCATCTATCCGGCGCTTGCTGGCAATTCGATTGTCTTTGCCGATGATCCAAGCTCGCTCATTCAGGTCACTCTGACCGGGGGCAGGACGCCTGACACGCCAGCGGACAAGATGGCTTTCACCATGCCGGGCTTTGCCAATCTTCCAAACTGGCAGGTCGCCGAAATCCTGAACTTCATTCGCAACGGCTGGGGCAACCACGGCGCTGCCATAACGGAGCAGAATATCGCGCGTATGCGGCGTGAAATCGCTCACAAGCCCGTCCATTACGTTCCGGAGAACAAGCAATGAAAACCAGTACGATTGTCGTTCTTGGTGCCAGTTTTGCCGTGGCAGTAACGGGCGGCGCATTCCTCTTCAATCACCTGCGGCCTTCGCTGGATGCCCCGGCTCCCAAAGCCTATGCGGTTCTGGACAAGGATAAAAATCAGGTCGGAACCTATGTCATCCCGCCGGACCGTGACATTCTCAAGCAACCGAACGCGCCTGAAATCATGCATGGCAAGCGGTTGCTCAACGAAACCGCGCGGCTTCTGCCCGACAATGTCGGCAACGGTCTGAATTGCAACTCCTGCCACATGGGGCAGGGCAAGATGGATAATGTCGCTTCCTATATCAATACCAGCAATTTCTATCCCGCCGTCATGCCCCGCGCAGGCAAGGAAGTCGATCTGGTGATGCGCATCAATGGCTGCTTCCAGCGTTCGATGAACGGCAAGCCGCTGCCGCCTGATGGAGCCGACATGAGGGCGATGATCGCCTATATTGACTGGCTAGGACAGGACGTGAAGAAGGGTACGAAAGTGGCGATCCGCAATGCCGGTCCCATCGACGAAAGCCTTGCTCCCGATCCAGAAAATGGTGCCAGAATCTACGCCGCACAATGTTCGACCTGTCATGGTGCGGGCGGTGAGGGCATGAAGGATCAGGCCGGTGACTATATCGTCCCGCCGCTCTGGGGCGATGAAAGCTTCAATATCGGCGCCGGGATGGCACGGACCTACAAGGCGGCACAATTCGTCAAATATGCGATGCCGCCCGCACAGAACTACAATCTGCCCATCGGGCAGGGCAGTGTTCTGACAGATCAGGAAGCCATCGATGTGTCGGAATATTTCACCCATATGCCGCGCCCCGATTTCGCCGGCAAGGTGAAGGACTGGCCCAACATGAAGAAGCCGAAAGATGCACGTTATTAGAGCATTTCCAGCAAAAGTGCGAAGCGGTTTTGCGTAGAACAATGCGACGAAAAAATATTTAGAGCGGTGCCAGCAACCCCGTTTTGACCGAAACCGCTCTAAATGATATTGCCAAGAAAAGTGCCCCGCCATGTTCAAGCCAGGTGGGACATTTGAATTACTACGTCGAAGTTTTGCCGAGCGAAAATCTCTCTGCTATTCATACTGCGTGAAAACAGAGAGACAGAGCTGCTCCAATGATTCAGTATAAGCTGGAAATGCTCTCGGAGACTGCATGAGAAAACTTCGCTACCAGCGGCGTCAGTCGCGCTCTGCAGTGTGGGCGCTTCGGTTTGGTGTTTTTGCGCTCGTGCTGCTTGCGATGGCATTTCTTCTGCATCGCTTCTGGACACTGGAGACACCTGACCTAGTGCTGCTTGCCGGATTGAGCACCGGTCTTGCCGCTCTGGCCCTTCTCTGCTCGGCTAAAGGTTTTCGCAATCTCTGGATCAATGGCGACAAGGGCGGCGCGCGCTCCTTCTGGGGCGGCATATTCGCTTTTGCGGTGTTGCTTCCAGTCGGGCTGGTAACGTCACTGTGGTATCTCTCTCCGCCGCTTTACGACATCTCCACCGATTTCGAGACGCCGCCGCAATTCCCGTCCAACATGCCGCCACGTCTTCAATGGATGAACCCGCTGACAGTGGCCGTGAGTGGCGATGCGCTGACACAGTTGACCGCCTATCCTGATGTGGTTGGACGCCGCTATGAAGCCGCACCCGACCGCGTTGCGCAAGGGGTCGAGACGGTTCTCAGGACTTTCGGATGGCAGGAGATCGCGCGTAATGCTTCTTCGCCGGAACAGAACACCACGCGATTTGCAGTGACGGCGCACAGTTTCATTCTGGGCCTGAGAAGCGATATCGTTATCCGGCTGCTTGACGAAGGCGAAACCACCTATGTCGATGTGCGTTCGCTGTCACGCTATGGCAAACGCGATATGGGGCAGAATGCCGGTTTCATAACCGATTTTCTGGGAGCGCTGGAAGGCGAGGTCAACAAGGCTCCCGCTGACGTGGAATAATCAGCCGGGAAGATAGATACTGTCGAGCGACGGATGGCCATCGGTCGTGACCTCCCCGCGTCCGACAAGATCTTCCAGATGCGCCAGCACGGACAGCGCAGCCGCACCATGCAATCGCGGATCGGTGTCGCGATAGATCACTTTCACCATATCGCCTATTGTCCGGTCCCCCTGCAGAACGCGTTCTAAAATGGCACGCTCGCGCATCTTGCGATGGGCGCGCAGGCCGCGAACGAAGGCGGCAGGCTTGGTGACAGCGCCGCCATGCCCCGGCAGATAGACCTTGTCATCGCGTGCCAGTAGCTTTTCCAGCGAGACCATATAGTCATTCATCGATCCGTCGGGCGGTGCGACGATGGATGTCGCCCATGTCATGACATGGTCGGCGGAAAAAAGAACGCCCGTTCCCTTCAAGCCGAACGCCATGTGGTTGGCGGCATGTCCGGGAGTGTGAATCCCTTCCAAAGCCCAGCCATCGCCTTCGATCATGCTTCCGTCGGCCAGCGCTATATCCGGAACGAACTCCGTATCGGCGCTTGCCTCGAGCATGTTTGTTTCGCCCGCATAATACGGGCGGGCAGGGCGATGCGGTCCCTCGGCAACGGTGCGGGCACCAAGTTTTTCCTTCAGGCGCTGCGCCAAAGGTGAATGGTCGCGGTGGGTGTGGCTGACGAAGATATGGCTGACCGGGCGACCGGCTACGGCAGCGATCAAGGCGTTATAATGTGCCTCATCTTCCGGGCCGGGATCGATGATCGCCAGCGTATCCGTGCCGATAATATAGCTGTTGGTGCCGTGAAAGGTGAAAGCGCTCGGATTGTTGACGGTGAGGCGCAAAATGCCTTTACTCAGTTCAACCGGTTTCCCATACTGGGGCGTGAAACTGCTGTCGAAAACAAGCGCCATTGAAGCGGCTTCCATTCTTCTTTGGTTTGATTGATGAAACGGCATAGGCCTTATATAGTCGGGTTGCAAACGTGAACAGTCACGCGCGCTGACAATCGCGTCAGCGGGCAGATTCCGGAGAATTTCGCATTCCGGTGTCTGTCAGCGCGTTAAAAGTGGAGTTGGATATGCCTCATAGAGCAAAGTCTCGCGTCGCCACGGCCTCACTCGCCGCAGAATATCTGCCCACCAGACAACTGGCTCGTGCTTTCTGGTTTGTCGGGCTTGCGCTGATCGGAACGGCTGTTCTTACCATTTCCGCCAAGATCAAAGTCGATCTGGTCTATGTCAACGTGACCATGCAGACCTTCGCTCTCTTTGCAATTTCAGCTCTGTACGGTTCGCGGCTCGCCGTGGCGACAGTTGCTCTTTATCTGCTTGAAGGCGCGCTTGGTATGCCAGTCTTCACCGGGACGCCGGAGAAGGGCATCGGCCTTGCCTATATGGTTGGCCCGACGGGCGGATATCTGCTTTCCTATCTTGCTGCGGCCTGGATCGTCGGGCGCGCTGCTGACAAGGGACTGGCGCGCAACCCACTCGCTCTCGGCGGTGCAATGTTGCTTGCAGAAGCCGTTATTCTGCTGATGGGCGCAGGCTGGATGGCCTATCTCTTCGGTCTGGAAAAGGCCATTGCCTTCGGCTTCGGCGCCTTTATCGTCGGCGATCTCGTGAAGCTCGCACTCGCTGCATGTGGCGTGCCTGCAGTGACGTCGCTCCTGAAGCGTTGAATTTTTATCAGTTTTACATGTTGAAAGCCGGGTCTTTGGCCCGGCTTTTTCTTGTTTCGGTTGAAACTGCTTCGCAATTGACAGAAGCCACATCACCAAGCTTTGTCACTATAAGAAATCTGCTTTTACGGGGAGGATGATTTGCACGTCGAAACTCTGGTGATTGAACCGCTGACAAAAGAAGCTTTTGCGCCGTTTG